>JBMDXC010000335.1:0-55547 GCA_048594805.1 Candidatus Entotheonellaceae bacterium | reverse complement strand
GCGTCCCACTCCTCAATGCTCATATTAAAAATCATGCGGTCGCGCAGAATGCCAGCCACGTGTACCAGAATGTCAATCCTGCCATAGGCATTGACCGCAGTCTGGATAATATTTTGCCCGCCTTCAGGGGTTGCTACAGAGTCATAATTCGGCGTGGACTCGCCGCCCGCTTGCTTGATCATCTCCACGGTTTGATCGGCGGCCGAGCGCGACTGACCGACGCCATCCACCGCGGTGCCGAGGTCATTGACCACCACCTTGGCGCCTTCTGCCGCCATGAGCTTGCAGATTTCCCGGCCGATACCACTGCCACCACCAGTCACAGCGGCGACTTTGCCTTCGAGTAACATGACAGCCTCCTTCCCGAGAAAACAAAGCGCACCGTGAAGGCATACCACATACACAGTGGTAGCACTCTGCCTCCACGATGCGTCATATCAACTCATGTGCCATCAACGGCCCACGAGGAATTCCGGCCGGTTCCGTTCCTCGATACGAATGACGCCATAACGGTCCGTCGAGGCCTGGAATTGTGCCCCATTGGTTTCCTCGGAGATAATCTCCAGGATACGCGGGCATTTGTTTTTGCCGATGAAGATGGTATGGATAGCCACGCCGAGCTCTTTGGCCATCTCGCGCTCAGCCTTCACCTCCCAATCCCCTTGCGTCGGCACGCCGTCGGTGAGGAAAAGAATGTGCTGGTTTCCCGACCCCAAACGCTTAAACTCCGTGAGGGCATCTTCCAGCGAGTTCTGGTAATTCGTGCAGCCCGAGCAGTGCAGATGCAGGGCCCGTTGCGACATTCTCTCGTAATCACGTATGAAAAATTTTCCGGCCACCTGGTACTTGGTGGAAAGGTGGTTGAACTCAATGTAGCCCACGCGCATACGCTTCTTTCGGGCCATTTCCACGAGCCGTAGGATCACTGACGAGGCCCATTTGGAATAAATCCCCGCCATGGACGAGCTAATATCACGCAGGATGGCCAGCTCCCCACCGCGATCAAAGCGCTCACGCAGCAATACGCGTGGTAATTGCGGATTGACATGGTCATACCAGATGGAACTCTCCACTGGATCCGTGTCGAGCAGGTCCGCAAAGTTCGTCATACGGCGCCACTTGCGTGGCTGGCCACCCGGGTGCGCCACCTTCTCCGCCATATTGCGGTCCATACGACCTTTGAGGACTTTGAGCAGCACCTCGATATTCTCGATGGTCTCGTTATCGAGATTCAGCTCACTGTTGTCACCACCGTCTTCAGCATTGGGGCTGAGCGTCTGCTGCACCATGTCGCCCAGTTCCAACTGCTGCTTGCGGTGATCCACCGTGGCCTCCTGCGCACTGTAGTCAGAACGCGGTTGCCCCTCGGTGCGCTCCTCAGACTGCGCCTGACTCATCTGCTCGACATCTTCTTGCTCTTCAGGCGCTACTTTTTTTTTTCGCAACAGCTCGTTGATGATTTCTTCAAGCCGCTTATGCAGCTCTTCAGGAATACGAAAAGTGGTGATGTACTTAAGTACGAAGAGGTCCTCCGGTACACAGTGCATGCGCCCTTCGAGCACTGCTTTCGCCTTGAGGATTTTGACCGCTTTCACCAGGAAGGTGCGATCGGTCAGCAGGGAGTTGCTGTCATTGAGGTGGTAGTCATTGAGCAGCACATTGAGGAACTCGAGCAGTAACTGTTTCACCTGCGCCGTTAAATCAACCTCCGGCACGGTCGCATTGGCCGCATCGAGGACGGCCCTATTGACTTTCGGGGAGAGCAGCCCACTTAAGTGGTTGTCCTCGTAGAGATCGATGACCCTGGCCGCTTGCTCCCACTGATTCCGCTGCAACAGGCCCAGCGTGCGCATCTGGATGGTAAAACGGTCGAGATTGGCTGGATCCAGAGGCTCGTTGTAATACTCGTCCTTGGTAGGATTGCCTGTGGCTATGGCCGTTAAGAGGGGAATATTGTCGTCGCCGAACTTGCGCTCATTTAAGATGCGCAAAAGGATATTCAGCGCTTCCCCTGGCGCCCGTGAGATATCGTCGAGGACGCAAATTTCTGCAGTCAGGATACCGCCCTTACGGTTCATCTGCCGGATGAGTTCGCCACCTGAGGTGTCCCGCTCGCGGAAGATCACGGTATCCCCAACAAGTTCAGCTAGACGCGTATCCCGGTGCAGTTGATAGAAGAAAAATTTGAGATCTGCCGCCTCCGAGGTAATCTCTGCCAGCATGGTTTTTGCGGTACCTGGCGGCCCCTCCAGATAGATATGCTCCTGCGCAATGAGCCCGAGCATGACTGCTTCTTTGACGTCGTCATGCCCAACGACATACCTATCCATCTCACCCCGTATCTGTTGCAATCCTTCCAAAACATCCATAGAGGAACCCTACCTACTAGTGTCATAACCTGTTAGCCCTGGACACACTATCAGCACTGTATAGCGCACAACCCTAGCATACCTAGACGGTAAAGGCAAAGTAATTTTCCCCTGGGAGTAGCTCTGGAGACCAGTACCTCCTGTAGAGCTTGCATGGCTAGTCGTTTGTATGGTACGGTGCATAGCGTCATCTAAGACCTTTTAGGGAGGAAGGGCCATGAGCTACAGACCAAAGTATCTGGGTCATGTCAACATCTATGTGCGCAACGTCGAGCGCTCTCACAAGTGGTATGAGGATGTACTGGGATTGCACACCTACGACTATATTCCTGGCCGCGCCGCCTTCATGTCAGCGGATCAGGAACAGTCGCATGAGGTAGCACTGATGCAGGTAGGCGACGACGCTCCCCTGCAACAGAAGAGGCAGGTGGGCCTGAATCACATGGCCTGGATGATGCACAGCCTGGATGATCTAAAGCAGGCTTACCAGCGGCTTAAAGAGCTGAATGTCCCTATCGAGCACGTGTCCGACCATGGGATTTCTATTGGAATTTATTTCCGCGATCCTGATGGCAATGGTATTGAAGTATCCTACGAACTGCCCAGAAATCAGTGGGGGCGCCACGACAAAGTCTTTTCTGGCGAAGGCCGCTCCAAGGGCCTCTTCCCTGGTCCCTGGGACGAAGAGCTGGCCCCACCGCTGGCCGCAGCCAGGTAACGTCTCGATAGAAGTGAAAACTGCGGGCGAGGCGGGGCACCATCACTCGGGGTGTCAGGAGCGTGTTTGCTGCTGATGCAAGGCAGCATGCAGGAAGCTCTTGCGCTCCTGCTCCGTCGACAATTGGGCAGCGAGAGCCTGGCAGAGTTCGTGCAGATCTTTGGTATGATGTGCCGCTCTTCCTACTAAGATTTTGGCGACTGGGCCAATGTGTACTGCCAGGCTGTCTTCGACGGCCTTGAGCACCCGAGGATCCCACGACGCTGTAGAAGTTGCGTGCCCAGGCTTGGCCGCGGCGTGTCCCTCTTCACGTGTGTCCTGGGGCAGGGCCGCTGCTCGTCCAGGCTGAGGAGGACGCGGTGCCGCCGAACGTGCGGTTTTGTGCCCCCATGGCCACTTAATTTCCCGCTTCCAGATCGGGCGTTTGGCCGGCTCACCAGCTGGCGCGGCGAGGGCAGCGTATGCCGGCTGCGGCACAGACGCCTCTGTGACCTGGATGCTCGTAGGGGCGTGTTCCACCCCATGCGGAGCACTATGCACTGGCGGCTTGCTGGGGGTCTCAGGATGTACATGCTCTGTGATGATCAGGCGTGCCAGCAACACGGTGACATTGTCGGCTCCCCCCGCAGCGTTCGCCTCCTCGACCAGACGGCGGCACCGCATATGCTCGTCCTCACCCGAGGCCATAATCGCTTCGATGCGTTCATGCGCTACATAGGACGACAAGCCGTCCGAGCATAACAACAGGCAATCGTTATGCGAGAACGGCAGGGTCTGAATCTCCGGCAGGACAGATTTGTCCTGGCCCAAGGCTTGCAAGATGACGTTGCGGTGCGGATGATTTTGTGCTTCTTCAGGCGTCAGCATACCTTTCTTTTGCATCATGTGTACGACGGTCTGGTCCTCGGTCAGGAGCGTGAGTTTCCCCCCACTGAACCGATACGCGCGACTGTCACCCACTTGGGCAATGGTCATGAGGCCATGCCCCAGATGCACCAGGGTCAGTGTCGACGCCATATGGCGCGTCCGCCCACTCGCCCCATGATGCTTACAGATTGCTTCATGTGCCATGTCCACCGCGCGCCTGATCTGTTCAGATATTGGCAGGGCTCGTTCTGCCGTATTGACGAGCGCTTGGGCCACGATATCAACTGCGAGCTGGCTGGCAACCTCCCCGCCTTCATGGCCGCCGAGGCCATCGGCTACCATCAGCACAGTCCCACGCGTGCCAATATCGTGGTGGAACAACTCTGGACGCAATTGGTTATCATGGACGCCAATCACTTTACGGCTCAGATCGGCCACCATGAAATGATCCTCGTTGTTGTCGCGCTGTAACCCCCGGTCGGAGAGGCCGAAGACAACGGTCTGCTGTAGGGCGCGATTGGAGCTCATACGTTCTGCCATTAGTGCGTTTCCTGTTTTGACAGAGCGATGATACTCCTGCGCAAGTCATCCATGCTCTGGAAGCGCTTGGCAGGATCAACCCACATCGCCTTAAGAATGATGGCCTCCACCGCTGCAGGAATATCCGGCCTGAGCTGCCGTGGTGGAGTGGGATTGCCTGTGACATGTTGGAATAAGATGGCCATAGGATCGTCCGCCACATAGGGCGGCCTCCCGGTGAATATTTCATACATGATGACGCCGAGACTGTAGATATCCGTCCGTGCATCGATAGTGCGCGCCCGCACTTGCTCCGGGGCCATATAGGTCGGTGTCCCCAGCAGCACCCCAGTGCGCGTCAGGCGTGCGTCCGCATGACTCAGCGCCGCCAGACCGAAGTCCACCACTTTCACCAGACCGCTATCGTTAATCAAAATGTTTGGTGGTTTGATATCACGATGCACCACCCCGACCTGATGGGCGGTGCTCAACCCCCGGCAGATGTCCCACACAATCTTGAGGCCACGCTTGAGGCTGATGGGCCCCTGTTTGAGTTCATCCGACAGGCTGTGGCTAGGAAAGTACTCCATCGAGATAGCATAGGATTTCTTCAGCGTTAAGAAATCGTGAATGCGAATGACGTTTTCGTGTGTGATCCGCCGGGCATAGCGCAACTCATGTTTGAAACGTTCAATCATATTGTCATCTGCCGCGATTTCACGATTCAAGAATTTGAGAATAATCTCCTCACCAACCACGGTATCTTCGACGAGGATAACCGCGCCAAACCCCCCTTTACCCACACGGCGCATGACTCGATAGCGCTCAACCAACATCTCACCGGGTTCAAGTGTGTCGGCATCGATGTAATGGTCCGTCTTGTTGCCATCTGTGATGATCGCTTCCATATCGTGATCGTGGGATTCAGGGGTCAATATACTCAAGGCCTCAAGGCTGTGCAGGTCGGGCAGGGCCGGCTGCAGTTGCACCATCGTCGAATTACTGGAAGGTCGCACCAACACCCCTTTGCTCACCAGCGCGTTCGCTGTGGCATTGGCAGCCTCCTTGAGTTCAGCATCGTCGGCAGTCTCGCGTACTGCCATGACCGCCTTCCAGATCTGTTCAGCGTGAGCCGTATCTGCCAGGGACGAGAGCGCCCGGAGAGCAGCGATACGCACGGCCTGGTCGGTGCCTTGCAGACACTCGATAAGGGGTGGAATAGCCTGGCGCCCCTCGAGCTTCGCCAACGCTGGGATGACGAGAGTGCCTAGCCTCGGCAGTTCACGCAGCAGGCGCAGGAACACAGGCACGGCCCGTTTGTCCTCTAGCGTTACGAGCGCCTCCACCGCGCGCGCCCGCACCTCCGGGTCAGTGTTGTCGAGAGTCTTGACCAAATGGTTAAAGGCATGCTGCTGATTCTTTAAAATCTCCACAGCGCTGCTGCGGATATACTCATCTGCATCCTGGAGGAGGGTCAACACGGCATCAAACAGTTTCGACTGACCCCCAGTGCGTAGCGCCTCAAAGGCCCGCACCTTTACCCACCATTCCTTGCTTCTGAGAGCTTCCAGGAGCACGCGCACAGGCGCACTATCCTGTACCGTATTCAACACCTCCACGGCGCGCTGCTGCACGTCTTCAGCTTCATCCTGCAGGATCTCAACGAGCGCGCGCGCCACCTGCGGATCACGCACCTGGATGAGGATTTCCTTTGCCTTCGTTTGGATAGTCGGATCGGGATCCCGCAACCTCTGGCAGATCGAGCCGACTTCCAGTGGCATCTTCAAGCTCGCCAGACCCTCCAAGGCTACCTGCCGGACCTCTTTGCGCGGATCATTGAGGAGGCTGGACAAGGTGTCACGCACCGCTTCCGTACTAAAGCGTGCCAGGATGCGTGCCATAGTTGCACGGATCGTCACATCCTCGTTCCGTGCCGCCCGTATGAGGTCAGGGAGAACGGTGCCGGTCGCAGACCGTTCGATCAAACGCAAGAGCACAGCACGGTTTTCACGATCGGCAGTGCCGAGCATATTGATGAGAGACTTGACATGCAAATGATCCTTACGCTGGGTCAAAATCTTCCCAAGAACTGCTTTGGGAGCCTTGGCATCGGTCAACAGCTTGAGCAGCTGATGCGGGTCATACTTCGTGCTTTTGACAAACACCCGGGCAACGCCTGCCGCTACCTGAGCATTCGGATGCGTCAGGTGGCCTATGAAAAAAGCGAAGGTGTCGTTGTCCAAAAAAGCCGCTAGCAGCTCTTCAATAATCTCAGGATGTCTGGCATTGCCCAGTGCTTCTACGAATGTGGCGAGCGCTGGTCGCCCGACCTCCCTGAGTCTCGAGAGGGCCTGCACGGTCTGGGGACTGGCAGGGTTCTGCGAGGCGAGGAGCACGGCAAGAGCTTTTTTAATCTTATAGCCATCCAGGAAGCCCATACACACACCTTCTGGCTTACTCTGCCATTGTGACAACCTGCGGGAAGAGAGGACAGATCACCGTATTCATCCTTATTGTCTTATAACTAAAAAACCCTTTGCGTTACTCAGGCATTGTAGGAAAGCTAACCAGGCTTCGCAAGTCAAAAACGTACACATTGGCCGAAGAGAGGAGGGGCTGTCACCTCGAGGAGGCCACCAGCGTACCCTCATCACGTCGACTGTTTGAGCAGCGGAACCAGGCTCCTGCCTAATGCCTCCATACTTTGAAAGCGCTGCGCCGGATCAACGGCCATGGCCTTCAGGACGATGGCCTCCAGTTCTGGTGCCAGGGCTGCGTTCAACTCACGCGGTGGCGTCGCTTTCCCCTCGAGGTGTTGATAGAGAATAGCCATGGGATTATTGCCACAGTAGGGCGGCCGGCCCGTGCACATCTCATACATCATGATTCCCAGGCTATAGATGTCTGTACGGACATCGATCTTACGATTCTGGACCTGTTCGGGCGCCATATATAGCGGTGTACCGAGTAGCGCACCAGTCCTGGTGAGCCGTGTCGCGGTGTCGCTCACTGCCGCGGCAAGGCCAAAGTCAACGATCTTCACCACACCGGCGTCGCTGATTAACACATTTGGTGGCTTCAGGTCACGGTGAATAATCTTGACCTGATGGGCAGCGTGCATGCCGCGGCAGATGTACCAGAGGATGCGCAGAGCGCGTTGGGGCTGCATGGGGGTGTGCGCGGATATCTCAGCGCTGAGGCTGTGGCTGGGAAAGTACTCCATGGAAATGGCGTAGGATTTCTCGAGACGGAGAAAGTCGTGAATACGAATAACATTCTCATGCGTGACGCGTCTGGCATAGCGCAGTTCGCGGATAAACCTTTTGATCATACGACTATCTGCCGCCATGTGAGGATTGAGGAATTTCAGGATGAGTTGTTCGCCGACCATGGTGTCTTCCACGAGCACGACGGTGCCAAAGCCACCCTGGCCAATCTGGCGGACGATGCGATAGCGCTCTGCTAACATCATGCCAGGGACGAGTGCGGTTGCATCCAAAATCGCATCGGCTATCAGGGTATCGGACTCTGGGTCAGGCCCGCTACTCTCAGCTCCTGGCGTGCTCGCTATGGCCGACCGGGGGCTGTTATTTGGCGTCGTCTCGTAGAGGAGCGACTGGGGCGCGGGACGGTTCCCACTGACGTCCCGCGCGAGACTGTGTCCTACAGCCCGCACACCAAAACGCCGAATGATCGCACTCGCGGTGCTATTCGCGACGGCTTTGAGGTCCGCATCATCGGTGCTGCGCACTGCCATTACCGCCTGCAGGACGGCTTCGGAGTGTTCAGCATCTGTCAGGGTGGCCAGGGCCTGTAATGCTTCGCGTTGCAGGACAGGAGTGGCCTGGTGCAGATGGGTGAGCAGGAGGGGGATCACACGGGCATCTCCCAGACTGGTGAGGGTACGCAGGGCGACCAGGCACATGTCCGTAGACCCGGTCTGCGCGAGACGCAACAAGGCTGGGACTACACGTTTCTCGCCTAAGGCCCCTGCCACCTCTGCAGCGCACGTCTGGAGCCAGGAGTCCTCGGCGTCCAGCGCCTCTGTCAGAAAGTTCAGCACTTGCGGATCCTGGCTCAGCTTCAGGATCTCGATGGCGCTACGACGCATGCCCGCATCTGTATCCAGGCTAAGCTTCAGGGCTGCATCAATGACCTTCGCGCCACCGCCTCGTCCCAGGGCCTCTGTAACCTGCATGGTCACCCACCACTCCTGATCGGCTAGAGCGCTGAAGAGGTGCTTGAGGAGGGTGACGTCCGCAATCGAGTTCAGGATGGCTACGGCTCCCTGGCGCACGTCGGGCGTTTCGGCCTGCAGGGTCTCGATGAGGATAGGAAGCGTTTGTGGATTATTGAGTTGCGTGAGGAGCGCTGCCGCCTGTTGCCGTACCGTGTGATCCGGATCCCACAACAGGCGACATAAGGCTTCAAAGCCTAGAGGCGCCTGAAGACTCGTCAAGCCCTCAAGAGCCAGCTGGCGTAAACGTGTCTGGGGAGCCTCGAGGAGCCGCATGAGGGTATCGCGCAGAACCGGTGTGTCGGTCTGTGAGGTCACCGCCGTCTTGATGCTACTCGTATCCCCTACCACGGACAGGAGTTCCATCGCATCCTGTTGTACTTCTGGAGAGGGATCCTGCAAGACGTCGAAGAGATACGATACTGTCTCTGGGACTTTCCATTGGGTCAGAATGGCGCTGGCCTGGCGCCGTATGCTTTTCTCTGGATCCCTGAGGAGTTGACAAACTGGTCTCACGTCCGGTGATATGGGCAGGCTCGCGAGCCCTGCAAGCGCCGCCTCACGTATGGGTGCATGCGTGTCGGTCAGCAAACTCATGAACGCGTCCCGCCCGTCTTTAGTGCGGAAGCGCGTCAGCGTGCGGACCATAGCCAGACGGACAGCCTCATCTGTACTTGTCGTGCGGCGGATGAGCGCTGGCACAGTTGCCACGGTGGCGAGCTGAGGCACCAGACCTAAGAGCAGCGGACGGTGTTCAGCCCGCGCCGTATCCAGGCACCGCAGCAAGAGTTCAGGCTGTAGCATCGCTTTATGGGCATTCAGCAGCTTGCCGAGCGTCGATGTGGCAATACGGGGGTCTGTGAAAAAATCGAGCAGCCGATTCGGGTCGTAGGTGGTGGCCTGGGTCAGCACCTCCACAACCCCAGCGACTATGCGTGGGTTGGAACTCGCTAAACCATCGCCAAAGAGGGGAAGAGTAGCATTGTGGACGAGGGTCATGAGAGACGCCACAACGGTATGCGGTGTGCGCGCCTTGCCCAGGGCTTCGATAAGCTTCGGAATAGCGGACTGCCCGAAGCGTTTGAGCGTGGCCCTGGCCTGCATCGTCTCGGCGTTTGCCGCGTCCTGGGACGTAAGCAGTACGGCAATAGCTTTATTGATTCTGTACGTATCCAAGAGACCCATACGTCCGCGCCTTTCCCTTCCAGCCAGCCAGGGGTAACGTGTATACGTATCGGTCAAAAGTGGGGAAAAGTTGAGCTGTGTGGCACGTGTTCTACTCACCAGCGGCTATTGTCATCGTCGGCATAGTCATACCACTGATGAAGTCTGGCCTCCCGGCGACGCAGAGGGAGGGCCCACAAGAGACCGATCAGAAAGCCACCAATATGTGCCCACCATGCCACACCACCAGCTCCCGTGTGGGCGGCGAGAGACCCAATACCACTCAAGAGGTTGGTCAAAAACCAGAACCCCAGGAAGAACACCGCCGGGAGCTCAAGCGTCTGCAAGAAGATAAAAACTGGCACTAGCGTCAGCACTCTGGCATAGGGAAAGAGCAACAAGTAGGCGCCCATGACGCCAGCAATGGCGCCACTCGCACCCACCGTAGGCATGCGTGAGGAAGGATTGAAGGCAATATGCAGGACGCCAGCGGCAAGCCCACTGAGCAGATAAAAACCGAGAAAACCAGCCCGGCCCATACGGTCTTCCACATTATCACCAAAGATCCAGAGGGACCACATATTTCCTATGATGTGCATCCAGCCACCATGCAGAAACATCGACGATAGCAGGGTGAGGTAGTTTGGATGCAGTGACACAGACCGGAAACCACTAGGCGTGAGGATGCGGGCCTGGCACGTGCTCGTAAACGTGCACGGCACTATGCCCCACTGATAAAAGACGACGTCAAGTACGCGCGTGCTCACGCCGAGTTCGAAGAGAAACACACAAGCGTTCACCACGATGAGCCCGATGGTCACGGCGGGGAAACGCATGGAAGGAACCGTATCGCGCAGTGGAATCATACAAGCCTTCATTCGGGGCAGGCGCTGTGCCGCTGCTGCCGCAGCCGGACGAGCACCTTGTGTGGGTGGGAAATATGATCTTACAATATCGCCAACGTGCTATCACGTCGATCGCTGATGAACATGTGCCCAGGGGCGTGCGTCAGGGCTAGCACAGGTTTCGCCTGCATCATCACTGCTTGTGGTGTAACGCCGCAGGCCCAAAACACCGGCATTTCTCCTGGGGTCACGGGGACCGCATCGCCGAAGTCGGGGCGTTGCAGGTCACGAATGCCAAGAGCTGCGGGGTCACCTACATACACAGGGGCTCCGTGCACGGCTGGAAAGCGGCTGGTGATTTGCACGGCGCGCACCACATCGTCTACTGGCAGAGGGCGCATACTGACTACCAGAGGACCATGGAACACACCGGCGGGTTTGCACGGACGATTGGTAATGAACATGGGAACATTCACGCCCAGTTCGATGTGCCGTATGCGCATACCGGCATCCATAAGGGGGTGTTCGAAGGTAAAACTACACCCGAGGAGGAAACCGACGAGATCGTCTCGCCAGTGGGACTTGAGATCGTCGACCTCCGCAACGAGGACACCATCCCGGTACACACGATAACGTGGTATGTCCGTACGGATATCGGCGCCTGGTGCGAATTCCCGCGGTTCAGGATCACCAGGGTCGAGCACTTCAAGGAGTGGACAGGGTTGGGGGTTCCGCTGGCAGAAGAGCAGAAAATCATACGCCAAGGCTCGCGGCACCACTGCCAAGTTGGCCTGTGTATAGCCAGGTGCCAGGCCAGCCGTTGGACGGCGCCACTGGCCGGCACGAATACGCTGACGTATCTGGTGCGGCGTCAAACCAGTCAGGTCGTGCCTGGAGTGTGTAACCGCTGCCATAAGACCTCCCTTACGTGTGCCGAGAGCAACAGCCGTACGCTAATGTTGTGCTGACGGCGCCTCCATCTGCTCGAGGAGATGGTCTGAGCGCTCGACCGCCGCAGCTACAGAACCGTACCGTGGCCAGAAACGAAAGAGCAGGGCAATGATGACACTGGCACCAATGCAGACACCGGCAAACGTCAACAAAATCTCGCCCGTATGCATAGCACTGCTCCTCTCAGGCAGGGCAGCCCCTCTATGCCTTCCGCCGTCAAGTGTTGATGCAACTTGCGCAACGGAGGTAACAGTTGGGACGTATGCTCCCGGCCCTCGCCACATCTCGAACGTTCCATGGATTCTACCCCGCCGCGCCGTTTTACGCTGGTTCGTCGTCGTCCAGTTCCAAACTATCCAGATCGAGTAATAAATCTTCCTCATCGTCTGCCTGATCGTCGTGAGGCATCTTCGGCTGTATATCGCCAGGCGCATTGTCCAGCTGCAGATTGTCCGGGATGATAGATGAAATCTCTGCGGCCATTTCGGCACTGTCCATTTCGAGGGTGAGATGGCTCGGCAAGGGGATATCATCCAGGTCTGCGCCAGAGACAGCCTCTCCAGGCTCTGTGCCAGCGCTGGTGCACGGCTCAGGGATTTCAGGGGCGTCGGTGAGTGGCGTATGTGGAGCATCTTCCGGCAGTGCGGGTGGAACCAGCTCCAAGGTGAGGTGTTCCGGAGGCGCAGGGTCTTCTAAGTTTTCTAACGCAAACATGTCTGAAGAGGTCAGCAGTCCTTCGGGCGGAGTCTCCGCAGCAGTGGACGTCCATGCACCGGCCGACGGTGGACAGGGCATGGCCTCGTCCGCAAACATGAGGGATGCCTCATCGTGCGTAGGCACAAGGCCATCCAACAGCGTTACTTCGGCTTCTGAAAGCGTCGAGATCTCAGACTCAAAAGATGGGGGAAGCCCCATTTCCTCCGGCGGCTTATCGAGGATGGTCATAGTAGGCTCGATGCCATCTGCCATATCGCTTCCTGACGCCTCATTGCATGCGCGAGATAATACGGAGTCATCCACGGACAGCGCAACGCTATCGCCAACCAGGTCCGTAGCCTCCCCTGTCTCTTCCGGGGCAGAGGGCCCTGCAGCATCGGTTTGGGCCAACGCCGTCGTGGCATCGAGCAACTTGACGGTCGGCAGGGTAGGGTCGACAACCTCGGGTTCGGCCTCCGCTGATGCTATTGGGGTATCTTCAGCGAGCACGACGTCCTGCAGAGGCAACGACGCTAGAGCTCCCGAGAAGTCGGCCACACTGACGGCTTCGTCAATGTGCTCAGCCTCCGCCTCGTCGATACCCTTGGCCTCAGGCGTATCGGCAGGTGTGCGGTGCGCCAAGTCAATGTGACTCACGTCAAGCGGCAAAGGTGGGACATCCTGCGTTGCTGATGATTCGGGCACATTCTGGAGCAGTGGGGGTTCGAACGGCACGATATTCTGGAGCATGGCGGTTGGGAGATCGCTCGAAATATTTTCAAGATCTATTTCGAGGGTGACATGTCCAGGCAGCGTGGTCGCCCCTGGCTCTATCGGTGGCTGCGTAGGAGTTGTTGGAGGTTCATCAGCAATCACCTGTGCCGCTCGCAGGCGGGTTGTCATTTCGGGTGGAAGATCTGACGCGTCGAGTTCCAGCGTCAAGTGGTCCATGCCAGCAAGGTCCGGCTCAGTCTCCGGTCGGCCAGAGCGTGGTGCCCCTGCCGGGGCACGCCGTATGCCCGCAGGCTCAGTGTAGTCATCGAGACTAATATCGAAATCGTCGTCGTCACTGGCATGCATGGTGACCCCCTCTTCGACGCTCTCGAAGAGGTCGTCAGCTCCTGCCCCACCCAGCACAAGACTCAGGTCAAGCACGCCAGGTTGGAGCACCAACAGCCCAATATCTTGCTTGAAAATCACCAGATCAATGCCGCACTTGCGACAGGCATCAAGGTAATCATGGCTGACGTAATTACACTTTGGGCACTTCATGACATTGGGCTCCCCTTGCGAGGCATAAGCGCTTATGTCCCCATCAGGACAATCTGTTCCTGATGTTCGCCGAACACCGCACGCAGGGTATCGGCAATCTCCCCGAGTGTGGCATAACACTCCACCGCCGCAATGAGTAGCGGCATAAGATTCTCACTGCCGCGTGCGGCAGACTCCAGACGCTGCAGCACAGTCTGGACCTGCGCGTTGTTGCGCTGTGCGCGCAGCGCCTGCACGCGGGCCACTTGCTGCCGCTCGAGGTCGGGATCGATACGCAACAGAGGTGGCACTGACTCGTCCTCAATCGTATACGCATTCATGCCCACGACGATCCGCGAACGCGCTTCAATCTCTTGCTGATACTGATAGGCACTCTGCTGAATTTCACCCTGGGGAAAGCCGAGTTCAATAGCCCTGACCGCACCACCCATGGCGTCGATCTGGTCAAGGTACGCCTGGGCACGCTCCTCGATGGCTTTCGTCAAGGCCTCAATAGCATAGGCACCGCCACACGGGTCGACACTGTTGGCTACCCCCGTCTCATGGGCGATGATTTGCTGTGTGCGCAGCGCAATCTGGACGGATTCTTCGGTAGGTAAAGCTAAGGCTTCGTCGCGGGAATTCGTATGCAGCGATTGGGCACCACCGAGGACCGCAGCCATGGCCTGCAGCGCCACCCGCACGATGTTATTATCCGGCTGCTGTGCCGTCAACGTGCTCCCCGCCGTTTGCGCATGGAAGCGCAGCATCTGCGCCCGTGGCGCCGTCGCCTGGAAGCGCTCACGCATAATCCGAGCCCACAACCGACGCGCCGCCCGGAATTTCGCGATTTCCTCCAAAAAATGGTTGTGCACATTGAAAAAAAATGACAGCTGCGTGCCAAACTCGTTGACGTCCAGCCCCGCTGCAAGCGCCGCCTCGACGTATGCGATGCCATCGGCCAATGTGAAAGCCACCTCTTGCACCGCCGTTGCGCCGGCTTCACGGATGTGATAGCCACTGATACTGATCGTATTCCAGTGCGGCATCTCCTTGGCAGCATAGGCAAAGACGTCAGTAATCAGGCGCATCGAGGGTTTCGGAGGATAAATATACGTGCCGCGCGCCATGTACTCTTTCAAAATATCGTTCTGAATCGTGCCCGTGAGCTGGGCTGGCGCCACCCCCTGTTTCTTCGCTACCGCAATATACAGCGCCAGGAGTGTCGCGGCCGTGGCATTGATAGTCATGGAGGTGCTTACCTGCTCCAGGGGAATGTCTCTGAACAGGGTCTCCATATCCTGGAGGGAAGTGATGGCAACCCCAACTTTGCCCACCTCACCTGCCGCCATGGGATGATCCGAGTCATACCCCATCTGGGTCGGCAGATCAAAGGCCACACTTAAACCTTTCTGACCATGCTCCAGGAGAAATTTGTAGCGCTGATTCGAGACCTCCGCAGTGCCAAAACCGGCATACTGCCGCATCGTCCACAGACGCCCTCGATACATGGTAGGATGCACACCGCGCGTGAAGGGGAACTGCCCAGGGAAATTACTCTGCTCCAGATAGTCAGCATCCGGGCTGTCGCATGGCGTATACAGCCGTTTGAGGGTGAGCCCCGATGACGTCGTGAAGTCTGCCTGACGCTCAGGAGTACGTGTCAGCACTGGCTCGACAACCTCGGTCTGCCAGCGTTGTTGCTGTGCAGCAATTTCCTCGTTATTATGGTGTGGTGTCATCCAGAGCTCCTGTCGTTGGACTAGAGTATCTCACGGCTGGGGCGCAGGCTTGCTCAGGAGTAAGCGACGCCAGGTTACGAAACGATGCCTTTGATAAGAGGAAATATGCCTTACAGGTCAAAGACTTATTGACTTTAAGTACTAAGGCATTGTGCCACACAGGGGGGTAAATGTCAAGTGCGGCAACAGGCTGTGTCCGGGGAGCTGCGTTGCCGTGGGGGCAGGGAGAAGAGGCGAGATGCGGTTGGGGGTTCTGGGGGATATTCATGGCTATCTGCCGGGCAGTGACAAAATGTGTATTGACTTTGCCGTCCACTTAACGGCAACGCTGGATGTGCATGCCTTTCTGCAAGTCGGTGACATGTGTCATTACCGTTCCTTTGCCCGGCCGGTGCACTGGATTTATGGCAACAATGATTGGCCGGATGTGGTGCGACAGGTGGAGACCGGCGAGCGCCCACTGCAGCACTTCCATCACATCAAGACTGGCGAAGTCCTTACGCTCTCGCACGGCACCGAACACATCCGCATTGCGGGGCTCAATGGGGCGTTCGATGACCTCTACTACGATCTCAACCCCAAGTCGCAGCGTCCTCTCGAAAGCCTGGCCTTCTTTGGGCGTGCTGACGTGGAAAAGTGTCTCCCCCTGCGCCGTATTGATGTGTTCCTCGCGCACGGCTGCCCTGCCGGGTTGGGCTATGGTCGTGAGCCAGACCACGGGGTCCCGGCCATTCGGACCATCCTGGACGTGGTCCAGCCTCGTCTGATGCTATGCGGGCATGCCCATTTCTTCCGAGAAGCGCATACGGCGACGAGCACGGTTTACTCCCTGCACCAACTGAAGGACGAGTACTATATCCTCGATACCGACAGTTGGACGCTCGAACGTTTTCCCAGTAGGAGTCTGGTGTGAAACGGAGTGCGAGACCCAAGCGCGTTGAAGTCCAGTTGGCATCTATGCAGCCAGAGGATATTGCAGTGGTGCTCGCCATCGAACAGCAGTCCTTTACCATGCCCTGGACCGAAGCCATGTTTGCTTCTGAACTCCGGAATGAGCCCACGTCGCATATGCTCGTGGCCCACGTTGGGGCGGCCAATGGCCCCATTGTGGGCTATATAGGATACCGCGTCGTCTTAGACGAAATGCACGTGATTCTGCTCGCCGTGGCTCCAGCCTGGCGGCAGCGGGGCATCGCCAGGCAAATGCTGTCCCAGGCCATGGATGAGGCGCGTGCCGCAGGTTGCACGCGGGCGACCCTTGAGGTCCGCGTCTCCAATACCCCGGCGCAACAGCTCTACTATGGTCTACACTTCGCCCCGGTAGGCACACGCCCGAAATACTATGTGCGGCCCACCGAAGACGCTCTGATTTTGTGGCGTGATCCGCTCTGAGCCGCCCTGGAGTATGGACGTTGGCCCCATCCTTGCCGATCCCACTGCCCTACATTCCACAACCATTCCAGTCCGGACGTGTGCGTGGCTTCGGGCATCCGCAACTCGTGCCGTTTTTGCAGGCCATGCTGCGGCGTGAGCCTTTGCCAGATGAACCTGACTTGCGCGTGTATCGGGAACGTCCCAATGTCGTACGTGAAGTCCGTTTACCATCGCAGGTGGACTTGCCGTGGACGTGCGTAGTGGTGAAGTGTTTTGGCTGGCGCGGTGTCCAGCATTACCTGTCGAGCCCTCTCAAGCGCTCACGGGCGATGAAAGCCTACCGCACTGCCTGCCATCTCCTGGCCCATGGGTTGTGTACCCCCCTACCTCTGGGTGTGCTTGAAGAACGGCGTTGGGGTTTTGTGCAGTACAATGTCTATGTCACAGCGGCCCTGACAGAGGTGATCACGCTTCAGGAGTACAGCGCAACTTTGCCCGATGGTCCTGCTGGCCTGGAGGATGTGGTACGTCTGGTAGCGGCATACCTGCGCCGGATGCATGACAGCGGTCTGTGGCATCGGGATATGGTGACTTCCAATCTGTTATTGACGGGCACCCCGGGCCATCGGCAGGTGTCCCTCGTGGACCTCAACCGGGCGCGTCGCCTACCCTATATGCCGATGGTGCTGCGCGCCATGGACCTGGCCCGTATGGGGTGGTGGGAACGGCTGCCACAGGTGTGCGCACTCTACAGTGCCGGGCGTTTTTCAGCCACGCGTCTGCTGTGGCTGGCGCACCTGTATGGGTACTGGCGCACCTGGCGCTGGCATATGCGCAGGGCGTTCAAGCCTCTGCGTGCCCGGTTGCATATCTAGGGTTGAGATCTCATGGCGAGAGCGCATATGTGCGAGCTGAAGGGGAAGGCATGGACGATACAGAACTGGCCCGCTTGCATCAGGCTGTGCAGGCTGATCCGGCAGATACCGTGGCCCGCCTGGCACTGCTCCACGGTCTCCTCATGGCCCGGCGCTGGCAGGAAGCCGAGCAGGTGGGAAGTCCTCTGCTCCAGGCTGAAGACACTCCGGCTGCCGTGCATACCTGTATGGGGATTATCTACGGCAAGCAAGGACGGTTGGACGAGGCTACACAGCAGTGTCGTCAGGCCCTCGCCCTGGCTCCTGACGACGTCCTCGCCCTGTATAATCTGGGGAGTCTCTTGGCACGTCAGGATGACCCGAAAGCCGCCCTGGAATACCTCGACAAGGTCGTGGACCACGCCCCAGATTGGGCAGAGGCGCACTATACCCGGGGCACGGTTTTGCTGCGTCAGGAACGCTATCAGGAAGCCATCCGGGCCTTCGATTGCGCCCTCGAGAGTCGTGCGACATACCCAGAGGCCCACTTCAACCGTGGCAATGCGCATGCCCTACGTGGTCTCGAGGCCGATGGCTCATTGAACTACTATGAACTTGATTGCGCCATTAATGCCTATAAATCGGCCATACAGCAGCGTCCTGGCTATACTGCAGCGCTGTATAACCTGGGCATGGTGTATCAACGCATGGGCTCAGCAGAAGGTGTGCGGGTGTGGCAGCAGTATATTGAGGCCGCGCAGGATGTGCCGGATGAAGAGATCTGGCGCCTTCGAGCCGAGGAGTACACACGTGACCTGCAAGATCGTCTGCGCTAAACGCCAATGTCTGTGGGATGGTGGCGCCACTACAGGGTGGGATTGAGAGGGATGCATCAGGAGCCGAATGTGCCACAGCCTGATGCCCGTCTCAGGTTTCTGCGTGTGTTGGGGGCTATCTGGCTGAGCATCATAGCCCTCACCCTGGGCGGGGCGGCGTTGGCGCCATATCTGGGGCAGATTGCCGATATGGTGTTGCAGCACACCGTGCACCGCCATTGGACCCGCTTTGCCGTGCATGCCGAACAACCGTTTTTTGATCTGTCCACCCCGACTCGTGCCGTGCAAAGTTACTATAGTGCGTTGTACCAGGGCAATGTCACCGATATGGAACGGCTCACGCACGGTGTGTTGCGCGAGCAGATGCGCCTGCGGGTGGCGGCTACTGCCACCGCGCCAGCGTTCACACCTTACCGCAGCTTCGTGCGGACTGAGATGCAGGGGGATCATGAGGCAATCGTCTTCGAAAAATTTCACCTGTTCTGGAAACAGGGCTTGCGCTTTCTGCTGCAACGCCAGGCTGGGGACTGGCAGATCGTGGGCGTCGAGCCACTCCTGGGCCTCGTACAGCCCTAGGCAGGGATACCGGCTATACTATATACCGCCGACCCTGATAGGTATCACGGCGCTCCAACTCCTGTTCGATACGCTGTGATGCTGCGCGCTTGTCCAGCGACCAGGTAGGCGCCACGAGCATGGTCCGGGGGGCGTCACCCATCAGACGCATGATGATCATCTGTGGAGGCAGGACCTCCAGGCAATCGACCACGAGTGAGGCATAGTCCTCTAGGCTGAGGAGCGGCACTATCCCCTGATGATACAGCTTTTCAAGCACGGTGTGACGTACGACGTGCAGGTGGTGCAGCTTGATGGCGTCGAGGCCGAGGGCTGCGAGATAACGTACGGTTGCCAGCATGTCGGCCGGTGACTCCCCAGGGAGCCCGAGAATGACGTGAGTACAGAGCCGCAGATGGTGTTGTTGCGCCCGCCGTACTGCATCATCAAAGGCCGCCACGGTATGGCCGCGATTCAGCAAGGTGAGCGTGTGATCGTACCCAGATTCTAGCCCTAATTCGAGCCATAAATATGTGCGCCTGGCATAGTCTGCTAAGAGAGCCAGTACTGCCTCAGGCACACAGTCGGGGCGTGTGCCAATGGCCAGGCCAACGATGTCCTCACAGGCCAGCGCTTCGTCATAGAGGCGCTGGAGTCTCTGTACGTCACCATAGGTATTGCTGTAGGCTTGAAAGTAGGCAATGAATTTTTGCGCTCCATAGCGTTGCTGCAAAAAGCGCTTGCCTTGCTCGATCTGCGCAGTCACAGACAGCCGCCGATTCCCTGGACTGAAGCTGGTATTGTTACAGTAGATACAGCCGCCCATGGCCACGGTGCCATCGCGGTTCGGGCAGGTGAAACCCGCGTCGATGGAAACTTTGTGCACGCGGCAGCCAAACATACGACGCAGATGATCGGTAAAACGCACATAGCGCTGGCCTGAGACCGGGGCATGCGGTGGCATGATCGGACCTTTCTTTCGTCCAACGGCACAAACATGGCACACATGCTGTGGAGTATAACAGGACACCCGCGACAACACCACGCACGTGATCTCCACACACAGCATGCACATTTGCCTTATTTTTCACAACGATATAGACCCATTGTCAAGAGGAGATACATTACCATGGAACCGCCCAGTGTCCTAGTCGTCGTGGACGATCTGTTTTTTCTGGCAAAGATTCAGACCACGCTCAAGCATCTCGGACTGACGGCACAGGTGCTGACGCAGCGTGCCGCCATACAAGCATATGTCAAAGCAGCAGCGACGCCAGTGCTGGTCGTCGTGGATCTGACCATACGGACGGATGATGCGGTCGCCGTGATCAAGGCCATCCGGGCTACAGACAGTGGCGTACCTATTGCTATTTTAGCGTTTGGAGCGCATGTGGCTGTCGAGACACAGCAGCAGGCACTACAGGCTGGGGCAGATCGGGTCGTCGCCAAATCAACATTTTCGCAGCATCTGCCGGATTTAATCCAACAATTTGTCATGCATGGGTAAAAAAAGTACCAACATCAAAGGAAAAAGATAAGATTTTTCTTGACCGCTGCCTGTCTCTCTGGTACAAAGTCAATTAGACGTGGGGACGGCGTTTGTGAAGGTGTCGCCGCATGGCCAGCGAAGGCCAGTGCCGTCGCTTTCGCGGCTTTCTTTTGGCACCAGTAGGGATGTCGTCTGCCACTCGCTCGCGATGCTACGATGATCCGGAGTGGGCGAAGACATACGCATTGTCGACGCCCGGTTATGAAGGAGGAGGGACATGGCGGTAGGGAAGGTCAAGTGGTTTAATGATCGGAAGGGCTACGGTTTCATCGAACAGCCGGGTGGGGAAGACGTCTTCGTGCACTTTTCGGTCATTGAAGGCGAGGGATTTAAATCTCTCGACGAAGGGCAAGAAGTCGAATTCGAGGTCACCCAAGGGCCGAAAGGTCTCCAGGCAGCAAAAGTGGCCAAACGTTAACGACGGCACGCGTATGATACGGCCCCAGTAGCATAGGCTACTGGGGCTGGTGTATGCTATTCTGGAAGTGAACCGAGCAAGTCGAGAAACTGTTTAACGATCTTGGCCGTAGCACCCCAAATGACATGCCCGCTATAGTCGAAAAAGAAGCTCTGCACCAGGCGTCCTGCATGGTGGCGGTATTCCTGGCTCGGAGGATTGTGTCGCCGTAGCCAGGTGAGTGGTACCTCGATGATCGAGGTGGTTTCGCGGCAGTCGAGGACAAAGGGATAGGGATAAGGCAGCGTCCCGACAAAGGGGCGCACCAGATAATTACTGCCCGTGGTCAGTAGATCATCCAGCTGACCGAGCACCTGTACATGCGCCGGCTGCAGACCAATCTCCTCCGCGCTCTCGCGCAGGGCGGTGTGCTGCAAGGATGCATCGTGCTCTTCATGCCCTCCCCCAGGGAAGGAAATCTGGCCACGGTGATGATACACCGTGTCGGAACGCTGGGTAAAGATCACGCCGTAGTCGCCGTTGTGCTGGTACAATGGCACGAGGACCGCTGCTAGGCGACGCCCCGGGGCTGAGAGCTCACGGCGTGGATAGGTCTGTAAAATCTGCCTGATATATTCCACCATACCGTTGTCCATTACCTGCCAGATTGGATTTGCACCAGGGCGCGTCGGTGCGTCCCATCGCCGACCTTTTTGTCTTCGTCATGCGCTTCTACCCTAAAGCGCAACTTGCGGCCATCAACTTCGAGCAGTTCGGCACGTACCGTCACTTTTTTGCCCTTAGCAGTAGGCGCGAAGTGCTTGACATGCACTTCAAATCCAACCGTCGTATAACCCTCCGGTAAGATCGATTGCACAGCCTGAATGCCAGCCCGCTCCATGAGGCCAATCATAGAAGGCGTCGACAAGACCCCGTCGCCACCCATATGTTGCACCACCAGACTCTCATCGACCACCGTGGTAATTTCAGCGCTTAGCCCCGGTTGGAGCTTTTCCATGTCCATGCTCTGCCTCCTTTCTCGTTCCCAACGATAGCACGTAGCGCTGTGGTCATCCATAGCCTAAAAGCGCCAGTAATGTCTGACAGTCACGAGGTGCATAGCCCGAGAACTGGTTATGGACGTAGCCATAGACAGGCTGCGCTTGACGTTCGAGTTGGTGCAGCATTGGTACCCAGCGACGTAATGCTGCGGCCGGCTCCATCTGGCGCCGCGTCTGATACCCAGGACGTCCATGCCAGCGGACATAGGCAAAGTTCGCGGTGACACGCGGCACAGGCGGCAGGAAAGGGGCGTCAACGATCACCCAGGCCACCTGGTGTTGCTCCAGCAAGGTAAAAGTCGTGTCTTTCACCCAGCTGCCGTGGCGAAATTCTACGGCGAATTGTACCTGCTGCGGGAGAGTCGCTAAGAATGCCTCCAGCGACTCCTGCTCAATACTGCGAAAATCCTCCGGCAGTTGGACGAGGATAGGGCCTAACTTGTCGCGCAGCTCGCCCATGGTTTCTATGAAATCCTCCAGGAGGCTCTGCGTGTCACGCAAGCGTTGTTGGTGAGTAATACGCCGCGGCAGGCATGGGCTAAAGACAAACCCCTCTGGAGTACGGCGCTGCCAGGACTGCACCGTTTGTCTGGTGGGCATGGCAAAAAAGGTGTGTTCGATTTCTACGGTATTGAACTGTTGGGCATAGGTCGAGAGATAGTCTGGTGGTGACAGGTCGTGTGCATATAAAACACCCACCCAGTCACGGTGCGCCCAGCCACTCGTGCCGATATAGAGTGTGCCCTGTTCACGTGACATTCGACACACCCCAGTCGTGCAAACGCCGTAGCAATCCATGATAGGGGAGGGTGTTGAGGAGCTGATCCGGGGCCAGCCAGCCACGGCGGGCGGTGAGCACGCCCAGACGCATGGTACGCATCTCTTGAATATGCTGAGCTTCGGAACCCAAGGCGAGCGTGACGCCCAAGTCCCGCGCCTGCCGCACATAGGTATCTGGGAGATCGAGGCGCAACACGTGGCTGTTCAGCTCGAGATACGTCCCCGTTTCCACCGCCGTTTCCAGCACTGCTTCCATGGCGATGGATGGCAGCATCTCGCGTCCCAACATACGACCGGTGGGATGGGCCAGAATATCGACTAACGGGTGTTCCATGGCCTTACAGAGGCGCCTGGTGAGCTTATTGCGCGGTTCCTTGAGCCCTGTATGCGCTGCGGCGATGACGACATCCAGCTCCTGTAAGAGCCCGGTGTCAAAGTCCACTTCACCGTCCGCAGCAATTTCGAGTTCAATGCCAGTCAACAAGCGAAAGGTCTCTGGCAAGGTTGTATTCAAGCGCCGAATAGCGGCAATCTGTGCCGCTAGCTTGACCGGCGTCAGGCCCCGGTCCGTGGTAGCCGTGGTGGCGTAGTCACAAATAGCCACGTACTGATACCCTAGACGCTGGCCCATCTGGGCAATGGCTTCCAGGCTATGCGCCCCGTTTCCCCAATCGCTCTGGACATGCAAATCGCCGCGGATGTCCTCCAGCGTCACCAGGTCTGGGAGGTGGCCGGCCTCCGCTACCTCGATTTCGCCACTGTCCTCACGGAGTTCAGGCGCAATCCAGGGCAGCCCTAGGTGCGTATAGATGTCCTCTTCCGTGTCTATGGCGAGGTATTGGCCACGCTCACGTTGCAACACGCCATACTGCGTCAAGTCCAGCCCCTGGCGGTGCGCGAGACGGCGTAGTGCGGTGAGGTGGGCAGTCGAACCCGTGTAATAATGCAGGGCACTGGCAAATTGCTGAGGGAGGACGGCGATGAGCGACACCCGTAACCCTTCGGAGGTGACGACGACCGTGGACGTTGGTCCTGTTTCGATCACCTGGCGAATTTCTGGCTGCTGATTACAGAGATGCATCAAGCGCGGCGGCTCAGATGAAGCGATGACGATGTTGATATCGCCCACCATGGCAGCGCCACGGCGCAGACTCCCTACCAGACTCACCTGTTCGACCAGAGGTAGTCTGGCCAGTCGCTCGAGGAGGATGTCGGCCCGTGGCAAAGCAACCCCGAGAAGCATGCGATGTTGGGCGCGTTCCCAGGCAGCAATTTCCTGGCCAAGCGTCCCCACTGTTGCGGTATCAAAAGGCAAGCGCTCGGCGTAGAAGCCCTGTGCCAGTTGCTGCATTGACGTAATGTCATGGGTCCGCCACAAGAGCCGCACCTGCTCCGGCGAGAGACTGTGCAGACGTAAGAGCGCTAAGAGCCCTTCTGGTACGGTCGTGATGAGATACTCATAGTAGCGTAGGCGCCCCGTCTCAAGGAGCTCCTGGATTTCTCTGGACAGCGTCTTGCCAATGCCAGGTAATGTCTCGAGGGCACCGCGACGTGCAATCGTGCGTAGCGGTTCGCTCAGCGACGCGAGCGTCTGTGCCGCACGCCGGTAGGCGCGGATGCGATACGGGTCATCCCCCTGCAACTCGAGCAGACTGGCGATATCCCGGAAGATGGCGCTAAATTGTTGATTATCCTGATTATCCATACTTATAGAAGCGTTGCCAGTGTACCGGTACAGCAGTACGTACACCGGCTTGGTCACGATAAAAGACTGTCCCAGTGCCAGTCCCGTAGCGCACGAGTGCACGCAGGAGTTCTAGATCACGACGGCCCTGCTGCACAATGCGCTCCCTCTGCCCTTCCTGATACCACTGCAGCGTGCGGAGACTGTCATCGGGGCGCTCAACCCCCAACGTTTCTTTGACAAGATGTCTGAGGCTGAGACGAAAACCAAGTGTGCGTTGCACCTCATCGAGCACGGCTAGCGTTGGCAGCGTCGCCAGGGGCACATCGGTATAGGGTTGCAGCACCTGATAGTCAAAATCGCGCGTGTTGAAGCCAATCACCAGGTCCGCTTCACGCAAACTGGCGAGCAAAGCGGCCACAGTCTCCGCTGTGTACACATTATACCGTGCCTCTCGTGTGTCATACGTTACTGCCACGCCGAGGCCAAGGAGGTGTTTGTGCTGCCATCCCCCAACGTCCTCAGCGCTTTTCTGTGTGCTCAGCACGAGATAGACATGGCGTGCCGTCCGGATGGGCTGAGGTACGACGTCTTCAGCCACACTGGCGAAGGTGGGGACCGCCTCAGCCACCAGCCTTTGGAGGAGGTGAATGCCCGCCTGGCGCGGCAAGCGACCCTCACTCTCACAGGTATCACACCGCTGCATAGCCACGCACCGGCTGCAACCGTGGGTACAGTCACAGTTGAGGAGGATTTGCAGGGCAATCCGGAAGAGGCGTTCATGCGCCTGGTAGAGCAATGCACAGGTGCCGTTGCCGCCAGCCTGAGCATCACTGAACACCGCTTCCACACCCGCATCGCCCTCATAGACTCCCCCTCTCAGGGTGTGAGCGTCACTCCAGAGCAGCAGCGGCAGCCCAGCGAGCACGGCATGCACGAGAGTATGCCACGCCGCGTGCACCGGATACTGCTCAGACGCCAGCGCCTTTGTCCCACTCAGCCACACACCTTGCGTCGCAAACTGACGCTGGCATTGCGGCAGAATGTGCACGCTGCGGTATGTCCCTGTCCGTGGATCAAGACGCTCGTAGGCTGCTAATGTTTCGGTATAGATACAGGGGCCATACGTAAGGCGCCAGGCGTCTCGCGCCACAGAGGCGGCGATACTGCGCTCCGTCACCGTGGTGTGGACCCTCCCGCGCGTCACATAGTCGGCCTGAGTCGGGTGCACGAGCACACGGCGGCGCTCCGCGATGACACGCTCCACACGCCATGTGCCATGCTCGTCAGTATAGACAGCTCCTTCAAAACCGTCACGGAAAGCCCGTGCTGGCGTCCATCGGCTCAGGGGACGCCTGTCGAGGGCATGCACCACCGTTACCGCCGGCTCATAGGTACGCAGAGACGCCCGGCGGTGTGGTCCACGCTCCTTGGCGACCCATGTCCCGGAAGTGGTATGACGCGTAATCGCCTGCGTCTCAGCCAATTGGTGAATCAGCTCACCAACGCCATGGATACCACTATAGCGCTCCCCCGCGGTTAGGCCGAGCTCTGCGGCAGCACAGTGGAGATGATAGCGTGCGAGCTGGGGATTGCTGGGATAGAGCGCCAGGTGCTGCCGCCAGGGAGCCTCATATACCGCAGGATAGCGCATGATAAAACGTTCTAACGGGGTCTGGCCATGGAGTACGAGGAGACTCAGGCTGGGCAGAGCGCCACTCGCGAGCCAGGCGAGGGCATCGTGCAGCCAGGCGAGGGCAGATGGGAGGCCGAAGCAGATGAGGCTCTGATACGTACGAGCACGCATGGCAGCGACCGGTGTATGATGAGGGAACACCGGGGCAATCCCGGCATCGCGTAGTTGCGGTACCAGACAACCCGGCGCGAGGACGAGGGGCTCTATACCAGCCTCCTGATGGCGTGCCATCAGCGTACGGCAGAGGCTCACGGGATCGTCCTGGCTCTCGAGCAACAGCCGGCTCTGGGGCTGCGTCCCACGTGCCTCGCCAGTGACGACTGTACACACCTGCGCTGTCAGCGTGTGGGCGACCTCCTCCATATTGGCAAGAGGAGCTGAGGTCAGCAGATACTGCGGTTGTGCACCATAGTGATGCGCCAGACGGTGGAGACGACGGAGCAGATGCGCCAGGTGCGCTCCGAAGGCTCCTATGGCCAGGTGCACGTCAGCCAGCACCACGTAGCGCAGCTCCTGAAAAAAGGCGCGCCATCCCCCATGGTATGCCAGCATACCCGTGTGCAGCATTTCAGGCGTGGTCAACACGAGACGCGGCAACGCTTGCTTGATAGCACGGCGTTCTGTGCCAGGGGTATCGCCATCGTACATGGCGACGCTCAGACGGTGTTCTAGCGCCAGGGCAGCGTTCCAGATCATAAAAGCACTGCTCTGGGCGAGGGCACGTGGCTTGTAAGGAAAGATATACAGGGCGTGGCCACGCTGCTCTACCGCCAACGACTGATACATGGCCAGGAGGCGCACCACACCACGGCCTGCCCCAGTGGGAGCCGTCAAGCAGACGTGTCGTCCCTGGCGCAGGAAGTCGAGAGCCTGCCACTGGGCCTCTGTCAAGCGTGTAATGCCCTGGGTAGAAGCCAAGGTAGAGAGCCAGGGAGGCAAAAAGGCCGGCAATGCCTGGTCAGGCAAAGTCCCAGGCAACAAGGTGCTCTGCTGGCGCACGAGGCCCCCTAGCGAGGGATCGGTAGAGAGCCTGGCACGAAATGCTCCGATAGATTGACTTACGATTGAGGCTACCGACACAACTTACACTTCCAGACAAGCCGCCCGCACGTTCGACATGGACAGCAAGACGTACACGCTGCCAGTCCCGCGAGAAACATCCGTGGCACAAGCTTAACATCTTATGCTGCATATTTCCAAGACTCATCCTTTGTGCCATAAGAGGTTAGGCTATTCCGAGTCGCAGGACTGCTGGCAGTACCTCATGGTCTTAGACCGTTAACTCCAGGATATAGACGCCCCCGCTGATGCGATCGATACCGTAGATCAGCCGATTCTCATCGACATAAACATCATTCATCTGAATGGCGTCCAGCCGCGACCCGGGCGGGGTCGGTGGGATGTAGTAACCCACCTCGTCGGGATGGAAGGGGTTCTTCGAGACGTCATAGACCCGCACGCCCATGCTGAAGAAGGCGCCAAAGATGAGATCATCGGAGCGGAACGAGGTATCCGCCGGGTAGTTTTCGTGAATGTTGTGGGCACCGAAACGGGCCGTGCGCTGGGCGAATTTTTCAATAGGGGGCAGCGGCAGAGAGCCAATGATGACCGGATTGGTCTCTTCGCTGGCATCTACCACCCAGGTGAGCTTCGGCCAATCTTCGCCCTTCGGGCGTGTGGCTTCATCGGTGACCATCAATAAGCCGCGCGAGAACAGGGGGAGCACAGTATGGGTGAAGCCCGTCATCGGCGGATGATAATCGAGACGGCTGATCATCTTGGGGTGCGCTTTGTCAGCAATGTCAAGAATGATGATGCCGCCATCGATATAGGCCGCATAGGCACGGTCGGGCCGCTCGGGGTACACGTTGATGTTGTGCGTGCGGAAGCCAGCATCGAGCCGCTTATGACGTATGGGTGGTGGCACGTCGTCGCCTTGCCGGGTTCCAGGCAGCCACCAGCGTCCCACTTCTTCAGGCTTGCTGGGGTTACGCACATCGACGATAGTATAGAATTGATGGTCTTTGGGGGAGGTAGGGACAAAATCGGGCGCACCGCTACTGATGTGCATGTATTCGCCATCCACGAACCACACGAAGTGGGCGCCCTGGGAGTGCGGTCCAGAGCGGTCGAAGAAGGAGATCGAGCGCGGTTGGGCGGGGTCGCTGACGTCGAATAGCTCCACGCCCGCCGGTTGGAGCCCGGGTTGCTGGGTCTGATACGCCACAGCCAGCGTGTCCCCCACGAGGTCGAGGGAATTCGACCGCACCTGAGCGTGCGGCAGCCTGGTCTGGGTCACGAGGTGCGGTTTGCGCGGATCCGTGACGTCTACGACCGAGAAGTTTATGGGGGCGCATTCATGGGCAATGTACAGGATACGGCGTCCATCTTTGGTCTTTTGCAACCCCATCCCCTCACCGCCATTGCCGAAGCCACCCAGGTCACTGTGGCCGATTAACCGCATATTTTTGCTCTCTGCTCCATCGATTGTTGCCGTAGCGCCCATGGACGTTTCCTCCATATCATGTTGCGTTATAGAGACGCTCCTGATGGCGTCTGAGGCGGTGCAGTACGAGTCATCTCACTTTCGTACTTGCCTATCAAAACAAAAACCCACTGGAGAGTCAATACCTATAGCAACTTCCTGGAGTTCTGACACACGGTTTCTGGACAAAACCTGGGTCAGCCCTATGCAGGAGAGGATAGCAGAGGGTAACAGCGTTCGCCTCTATTGGATACGTCCTCATGTTCGCTCAAGCGCTGTATAGCGTCCATGGCTCACCTTGGTGTGACATGCGGCACGCGTGGCTTCTGGCGCCGCTCGGCGAGGCGCATGAGCATAATGCTCATTTCGTATAAGCCCAGCAACGGCAGCAACAGGGTGCCCATGGTGAAGGCGTCGGGTGTCGGTGTGATAATCGCTGTCAAGATCGTCCCCAGGAGGACGGCATAGCGCCGGTGCTCGGTGAGGAAGCGCACGGAGATCAATCCCAGGCGGTGCAAGATGAGGGCGACCACGGGCAGCTCAAAGGTGACTCCACAGGCCGCCGACAGCCCCAGGCTCATGGAGAGATAGCGACTCACCGAGATGCCGGCCTCGACATTGGCTCCACCAAAACTTAGCAAGAAGCGCAAGGTGACTGGCAGGATGACCACGTAACAAAAGCCGGCACCCAGCGCGAATAAGCTGCCGGCAGCCACCGTGCTCCACAGGGCCAGGCGTGGCGGCAGGCTACCCACGGCGCGGAGGAGGCGATGGACCTCGTACAGGAGCAGTGGTGCCAGCAGACAGAGGCTGGTGGTCATCGACACCGTCACGTATCCCATAAACCCTTCCAGTGGTGCGTACATGATGAGGGGTGCCCCCAAAGGCCGTGCGAGGAAGTGCAGGAGCTGAGGTGCCAGAGGGTACGCCACGGCACTGGCCACGGCAAACCCGATCAGCAGGCGCAGCACGCTCCGCCGCACGTATTCGAGCGCAGCAAGGACGTCAGAGGTCAGGAGGCGTGGTTCAGTGGCCATAGTGTCTCAGCAAGCGTGAAGAGTAAGAATGTCAGTACACGTGCCACCAATATCAAGAGAGATCTCAAGCATAGCTAGCGGACTCTGGCACGTCGTCAGGCCGCTGAGCCCTTCTTCCTGTGGAGGGCGGCACACCATGAGGCGCCAGACGATCGAGCACTGTGGGAATCTCGGCGGCCGGGAACCACCATGACGCCGGCAGCCGGCCGGCCCGTACGGCGTCGGCGTAATCGCGCCAGCGCTGACACGTCTTCTGCCAGGCGAGTTCTGCTGGGTAGTCAGTGCACCAGCGGTCGTAGGTTGCCAGCAGACAGTCTGCTTTGAGCCAATCCTCTTGCTGGGCGAACGCACCGCTTTGAAACAATACCCACTGCCGCTGCGCCAGCTCTGGCGCGCGGTCTCCAAAACGCCGCCGCAGCACTGCCTGCATCCGGGATACGAACGTTTCGCATGACATCTGGCGCTGAAACGGTTGCTGGCCATCGCTCAGGTAGCCACTCGCCGTAATCAGGCAGCCAAGCATGGCGTGTATGTGCTCCACTGGTGTGGCCTCTGGAGTTAAGATCCGTGCCGTCGTGAGTTTGAGTTCGACCTGCTCAGCGGCCTGGACCCGGCCGACAAAATCTCCCGCCTGAATGTTAACGCCGCGCAGTTGCGGATACCACCAGAGGGTCTCGACAAGACGCCGCCAGATCTGGCGTGACGCCTGTGGGCTGAAACGGCGGTGAGCGCCATGAGCATTGATCAGAAAGACACCGCCGTCAAGCGTGATCTCGAAAACCAGTTCCTTGTAGTCCTCCAGCCACTCCACTGTGTAGGCTGCGACCCCTCCGGCCACTGGCGCTGTGCCACATACGTAAGGGGTGACACAGTAGCGTGCCTGCTGTGCATGGAGGGTTTGCAAGTGCGAAAAATCGCGCTGCGTCAAGAGGCTACTTGCGCCTGGAGCGCGCGCTACAATGATCCCGAAGCACTGTGTTGTGCCATCCATCAGGGTAGCCTGGGCGCGCCATACCCGTTGCTCAATGCCTTCCTGATATAGGGTAATATCCAAGCGCCTGAGCGCCTCGAGTGACACGCAGCGCGTGAACGCCCGCTGCAGCGTGTGCTGTAACAGCGCCCCCTGCTCGGCCAGGAGCAAGCGTTGGAGCCCCTTGACCGTATCCTGCACCGAGAGCGACTGCGCCGTGGGGCGGTGCCGTAAGTGCCAGTTGGCCTGCAGATTCCAAAAAATTTTGCTCAGCAGGAGGCCTCTATCCATAGTCAGTTTCGCTTGCCTTGCTGTGATCCAGCACTCACAGTGATGAGGGCAGGAAAGGGCTCGTACTGTAGTGGCGGGTGTCGTGTCCTGGTACGCGGTGCGCTGTCAGGGCTGCAGGAGTATAGGCCACCGTCACATACCCGCCCTGGGCCAGCATCCCAGGATTGAGAAGGCGTGTGCGACCAAGGGTGTCTTCACCCGGCGCCTCATGAATATGGCCAGAGATGCAGAGGTCTGGCTGATAGGTTTCGATAAAGCTGCGTACACTGTAACTACCCACATGCAAGCCGGAATAAATGCGATCAATCGCTGTCTGATGCGGTGGACAGTGCGCGACGAGAATTTTGTAGCGTGCCTCTTTAATCATGTCATAGCCGGCGCGCAGGTAATCAGCGATTTCCTCCTCACTGAACTCCGTGGGCGTAGCAAATGGCGTGTAGTTCGAGCCTCCCACCCCAAAAATGCCGACCTCGCCAAAACAATGGCCCTGGCCATGCAAATTGATCCCGCGCTGGGTGAGATGATGATGGACGTCCCAGCTATCCGTATTGCCTACTTGAGCCAGGACGTTGGGATTATAAAACATAATCGCTTGCAAAACTTTGGCGGCGGCCTCTGCGCCACGCCAGCGTGTCAGGTCCCCCGTGACCAGGACCACGTCGGCTTGCTGGAGGGGTTCTGCGAGCGAAGCTAAGGGATGGAGGTATTCATGGATATCGCCAAATGCCATGATGTGCATAAAATTTGAACCCTTCTCACGTTGTCCAAGAAACGTGCCGAAGATTGTAGCAGGCAGTGCGGTAGTTGCAAAGTCAGGGGGTGGCCTATGCAAAATACCTATCTGCAAAAAAATTGGGTATGCTTTGCTATAAGCGCCGGCCATTTTTGGAACCTTATCAGTTTTGCGGTAGGTAGGGCGTGGGCCTGCGACCTTGGCAGAGGCCGGTCTGCCACCAGTGTTGGCCCCCTGATGCTGCGTCCATCAGCGGGCAGTACGCTTTTTAAGAAAATACTTGAATTTTTGGTAACTTTTGTGCAATATCTACGGACTTAAAAAAGGAATTTTCATATGTTTGTGATGCGAAGAAAACTTCTAGTTGGTGTCGATGTCGGCACGCACTCGATCAAAGTGGTGCGGCTCAGGCAAAAAGGTAAAGGTTACCAATTGCTCAACTTTGGTATCATGCCCTTGCGCCCGGAAGCGATTGTCGACGGGAACATTGCCGAGGCTGAAGCTATCGTTGAGGCCATCCGCAATCTCATGCGGATGGAGAAAATTAAATCCAAAGAGGTCGCGACAGCGGTCTCTGGGCAATCGGTGATCGTCAAACGGATCCGTGTCCCACAGATGACGGAGAAAGAGCTCACCGAGGCGATCCAGGGAGAGGCGGAGCAACATATTCCTTTTGAAATCTCTGAGGTCAACATTGATTTTCAGATTTTGCCGACAGTGTACGAGGAGGACGAGCGTGCGGATAATCAGATGGACGTGCTCCTTGTCGCTGCCAAGAAAGCCAAAATTCGGGACTACACCAATCTCTTGACGAATGCCGGACTCAACCCAGTGGTGGTGGATATCGACGTTTTTGCGCTTGAGAATGAGTATGAGATGACCACAGCGGACGAAGTCGGCGTCGTGGCGCTCGTCGATATTGGGGCGACGACCATGAACATCAATGTCTTGAAAGCTGGTTACACGCTGTTTCAGCGCGATATCGCCATCGGTGGCAACCGCTACACGAGCACCATTCAGAAAGAATTGCATGTGGGCTACGACCAGGCGGAAGCGTTGAAGCTGGGCGTCGGGGTGACCGATAAGCGTAGTCAAGAAGACCTCTTGTCCATCATGGCTGGGGTCAGCGAAGAAATTGCCGAGGAGATTCAGCGTTCTTTCGAGTTTTTCCGTACTACGGCGGTGGATGAAGTGATTGACCGTATGGTCATCAGTGGGGGATGCGCGAAGATCAAGGGTTTAGATCGTTTTTTAAGCAATCGTCTAGGATTGCCAGTCAGCGTGGCGGATCCATTCCGGGGCCTGTACTACAGCGACAAGTTTTTTGATCCTGAATATCTCCAGGAGATGGCGCCGGTGGCAGCAGTGAGCGTTGGACTGGCCTTGCGAAGGATGCATGATCGATGATTCGTATTAATCTTCTCCCAGCCCGTGAAGCGAGACGTCGGGTTGAACTGCGTCATCAGCTCCAAGCCGCCCTTGTCGCAGTGCTCGCGGTTGTCGGTGGAAGCGTGTGGGCCTATACCACGCAAAATAGCGCACTGGCGGCGCGCCACCAGGATCTCATGAGAGTGGAGGAGGAGATCAAACGCCTCGAAGAGATCATCAAGGAGGTCCAGAAGTTTGAGACGAAAAAGTCCCAAATGGAGAAAAAAGTCGGAGCGATTGAGGACCTCAAGCTCAAACAGAGTCGTCCGGCGCATCTGCTCGAGGACATCAGTCACAGTCTGCCTGACCAGATGTGGCTGAGTTCAATTAAGGACATCGGCGGGACGCTGCAGATTAGTGGAAAGTCCTTTGACAACGTTGGTATTGCAGCCTTTATGGAAAACCTGGAGCGTTCGCCGTTGTTCGGGACGGTTGAACTCATTGAGTCGAAGTCTGAACTCGTGCAGGGCCGGCAAGTGGTCGCTTTTACGGTTGTGGCACGCATCGCCGTGTCAAAAAAGAAAGAAGCGACGTCTTAGGATCCCGGAGGAGTACGATGGAGTTCACGGAACGGCTGGAAGGTATCCCGGCATCATATCGCTGGTTCGCTATCCCTGGCTTTGTGATGCTTATGGCGGGGCTCTATTGGTATTTTCTGTACCAACCATACATTGAAGAAATGGAGGTGCTGCAAGAGAAGATCAATGCCAAACGCCAAACGGTGGAAAAGCATAAGCGTATTGCTGCCAAGCTCGATACGTTTAAGGCGCAAGTGAGCGATTTGGAAGCCAAGCTGTATGTTTTATTACGGGAATTGCCCGAAAGCCGTGAAATTCCTGGCATGATACGGCAGATTTCCGATGTAGGAGTACGGACCGGGCTACAGATTAGTCTCATTAAGCCCCAGCCTGAACAGCGCAGGGAGTTTTACGCCGAAATCCCCATTCAGGTGCGCGTGAAAGGGCAGTATCATGCGGTTGGACGCTTTTTTGACGACTTGGCCCATCTGGAACGGATTATTAGTGTGAATGGCATTCAGATAGAGGCGACGAGCCAGGAAACGCAATGCCTGGCTACGACATTCCGTTTTCTTGATGAGGCCGAGGCGAATGAAGTGGCTGCATCTACAAAAAAGGGCGGGAAACAGTGAGCTGGGGGAGCTGAGGTCCCTCAGTCCATGGTGCCTTGCCGTTGTGCTGCTCTTGAGCCTGCTGCTAAGTGTGCAGGTGGGGAGTATCCACAGTCAAATACAACCCGGCACCGGGCGAGAGCGGCTGAATATTCCTGCGCCACCAGTCCCGAAGCCACAGGAATCGGCAGAGGACTACCGCTATGATGCCCAGGGCCGACGTGATCCCTTAGAGCCGTTGGTGAAGCCAGAACTGGTTGATAGGCTACGTCCCAAGCCACCCGATCCTGAACGACCGCTTGGACCTCTCGAACGCTTTGATCTTTCTGCTTTGAAACTTGTGGGAATCGTTTGGGGTGAGCTTGGTCGGAAGGCGCTCATTAAGGCGCCGGATGGGAAAAGTTACTTTGCTAACCTTGAAACCTATATGGGAAAGTACAGTGGCAAAGTCATCGCGATCGAGAATGACCGCCTGGTAATTGAGGAACAGTATTTGAACTCGGAGGACAAGCTCGTCCCCAAGACGCTTACTCTCCCGCTGCGGCGCAAGGACAAGAAGGAAGGATAAGCACGTGCACCTCTCCCACCTCCTTTCTGGTGTGTTCATCGGCATCCTCACGATTGCCCTGTGGTGCGGGGGCTGTAGCGTTACGCAGCCGGCGGGGTTACCGCCGCCAGCTGCGCATCAGGGTACGCCAGGGCGTGCCACGATCACGGGTATTACCACAGAGACGTTGGGAGAGAATGTCCGCATTACCGTCCAGATCACTGAGGCTATTGAGTACACAGCGTTCACATTACAAGATCCCCCGCGCCTGGTGCTCACTTTCCCTGGAGCAACGCTCGGTGACCTCCCACGGCCGCTCCCTGGAGCTGGAGTCGTACGCAGTATTGAGGCTGTACAGGTGCCTGAAGAACAGGCTGCGCGCTTCGTAGTCTATCTGCAGCATATGACCACGCACGCAGTGGAGATCCAGGGCCGTCAGCTTCTGATTACCCTGGCTGATACTGGGACCCATAGTACAGAGATGCTACCGGCTGCCTCCACAGAAACGGCGGGGATAGTCGATAGGCCCGCACCGGTGTTGACGAGCCCACTCGGGCTAGGAGCTGCGAAGCTCCCCAGCGCGATGATCACTGCCATTACGTTTGATAGGCGTGCCGACGGCTCGATTGTATCCTTCCAGACGGCTGGGGCACTGCCACAAGTGCAAGTCAAACAACAACAAAACCCGCACCGTTTAACGCTTAACATCAAGCCGGCTCAACTTAGTCCCGGGCAAGAAAAAGCCATGGTAGTCCAGGATCCCGACAGCATTGTGTCGCATCTTGAGGCTGTCCCACCCGCGGACGCTCAGGAGGAGGCAGTCAAAGTCGTAGTCTATTTGCGTACTGCGGCATCGTTTGACGTGCACCAAGACAACGATGCTATACGTCTTGCCCTACAGCCGTCGTCCCCTCCCTCTCCGGCAGCCGCAGTTCCGGCGACCTTGCGGTCGCCTACGGCTGCGACGTTGTCACCGCTACCTCTTGCTCCAGGCCCATTGACACCAGCGGCATCCTTAGTTGCGGCGACGGCTCCGCGCATAGCGCAGATGAGCCCTATCGTGCGCAGGGGAGTGGCTCCCGCAGCTGCAGTCCCGAGCCCAGAGAACAGTGCGCCAGTATCGCAGTACGAGGGGCTGCCATTTGGGGACCGTAGCGCTGAGCCGCAGGCGTTCACGGGAGAGAAGATCTCGCTAGACTTTCAAGATGCCGATATCAACGACATCTTGCGGCTGATCGCTGAGGTCGGTAAGGTGAATATCATCGCCGGTGGCGATGTCCAGGGCAAAATTACCACTCGTATGACGGATGTCCCCTGGGACCAAGCATTGGACGTGATCCTCAAGATCAACGGTTTAGCACAGGAGCGTAGTGGTAACATTATTCGTGTAGCCCCACTGGAGAAGTTCACCAATGAACGTCAGGAGCGCTTGAAGGCCATGGTCACGGAGGTTCAGGCTGAGCCCCTGGTGACACGTATTGTGCCAGCCAATTACGCGGCGGCCAAAGACCTGCGTCCGAATCTGGAAAAGCTCTTGAGCAGGCGTGGGACGATCATTATCGATGCGCGCACCAACACCATGATCATCACTGATACCCAGGCAAGTCTCGATGCTGTGCTGGCATTGATCGAGAAGCTCGACCGTCCTACGCCTCAGGTGATGATCGAAGCGCGTATTGTGGAGTCGACACGTACGTTCTTGCGTGAACTGGGTGTTCAGCTTGGTTTGGCCTTTTCCCAGATTACGGATCGCAAGTTCCCGAATCGTATTGATATCCGTGGCGGTCAGCCTGCAGCCACGGGCGGTGGGGGTCTCGTGCCGCCTCCGGCACCCGCGAACTTCTTGTTAGATCTCCCCGCGGCAGTGGCGACAGGGAGTGGTGGAGCCATCGGGTTTTCGCTTGCGAGCATTGGCGGCACAATCCTGGATGCCCAGCTCTCCGCGTTGGAATCGTCTGGACGGGGCAAAATTATCTCCAGTCCCAAGATTGCGACGCTCGATAACACCGAGGCGCAAATCCAGAGTGGGCGTAAAATCCCTGTTGCCACCGTGTCAGCGGAAGGGACAAGAACCGAGTTTGTGGATGCGAGTATTACCTTGAAAGTCACCCCGCACGTCACGCCCAACGAATTTATTAGTATGAAGATTACTGCGACAAAGAACGAGGCGGACTTCACCCAGCAAGTCAACGGCATACCGACGATTACTACACGGGAAGCCAATACCGATATGTTAGTCAAGGATGGCGATACGGTCGTGATCGGTGGCCTGTACAGGCGGACCATCCAGTCGAACCGATCTGGCATTCCGGGCTTCTCGAGCATACCCATCATAGGCCGGCTCTTCCGCAAAGACAATGAGCGGGACGATAGTGACGAGTTGCTCATTTTTCTCACACCACGTATCATACGGCAAGATGACGCGACGGATAACCGCCGCACGGCGCTGTCGCAGTAAGGAGTGTACGTCAGAGAGACAGAGAGACGCCTATGCCATCCACGCCATATCACTGCATTGCTGTACGCTCTGCTACAGAGCAATATGACATTCACATTGGCCCTGGGCTGTTGGCCCACGTTGGTGAACAGGTGAAAGCCCTGACGCCGGGGCGCAAAGCCTTTGTCTTCTCGCATCCCTTTCTGTATAAGCTCTATGGCGTCACCCTGGCTGACGGTCTACGTGCCGCGGGTTTTGGCGTCGAGGCCTGTCTGATGCCTGAGGGAGAGCGCAGTAAAACCCTGTTGAGCGCTTCGCGCCTCTTTACCCGTCTGGCGCGGGGTGGGGCGGATCGTCACAGTGTGATCTGTGCCTTAGGAGGGGGTGTCCTTGGGGATGTCGCGGGGTTTGTCGCCGCGACCTATATGCGTGGCATCCCTCTGGTGCAGATTCCTACCTCGTTGCTGGCGATGGTCGATAGTAGCGTCGGCGGGAAAACCGCGGTCAATCATAAGCTCGGCAAAAATCTCATCGGGGCGTTCTACCCACCGCGGGCCGTATTTACGGATACGACGCTGCTGCAGTCTCTCCCGGAACGGGAATATCTCTGCGGTTTAAGCGAGATCGTCAAGGCCGGTGTGATTGGCGATCCAGAGTTGTTTCAATTTATTGAGGAGCACGTTGAGGCGATACGCCAGCGTGAAGAAGCCGTCCTCACCACGCTTATTGAGCGGTCTATTGCTGTCAAAGTACGCGTGGTGCAAGAGGATCCCACCGAACGGGGTGTGCGTGCCATTCTGAATTTTGGCCATACGCTGGGGCATGCGTTGGAAGCTGCCACGATGTACACGCAATACTCGCATGGTGAGGCGGTCGCCGTGGGCATGGCACTGGTGGCGATTCTCTCGGAGCGTCTGGGTTTTTGTCGCGCTGCTGTGCGTTCCCGCTTGTGTGCATTGATCGAGGCACTGGGATTGCCGACAATATATACTGCTCTGCCACCGCAGCGCCTGTTAGAGGTGATGGCCCATGACAAAAAGTCCCTCAATGGTATAGTCCGTTTCGTCCTCATGAAGGATATCGGTGAGGTCGCCTATCATCAACAGGTGCCTCTAGAGGCGCTGCAGACGCTCCTCGCTGAGTATGCCTAGCAGGGGACGTGCAAACTGCAAGGAGGCGATATGGCTGAAGCGGAAGCCTATGCGTCTCAACCACATGACGCTGTGGCTGGCATTTATACCGAAACGCTGGCGCGTCTCTATCTCAAGCAAGGGTTTGGAGAACGCGCCCTGGCTATCTACCGCCGTTTAGCCCAAGAGCAGCCAGGCAATCATCAGCTCCAGGAGCGTCTGCGCACCATAGAACAGGAGCTGGCATGTGGACGGACTGAGCCCAATCCTGCGGCGCAACGTGCTGCCCCTGACGGGGCAGGCGAGAGAGCCACGCCGGTGACACGTCGTCAAGAGCACCAGATTGCAGCGCAACTTGAACTGTGGTTGCGCTATCTGCAACGTCGGCGTTTGCAGCGCGAGCGCCCCTAGCGCGTCAGAGATGAAGAGAGGCAATGGCTCGTATTCTTGTGATGCATGGTCCGAATCTCAATCTCCTTGGCACACGCGAACCACAGGTCTACGGCCAGACCTCGCTTGCAGAGATTGATCATGAACTGCGGCAGCGTGCCATGGCTGCAGGGTATGAATTGGAGACTTTTCAGTCTAATCATGAGGGTGCGTTGGTCGATTGTATTCAGCAACAGGGTCCACAGGCCGCTCTACTGATCATCAATCCTGGGGCGTACACGCATACCAGCATCGCTATCCGTGATGCGATTCTAGCGGTAGGTCTGCCCGTGATTGAAGTGCATCTCTCCAATATCTACCGCCGCGAGCCATTTCGACGGCAGTCGTATCTCGCCGATATTACCCTAGGGCAGGTGGCTGGTTTTGGTTCCTATAGTTATATGCTGGCCTTGCAAGCCGCCTTGCACTGGCTCCAACAGCAGGCGTCTCGAGGATCGCAGAGCACCTAGGAAGCACCAGGGCGCGTTTCTCTTCCCCTGGCCACCATACCTGACTGAGACGCCATGGGAACTGGCAGAGATGGCCTAGGTATGTGGACGCTGGGCAGCTTGGCGCCACGGGCATGCTCCAGAGCCTCGATAGTGATTCTGCCCATGTCCTCGTGCGCCACTTTAAATGACACCGGGTTCCCGAAGATCGGCACATCGTACGTGGCCGCCGTGTCTCGCAGGTTTGTATGTTCATGAACACGCATGAGTTGAGTGCCGTGCGTAGGCATGAAGAGCGTCGTAACGCGCTCCCCTGCGGCCACGGACACAGGCACGTCTGATATCACTTTGTAAGTCCCACCCCTAGAGGATACTTGCAGGCTCGTGACTGTGCTCAGCACATCAAAGCCGTGCACCATATCAATGTCCCCGGCCCGGGTGCCGATCAAAACGCTATGTTCAATGCGCCCTTGACCGGTGAGCGTGACGTTGATGAGCACGGAATTCTTGGCCGTGATGTTCTGGCTGATGTATGAGTCACCGACAATGATGTTGCCGTGTTCATCCCGCTGATCGGAGATGTCGGCTAAGGCACGGAGGATGTCGCCTTTGGGCCCTGGCTCGTTTAAGGCCATGTAAAAGTCGTAGATTTGTGGATGCTGACCGATGTCGCCCCAGTATTGATCTTGAAAGTCCAGGGCCACCATTTTCAAAGGCCGCGCCAGCGTTCCAATGGCCCTTTGGATGCGCTCTAAGATATTGGGCATGCTTTCAGAGAGTTTCTGCACGTCTCGGCTTTCTTGGATCGCCCGTTGCCAGGTTTCTCGACGCTCATGTTCATCTTCATTGACAGCAATGGTGAGGGCTGTAAAAAATTCAGGGTCTAAGGCGGGCCGATCGTTGCGATTGGCTGTGCTATCGTTCACGGCATCCTTGAATTCATTGAGGAGGGCCTCCAAAAGATCATAAGAGACAGCCACGGAGCCAAGGTTGACACCGCCGTAGAGCTTGCCATCCCGTTTTTGTACAAGGCCTCGATCCGCGAGCTTTTCCATGGCAGACAAAGGCCGCCGTGGGATAAAGGCAGTGACGTGTTGCTTGGCATCAACCCCCACCCAGTCTTTATTTGAGGCATTATCCGTCGTTATCTCTTGCATGGAAACGAAACGAACAATATCGGCGTTGTCTAAGAGGTCTGGATTTTGTCCAGAGAGATCGCAAGAGGGAATCTGCACTTCATCGCCCCACTTGATAATAAGGCCCTCGAAGCCGGACCTCATCAGATACTGCTGGACCGACAGGAAGTAACGTAAGGCCAGTTCTACCATGGTGAGGTATCGTTCCTTCCCGTCAGAAATGACACGTACAGGCGTCACGATGGCAGGTTTTTGGGCATGGTCCGTTTCCGTCAGAGGCGTAGCGCGGGTGCCACTCCCAAACACAAAGGCCGCCAGGGTTCCGCGCCTGCGGTCGGCCGCATCTCTCAGCCGCTGCCAAAGCAGCAGAACGCCAAAAGCCTGATTGACGGGGAGATCCTCATGCAAGGAAAACACAGAGACAGCCTTGAGAGAACTCTTCGCTCCATCCAGAATCTTCTGCCAGAGATTTGTGGCAGATGCTGAACCAGACACAATGGCCAAAGTCCCTGGAGTTTTGCCTTCCTCAATCAAAAGCCTGGTCAGCGCGATGTTCTTCTTGACCCCAGCCACAAAGGCATCTTCTGTAGGACATGCGCTCAAGAGTTTTGACATAAGTATCGATCCTAAAGGGATTCGAAAAGAAAATGCTACGGGAAGCAGGGGGTGAAGTCAATGGTACAGTGGAGACGCCCAGACTCTCAGCTCACCGCATGTTCTTTCGATTGCATATCTGGCCCGAGACAGCTATACTCACGCGTATATTGGCAGATCTTATTCGATAAGTATGACGTTGTCTAAATACGTGTATCTCAATGGTATTGTGCAATCATCCCTACCCCTGCATCCCTTAGTGAGACATCCCTGGATAGGGCGCTTATGGCTGCGTCTAGCCTACGTAGTGGTTAAACTGTTTTTCCGTGTGTGCTGCCAGGTGCACATCGAGGGGAGTGAACACATCCCCTCCCAGGGTGGTGTCGTTTTGGTGAGTAACCATATCTCAGCTTTTGATACTGTTCTTCTACCTTATACTGTCATGGCCACCCAGGGGCTGCAAATTATCTGGGCACCGGCCAAAGCCGAGCTGTTCCGCTCTCGCCTCCTGGGCTACTTGCTCACCTCCCTGGGGGTATTCCCGGTACGGCGTGGGCAGCATGACCGACAGGCGATGCGACGCATGATCGCCCATATGCGTACAGAGAAGATGATGTTATTTCCAGAAGGGACGCGCAGTCGTGATGGCCGTTTGCACGAGGGCAAGCGTACGGTTGGGAAGCTCATCTACGCGGCGCGACCAGTGGTGATTCCTGCCGCAATCATCGGGACAGAGCACATCATCCCACACCTCAAGTCCCTCGTGCATGGCCGTGCCCGGGTGGCTGTGCACTACGGCAAACCGGTGGCATTACAGCACTATTATGCTAGGCCAGACACCAAGGAGACGGCGGTAGCAATTGTGCAAGAAGTCATGGGTGCCATTGCGTCGCTGTTGTATAATGCCTCGCGACCGGTCGAGACAGGTTCGCTGATGTCCATGCATGCACGCTCGCAGGGGACGGACAATGGATCGTCAATCGGCTAATGCTGGCACCTTACAGGCGCTGGCACCTATTTTAGCCCAGGCCTTACGCCAGCGCGGCTTGGGCCACCTGGTGCTCCTTGGACAGATTGTCCAACACTGGCATGCTATTGCTGGGCCGCAGTTGGCGGCAGTGACGCAGCCTGAAAGCATTCGGGCGCGCGTGTTGTTTATCACGGTGAGCGACGCGATCTGGCTGCAGCAAATCACCTTTTACCAAGCACAGTTACTGGCAAATATTCGCAGCGTCTTGGGCAACGTAGCAATTACCAGGCTCCATTTTACGTTGGCGATGTCTTCTGCCCGACAGCCCGTTCTCCCCCCTCCAGAGGAAGGACTGGAGCCCTTACCACTAACCACGGTGGAAGAACAGCAGATGCAAGAAGGCACAGCCAGTATCGCTGATCCTGATCTGCGTGAGGCAGTCAGGCGAGCGTGGCAGCGGGGCTGGCAAACAAGAAGGTAAGGGGTATGCATACATGCACGGGTTCATTGGCCAGGATAGGTAGAGTGGGGTCCCGTCTGGGATTATGGCTTGGCGGTATGAGTCTGCTGCTGCTGTGTAGCAGCTGTGCGGTGGCCCACATGTCGCGTGCCGCCGCGGTACAGGACGTGGGGGCAAGCAGTGAAAAGGCGGTCCTTGGGCCTGAAGACATTCTGCGGCGTGGGGAGGCGTACTATCATTTCATGCGCAGCTATGCCTCCCTGCGTGGCAGTGCGGATGACAAGCAGCTGGATGAGGCGATTGCCGAACTCCGTGAGGCGATCCGAGACCAGCCGGAGACGGTCTTTCTGCACACGGAGTTAGCGCGCCTGTTGATGCGCCGCGGGGATGTGCCAGCAGCCTTGCAAGCATGCCAAAAAGCGCTGCGTCTGGATCCGCAGTATCAGCCGGCATACCTTGTGCTGGGTCAGCTGCATGCCAATTTGCAACAGAAGGAGGAGGCACAGGCAGCCTTCCGTAAAGCCATCGAGCTGGAGCCACTCGCTGAAGAGGGCTATATCTATCTCGGCATACTGCATCTGGCTGCGGGCCAGCCGTCAGAGGCCATTGCCGCCTTCCAGGAGCTGCTGCGGGTCCAGCCGACGTCGCTCCGTGGCCTTTATGAACTGGGGCGTTTGTATGCCGAAAAGGGTGACTATGAGCAGGCCGAAGACCTGCTGAAACGTGCCATAGCACAGCAGCCGCAGTTTGAGCGCGCCTTAAGCGTTTTGGGGACTGTGTATGAGGTGCAGAAGCGCTACGGAGAGGCTGCGGAGCTGTATCGCCGCGTGCTCACGGTGAATCCACACAATAATGCCATACGTCATCGGCTTGGCGAGGTGTATCTGCAGCAAGATAACCTGGCGGAGGCGGTGAGCACGTATGAACAGTTACGCCAGAGCGAGCCACAGAACCTGCGTCTGCGCCTGCGTCTCGGCCTGATTTATCTCGAACAGAAGGAGGTGGAGAAAGCGCTCGAAACCTTCCAGGCCGTTGAAGCGGTTGAGCCGAATAACGCGGACCTGCGCTATTACCTGGCTCTGACGTATGAAGAGATGAAGCGTTACGAAGATGCCCTGCGCGAACTCCAACGCGCGCTTGCGCTACGGCCGAAATCGCTCGAACTATACTTGCACCTCGGGCATGTCTATGAACGTTTGGGCAATTTGACGCAAGCCATTGCGACGCTCACTCAAGCGGTTGAACTCGACCCAGGACACGCTGTTGCGCAGTTTTACCTGGGGCTGGCGCAATCTGAAAACAAAGCCTACGCCGAGGCTGCTGCCAGCTTGCAGAAAGCTGTGGCGCTCGACGACAGCAACGCTGCCTACCATTTTAATCTGGGAGTGGTCTATGAAAAACTTGGGGATTTCGAGGCTTCTGTAGCCCAGATGCAGCGTACCATCGACCTCGATCCTAAGCACGCCAGCGCGCTCAATTACCTTGGATACATGTACGCTGAACGTGGCATTCGCCTTGACGAATCGATCGAGGTGATCCAGCGTGCGCTGGTGCTCGAGCCTGATAATGGCTATTTTATTGATAGCCTTGGCTGGGCTTTTTTCAAAAAGGGCTGGTACGAGAAAGCGCTGTCGGAGCTGGAACGAGCTGTCGCTGTGGTGCCCGACGACCCTATCATGCAAGACCATCTTGGTGATGCCTACTTTTATTTGCGCCGTTTGCGGGACGCACGCCAGGCGTGGGAAAAATCGCTCGCCTTAAAGCCCGACAATCCTACAGTGGAGCAGAAGCTCCGCGCCGTCCGTTCTCAGATGGAGGAAGCGTTGCATGGCGCGTCTGGTCTGCAGCGCCCTTAGTCTTGGCATACTACTGCTGTGGTTGGCTGGCTGTCGCAGTATCCCAAATCCCTGGCAGGATCTTCCCCCTCCACCAACTCCGCTCTCCAGTGCTGCACCAGTATGGGAGCATTTGGCGGCACGCCGTCAAGCTTTGGCTAACCTGAAAGGTCTGGCACGTGTGCGGTTACGGGGTACGATACGTGACGCTATCCTCGATGATGCTGTCGTCGTGCTGCAGGATTTTGAGGCTATCCGTTTGGAGGGCATTGGGCCCGTGGGCCAACCCTTGTTTCTGTTGATCGCTGACGCGCACCAGCTCTCTCTCTACGCCCCACAGGAGGGTCGCTTGTTGACTGGGGCTGCTTCAGCCGAGAATCTGTTGCGCCTCTTTGGCATTGCGCTCACGCCTATGACCTTGCAATATGTCTTGATGGGGGATGTACCGCTTGTTACCCTGCCGTCCGCAGGAGCATTGACCTACCGGAGGCGCGAAAACCTGTACCTCTGGTACGGACAGGTCCCCTCCCAGCCGCAGTCGTATCGGATCTGGTTCGAGCCCTATGATTTGCACCCTGTGCGTTTTGAGCTGGAAGACGCCGGGGGACAGCTCGTGCTCCAGGTCTGGTATGAGGAGTTTCAGCGTTTCAACGGGTTCATGATGCCCTATCGAATTACGCTGGTGCAACCCACGGTGGGGCGCCGTGTGATATGGCAATATAAAGAAGCCCAGCTCAATGCCGGCGTGGCCCCAGCGCTCTTTCGCATGCGGGTGCCTGTGGGTACGACCCGCGTAGCGATTGAGGAACTGCCTAAACCAGAAGGCGATACACTCCCAAGCATATGGTAAGGAGGGGGAAAGCTCTGGGCTCTACGGCACGAGCTGCCCCCTTGTCGAGCGCCGCACAACCGCGCATACTAAGGATGCAAGCGACTGCCACAGGAGATGACATCGTTTTTTGCCGGGGAGAGGAATGACATGGTCAGCACCAAACCGCCGAGCGGCATGCGGGATTACTTACCGGACGCGGTTGTGAAACGTCGTTATGTGCTTGGGAAAGTAGAGAGCGTGTTCCAGCGCTACGGTTTTTTGCCTTTGGAAACACCGACCATGGAACACCTCTCAACCCTCCTCGGTAAGTATGGTGATGAGGGCGACCAGTTGCTGTACCGTGTCCTGCACCGTGGCGAGAGGCTGAGTCGGATCCTGACGCAAGACAAGATAACCATCGCCGATCTCGCAGAACTTGGCCTGCGTTACGACCTCACCGTACCACTGGCACGTGTGGTAGCACAATACGGCCACCAGTTACCCCGCTTCTTCAAGCGCTACCAGATCCAGCCGGTGTGGCGGGCTGACCGCCCCGCCAAAGGACGTTTTCGAGAGTTTTATCAGTGTGATGTGGACATCACTGGCACCACCTCCTTGCTTGCTGAAACAGAGGTGGTCAATGCCATCAGTGAGGTACTGGTGGACTTGGGTTTTCGCAATGTGAGCATCGCCCTCAACCATCGGGTAGTATTGCGCAGCATGATTGAAGTCACAGGTATAAGCCAGGCCCTGGAGGGCACCGCCCTGGTGGCCATTGACAAGCTGGATAAAATTGGGTCTCCTGGCGTCCGGGATGAACTCGTGGCGCGCGGCATTGCTCCCGAAGCCGCGCGGCACTTGCTGGACTTGACCACTGTGGCGCAGGACAAGAATAACGCCCAGGCGCTCAAAGCCCTTCGTGCCATGCTGCCAGTGCCGCAGGCCCAACAGGCGCTCGCTGATCTCGAAACGTTGTGCCAGCTCACCGCTGACGCACCTGCCGGGGCACGCCTGCGTATTGCCCCAGCCCTGGCCCGTGGTTTGAGCTATTATACTGGGCCGATCTTCGAGGTTATCTCTGAGGATTTGAGCGGCTCGTTAGGCGGTGGGGGACGCTACGATAATCTCATTGGCATGTTTAGTGGGAAGCAAGTGCCGGCCGTGGGGTTTTCGCTGGGGCTGGAACGGATTTTACTGCTGATGGAAGAGCAGCAGATGTTCCCTGCTCTTCCTATGGCAGCCCAGGTGATGGTCTGTCCGCTACCTGATACGCCGCTGGCGCCCGTAGTTGGCCTGACCTCACGCTTGCGTCAGGCGGGCATTACGGTAGAGCTTTCTCCTGAGCAAGCCAGGCTGGGGCGGCAACTCGCCAATGCGGATGCTTTGCATATCCCGTATGCTCTCATCATTGGCCCCGATGAGGTGACGCAAGGGATGTATACCCTGAAACATCTTGCCTCCGGGGAGCAGCAGCAGCTTGATGAGGCAGGTCTGCTGGCGACTCTCCAGCCAGCCTAATCCTGTGAAGGGCATCAACTGTATCAGCACATCTCGGACGCCTGAGGATGTACGGGCGCTTGCCAGACCTGAGGCGGGTAAGGTATCTTTATGCGGCCCGATGGCCGGGCTGCTCAACACACTGCATAGCCAACGGCCTTGTAAGTTGCCAAGACCTGGCAGAGACGGAGGAGTGGAAGAATGGCCTACGTGATAGCTGAACCGTGTGTGGACGTTATGGACCAGGCATGCGTAGACGTCTGCCCCGTGGATTGCATCCATTTTGAGGAAGGCAAAGACCGGATGCTGTACATCGAACCGGACGAGTGCATCGACTGCGGTGCCTGTGAGCCTGAGTGCCCGGTCGAGGCTATCTTTACGGAAGAAGATGTCCCGGACGAATGGAAGCCGTACACGGAGATTAATGTACAGTGGTTTAACGACAAAGACGCTGCTCGTGCCAAAATCAACGAGCTACGGCCCGAATAAACTGTGGGTACCCTGATACCCTGGTAGTCGAGAACGCCTTGTCGCTTCCGCAGCCCTTTCCCTCGAGTGGTGGATTGTGCGCCTGCTATCTGATGACTGACAGTTCTTCTGAGACATCGTGTAGCAGGCGTGATACCCCTCCTTCGCAAACCTGAAGCTCCGTACGGATGCCCATTGCAGTGTAGGGAAACGCCTACACTGTAGTGTAGAGGTATTCCTACAGCGGTCCGCAGTACCTAACCCTCCCCCTTGCTTCTCCCTATCCCAACCTGCCCTGGCCAGGGGTGAAGGAGCAAGCACCCCTGCTACATGGTGATGGAGGAGCAGCGTGTGCTGTACCGGAACCATCTACCGCCCGGACTGGCGAAAAAATTCTATGGTTAGAAGCATATGCACTAGAAGCACCATCATCATGATGATTAGTGACAGGATGTAGGAGGCGCCTCGGTGGAGGGCCTCCCCTGGCCCTCCACCACTATGCTTTACTGCGAGGCCTTATCGCCTTTGAATGTCCCTGGGTTCAGGGCATGCTTACGCAACAGCTTATAAAAATCGGCGCGGTACCTCCCAGCCAGTGCAGCAGCCCGGGAGACATTGCCGCGCGTGGCCGTGAGTACCCGGACAAGATACGCCCGTTCGGACCCTTCTTGTACCTCTTTGAGCGATCCCAGCTTATGGCAGGATTTGCATGGCGTCTCTCGGCCCAGCAGCAGAAGGTCAGGAGTAATCAGATCGTCGGGAGCCAGGACTACGGCACGTTGGAGGACATTGGCCAGTTCCCGGACATTGCCTGGCCAGTCGTATAGCATGAGGAACTGCATTGCCTCCGGTGTGAAGCCCTGGATCGCCTTATGCATCTCATGGCTGAAGCGCTGTAAGAAGTGGTGGGCCAGGAGAGGGATGTCCTCGCCGCGCTCGCGCAGTGGGGGGAGGAAAATCGGGATGACATGGATACGGTAGTAGAGATCCTCACGAAACTTCCCTGCTTTGACCGCGCTCCACAAATCCTGATTTGTGGCAGTAATAAGGCGGAAATCGACTCTGGTTGGGTGCTCGCCGCCTACGGGGTAGAATTCGTGCTCCTGCAACACCCGTAGGAACTTGACCTGTAACAGTGGGGCAAGTTCCGCAATCTCGTCGAGAAATAGGGTGCCCCCATTGGCCTGCCGCAACAGCCCATCCTTGGCGCGATCGGCTCCTGTGTAGGCGCCTTTGACATGGCCGAACAGCTCGTTTTCTAACAGCCCCTCGGGGATGGCCCCGCAGTTGATCGCCACAAAGGAGCCCCGCGACCGTGGGCTCATGGCATGGATGGTCTTGGCGATCAGCTCTTTTCCCGTACCGCTCTCACCGTAGAGAGCTACAACCGCATCTGTGGCAGCAATCTGGGTTACTTGACGCAGCACCTGTTGCATCTTCTCGCTGGAGGCCACCACGTTATCATAGTGGTAGCGCTCCTGCACCATGGTGCGTAAGGACTGCACCTCTCCTTGGAGCTGGCGTACCTCGAGCGCTTTCTCGATGCGGTGTAAGAGGTCTGGGGGGTCAAAGGGCTTGGTGAGATAGTCATAGGCTCCCTTCTTCGTGGCGTCCACGGCACTGGCAATGGTCCCGTGAGCTGTGAGGATAATGACCGGCAGTCCAGGATGCAGGCGGAGCAACTCCTGCAATAGCGTAATGCCATCCATATCCACCATCTTGAGGTCAACGAGCGCCAGATCACAGGCTTCTTCCTGCGCACACATCAGCGCCTCCCGGCCTTCCTCAGCCTGCATGACCTGGTAACCGGCCGCCTCCAGGCGTACCCGCATGAGCATAAGGAGGCCCGGATCATCGTCCACTATGAGGATCTTTTCTCCAGCCATGGATGTCCTCAGCGTAAAAGCTCTCGCTCTTTTTTGTCGATCTCTATATCGATCTCTCGGGAACGGCCCAGTTGCGTCCGCAGCGTGCGAATGGTGGAGTCCTTGGAGCGCAGATCAGCCTGCAAGCGGCGTCGCTTCTCCTCTGAAGTGAGGTTGGTAGTGAGGAGTGCGCGCCATGCCCGCCCTTGAAAGGCCCAAGGTGTCTGCGGATATTTTTTGATCAGCTCGTCAAAGTACCGCAGAGCCTTGCCCGGATCATGGTAGGGGCTCGGCGGATACGCATGCACGAACCCCAGATTGAACAGTGCCACCTCACATCCCGCACCATCCCCACAGTGCTCTAATCGCTGGCGGTTTTCCGCCAGAAACCTGACATAGTTACCATCCTCCATGACCTGTTGCGGCGGAAAGGCTCCACGGGCTTTGTCGGAAGATGGCAAGGAAGCACAGCCAGCGAGCATCAGGACGGCATGCAGCAGGATGCCCAGGATCGTGCTCCGCGCTGCCCTATGCCACATGCTCCACTCCGTTGTGCGCTATTCTGGGCTAGCCAGCATGAGGTTTGTTTCGCGGTGGCTCACAGGCAACCTCACCACAAAGGTTGCTCCCTCGCCCACGCGGCTCTCGGCCCAGATCTGGCCGCCATGTGCCTCCACGATGTGACGGGCGATGGTGAGCCCTAGCCCTGTGCCCTGCTGTCTCTCCTGTCGAGGAGAGGAACTCTGGTAAAACTTGTCAAAAATCCGCGTCACGTCCTCTACAGGAATCCCTTGCCCGGTATCACACACCCGTATTTCGACCCAGCGCTGCCCCTCTCCCTGCACACTAGCCACGACTTTGACGGTGCCGCCTTCCGGCGTGAATTTCACCGCGTTGCTCAGTAAATTGTCGAGCACCTGCTGCATGCGCCCTTCGTCTATGCAGAGGTCGGGCACGGGGGAGGTGCACAGCACCTCGATATGTAGCCGCTTCTTTTGTGCCATGAGCTGCACCGCCTCGACACCTCGCTCCAGCAGCACAGTCGGATTGCGCGGTACGCATACATACTCTAGCATGTCGGCTTCCATCTTGGAGAGGTCGAGGATTGAGGTGATATGGCGGGCTAGGCGCGTGCTATGATTTCGTATGACGCCTAAAATCTGTTGCTGGGTAGTAGTCAGAGGACCCGGGATCTGCTCCAGAAGGAGGGCCGTCCCTTCCTGTATGCCAGTGAGCGGAGTGCGGAGTTCGTGGGAAATGTGGGCGATGAAATTGGCCTTCATCCTATCGAGATCTGCGAGTCTGGTTGCCATCCAGTTAAAGGTCTGCACCAGTTCGCCTACTTCTTTGGGAGCCCGCACATCCAGGATGCCGTAAAACTCTCCCTGGCCCACTCTGAGCAGTCCCTGGGCCAATTTTTTGAGCGGTCGGCTCATCCTGCGTGCGTGCACGTAGGCGAAAAGCAGGGCGGCCATGATGCCCCCCAGGCTCAGCCAACCCATCGTGCTAACAGCCGACACTGCCTGGTCACGGGCGGCCACGGTTTTGCGTACGCTCTCTTCCTCACGGAAGCGTATCAGTGCATTAATCTTGGTGGTGATCTTCTCGCTGAGCTCATTTTTTTCCTGATTCCAGGAACTCTTGGCAGTGAAGGCAGTACTCAGGCCCATGCTATAGCGGGTGTACAGCTCCCGGATCTGATCGAGCAGGGCTCTCTCCTGAGGAGAGTTCACGAGGGCAGCAATCTTGTCCAGGGTGTTGGTGAACGTGCTGCTGCCTTCGACAAAGTGACTGTAGAGCCCCTTGTCTGGCGCGACGAGGTATTTTTCCGCACTACGCATCTGGCTCAGAAAGACCTTCAGCAGATATTTTTCTGCCTCAATACTTTCGGAGTCCGTCTCTAGGAGGTCAGTGCTGATGCCGGCGAGATGGTGCAATTGGAAGAGGGCATAGAAACTCATACCCAGAATGAGAGCAATGAGAGTGAGCTGAGCCAGGATAACACGCCAGAAGATCGTCAGACGCACCTATCTCTCCTCAGCAAAGCGGCTGATAGTTTCATGCCAGCTCTATCGCTGTGTTATCCTCCTTCGTCTACGCTAAAAGTATAAGGTGCGCACTTTGGCTGTCAACCTGCCGGGGTAACCAGTGGGTGCACCAACCGCTAATACTCACACGCGTCTGCGTCGTCTCAGCCCACTACCCAGGAGCAGTAGCAGGGCCACGACGCTACAGAGTTGTGCAAACCAATCGCCACAGCGCGTATACAGACTGGCCAGGCGCAGCGGCTGAATGGTATGCACAAGCGTGTTTGCCTGGAAGATGGGTAGAGCTGCCTGTTCCCGTCCGAGCGCATCGATGATGGAGGTCAGGCCCGTATTCGTAACCCGCACCAGGTACACCCGGTTTTCCACCGCCCGGAAGGCCGCCAGGGCGCGGTGCTGATACGGTGCACGTGTGGCGCCGAACCACACGTCATTCGTGAGGTTCACCAACACCTGTGCTCCCTGCCGCACTGCCCGCCGCGCCAACTCTGGTACGATATCTTCATAACAGATGAGTGGGCCGAGGCCCACGCCGTTGGGTAATGTGACAATCCCTCCAGTGCCTGGTGTAAGGTTGCCAATGGTGGGTGAAATATTGCGCAGAAACGGCAGGTAACGCTGCAAGGGAATATATTCACCAAAGGCCAGCAAGTGCTGTTTATCGTACCGTCCAAGAATGCGTCCGTCCTGGTCTAGCAATAGCGCCGAGTTAAACACCTGACGCGCTGACCCCTTGCCAGCATAGGTCAGCGCGCCGATGAGCCAGTGCACGTTGTGGGGTGATGGTACAGCCGGCCAGGGGAGCTGCTGCATATGCTCGGGGACCCCAAACGGGTACATGCTTTCTGGCCAGATGATCAGTTCTGGGTGTTGGTCAAGAGTGGTAGCGCTGAGACCAAGCTGCAGGTCGAGTTGCGCCTCGCGATCAGCCCCGCTCTGCTTCTCGTACATGCCGATATTGGGCTGGATGAGCGCCACCCGTAGGGGTGATGCCTGCTGCATCGCCGCGCTGAGCTGCTGCATACGCCAGAGGCCATAGCTGCCCTGCAGCAGGAGGATGCCGGCACACCCCAGGCCCATGAGGCGACGCACTGTGCGCTCTGGCTGCCCAGGATGCGGGACGAAGGCGGCGGCGACGGTGTTGCACACCACCAGGACAAACGTGACGCCGTGTACCCCGGTGATATCGGCAATCTGAATGAACGGCAGCCCCGGAAGTTGTAAAAAGCCCAGGTACCAGGGGAAGACCCGTGGATACAGGTACTCGAACGCCACATAGGTGCACGCTGGCAGCAGCAACCGTACCCACCAGGGCTGTATCGAGCGCTCCACCCATCGCAGCCACCAGGCAAACAACCCCAGTCGTATGCCATTGCCCAGGCCGATAATGGCAAAAAAGCACACGCTCAAAGGCACCGCAATGAAGCCAAAGTGCACCATGGTGCCAATGAGCCAATAAAACCCCACCCAGTACATCAGCGTTTCCGCCCACCACCCGAGCAGCAAGGCCCGTTTCGGGGACGCTGCACGCAGTGCCACAAAGAGCGGCGCGAAGGCTACCCAGGCGAGCGGCCACAGAGCTTCATAAAACGATGGGGCTGCGGTAAGCAATGCTGTGGCGGAAGCCAGGAGGAAAGCGATGACACGCTGCCGCGGTGTGGCCAGGAGCGCTTGGGCGGTTGGGGCATGCTGAGAGCGTAGCATGGCTTCATTATAACAGAGTGTGAACACCTGGTTGACTGACAAAGCTATCCCGATCCATCGGTGTTCCTCCTAAGTCGATTATGGCTCAGCAATTTTACCAGGCGGAACGCCCATGGAGTCCTCATGCAAAGTCGCCCATGGAGTAGAGACAGGGGTCAAGCATTACCGACAATGCAGGCGAGTGGAGAATATCGTATCAAGAAGATGGAACCCTTCCAGGCTCATCTGCTACAATAAGGACGCTAGAGCACTGGTGAGTCAGGCGCAACCTTTAACTGTCCGAGTCTCATGGACCAACCCCAGTATAGCCGGCGGATCAAAGACTGGCCAGAAGACGAGCGGCCGCGGGAGCGTCTGCAGCAGCATGGTGAAAACTCCTTATCGGACGCACAATTGCTCGCCATTGTGTTACGCACCGGGGACCATGCCAGTGGCGCCACGGCGATTGACCTGGCGCGGCGTATTCTCACGACGTTTCACGAGGACCTTGAGGCAGTCAGTAGTGCCAGCATCAACGAACTGTGCCAGGTGCAGGGCATTGGGCCGGCAAAGGCCTGCGAGATGAAGGCGGCTTTTGAGTTAGGCAGGCGGCGGCTGGCACGCCAGGGGGGTGGGCTGGTACAATTTCGCTCCAGCCGCGACGTGGCCCAGTATTATATGCCGCTGCTCGCAGGGCTGAAGCGCGAACAGTTCCAGGTCGTCCTGCTGGACCAAAAAAATAAGATCATCAAGGATGTGATGGTATCGCAGGGCTCCCTCACCGCCAGTGTGGTCCATCCTCGCGAAGTTTTTAACATGGCGATTCGTGACTCAGCGGCGGCGATTATCTGTGTGCACAATCACCCCAGTGGCGACCCACAACCGAGTCGGGAGGATCGGGCTTTGACAACACGGCTGGGCGAGGCCGGACGCTTACTCGGTATTCAGGTCCTGGACCATATTATCGTTGGACGAGACACCTACATGAGTTTTGCCGATGAGGGCTTACTCGATGCACGAGGATAAGTTTCACGATGAATGTGCCGTCGTCGGTGTTTATGGCCATCCGGAGGCGGCCAAAGTAACCTATCTCGGGCTCTACGCCTTGCAGCACCGCGGGCAGGAAAGCACTGGTATTGTGGCCTCCGAGGGGCAGTATATCCATGCGGAAGTGGGCATGGGACGTGTCAACGACTTTTTTACCCAAGAGCGGCTGGCGCGTTTGCCTGGGCACCTGGCCATCGGGCACAATCGCTATTCCACGACGGGGTCGTCTGTGTTACGCAATGCCCAACCCCTGCTGGTGGACTATGCCCGCGGCTCCCTGGCCATTGCGCACAATGGGAATCTCGTCAATGCCCAGCGGCTGCGTGCTGAGCTGGAAGCGCACGGCGCCATCTTTCGCTCTACCACCGATACCGAGGTCATCCTGCACCTGGTGGCGCAATCACGGGCTGAGGAGGTTCTCGATGGTGTTGTAGAGGCGCTGCGGCAAGTGCAAGGTGCCTATTCACTGGTCCTGATGAACCACACCGAAATCATTGCGGCTCGTGATCCACATGGCTTCCGGCCCCTGTGCCTTGGACAACTGGGTGATGGCTATGTGATTGCCTCAGAAACCTGCGCCCTGGATCTCATTGAAGCAACCTATCTGCGCGACGTCGCCCCCGGCGAGATCATTCGCATCTCAGCGGCCGGCTTGCAATCTTACTTTCCCTCTCCGCCAGTCCCGTCCAGTCCGTGCATCTTTGAGCTGATCTATTTTGCGCGTCCGGATAGCGATATCTTTGGCCACAACGTGCACCTGATCCGCAAGGCGTTTGGCCGGCAGCTCGCCCGGGAAGCGCCAGTGGAGGCAGATGTGGTGATTCCTGTGCCAGACTCTGGTATTCCGGCGGCACTGGGGTATGCGGAGGAATCGGGCATTCCCTTTGATACAGGACTCATCCGTAATCACTATGTGGGGCGCACGTTTATTGAGCCACAGCAGGCCATTCGGCATTTTGGCGTGAAAATTAAACTCAACGCCATCAAGAGTTTTTTGCGAGACAAACGCGTTGTCGTGGTGGATGACTCGATTGTCCGTGGGACCACCAGTCAGAAATTAGTGCATATGATTAGACAAGCTGGGGCGAAAGAGGTCCATATGCGTATCAGCTCGCCGCCGACAATACACCCGTGTCTGTATGGCATTGATACGCCAACCTGCGAGGAACTCATCGCCGCACGTCACACCCTGGATGAGATCCGTGACTATATCAAGGCCGATAGTCTCGCCTATCTCAGCCACGAAGGGATGATGCGTGTGGCGCACGCTGAGGCGCAGTCCTACTGTAGTGCCTGCTTTACAGGCCAGTATCCTGTCCAGGTGCCCTGGGAGGACAAGCTGATCCAGTTATCCCTCTTCGACAAGCAGCGCCTCTGAGGCAGCAGTCCGGGGCATGGCGAACACTATCCCCGGCACCTCTACATGCGGCGCCCGATGCCACAGGCGCTCAAGACCGTAAAAACGCCGCGTGTCATGGTCAAAAATATGTACGATCAGATCAGCACAATCAATCAGCACCCACGTGCCTTTCTGGTACCCCTCCATAGCCAGCGGTTTCTCGCCATGCTGCGCCAGTTCTTCGGCAATGGCGTCAGCAATGGCACGCACCTGACGGTCTGAGGAACCGCTGCAAATGAGAAAATAATCGGCCACTGAGGACAACTGCTGCACATCCAACACGACGATATCCTCGGCCTTTCTACTGTCTGCCGCGAGCGCACAGAGCTGGGTCTTTTCTGTAAGGGTTAACGCCATAGAATCTCCTCAGAGTGCTGTCTAGTCGGTACCGGCAAAGACGACCAGGTTGTCACGATGAATGACTTCATCCGCCCCTTTGTAGCCCAGCAGCGTCTCAATATGTGATGTCTGCTGGCCGCTGATGGCCTGGAGTTCAGCCGCACTATAATTGACCAGCCCCTGGGCGA
>JBMDXC010000334.1:0-20347 GCA_048594805.1 Candidatus Entotheonellaceae bacterium | reverse complement strand
GGCAAGGCATATGCTGCATACTACATCTCCTGCGTACGATGGATCATGAATGGGGGGCAGCGGTCTGCTTTTGCCCCTGTTGCCACGCATATTTAAGCGGACGTTGGTCTCCAAGGGGGGCGTAGAGATATTCTCCTTTATCATTGTACAGCTGGGCCTGTAGACGCCCAGCACGGCGCCAGACGTGGACGGTAGTGACACAGACCTGGAGGTCTTGCGCCAGTTCCTCGGCCGTCAGGAACCCCCGCTCTCGGAGGCGGTCATAGCGACTTTTGAGGCCGTACGTGCGGCGTAAGCGAGCAACAATCCGCGCCGTGAACGGTTGCCCCGTCCCTGATAAGACGCCTTGGGCATTGAGCTGGCGCGCAATGGCGTCCTCCGTCGCGTGTTCCAAGAGGCGATCGATGGTGTCCAGCACCGGCTGGGGGGTTTGCCGCAGCTGCCAGGCCGATGGGCGACGCGGGACATGGAGTGTCTGCGTCGCCCCGCCCTTGAAGCGGAGGGAGACGCGGACCTGCTGGTCTTGGAGCAGTGTGACGTCTTCTAGGAGGAGGCGCACCAGCCGTTTGCGGTCCCGCGCCGAGGTCTTGGGGTCCTGCCACACCCGTGGAAAGTCAACGGCGAGTGCTCGGATGCTGGCTTGCTGCTGTGCATCAAGGAGGTGGCGATCGGTCTGCCCCTGCCGTTCATAGGCCTCTTGCGCGGCCTGCAAGGCGCGGAGCTGCTCATTCCAGTCGGCTTCTAACGTGGCGGCGACCAAACGGTTCGCGGGATCGACCTGGAGGTAGCGCCGCCGGGCCATGTCCGCTTCATAGCGAGCCCGTTCCACGTGTTGCCGCCGCAGGGCGTCCGCTTCCTCCAGGCGGGTCTGGATTTCCTGGTGGACGGCCAATGTGACATCCGGCTGCAAGGGCGTCATCGCGGTCAGTAAGAGCTGCCCCACGGCCTGGTCGACATTGGCCCCGGGGACATGTTGACAGAGGGGTTCGCCCGCCGCAATGCGGCGTTGTTGACACATATACTGTGGGACGAGGGTGCCCCGCACGGTGGTATATCGGACCGTCATACGATCGCCACAGCGGCCACACAGCACCAGGCCTTGCAAGAGAGCCGGGCCTTCGCGGGGGGGACTTTTGCGCTCGAGGCCGCGGGCTTTGGCATTGTCTCGGAGCGCTTGTTGGTTGGCCTCAAACGTCTCCCACGTGATGTAGCCCAGGTGATGGGCCGGGAGCACCACCTGCCAGTGCTCCTGGGGGACGGGCCGTACGGTGGTGTGCCCGTCGAGGCTGCGACGCACGCGCATGCGGCCAAACACAAACGCGCCCGCATAGCGCGGATTATGTAAGAGATGCAGCACACGCGAATGACTCAGGTCGCCCCACACGAGGTCGCCGCGCTGGGGACCATGGTGGAGGCGGCGGGGGAAGCGGAGCTGCTGGTGCCGAAACCACTTGACCACGGCACAGGCTGAGCCAGTCCGAGCAAACATGGCAAACACGAGCCGCACCGCATCTTGGACCTGCTGGTCAGGATCGAAGACCAGGCGGCTCTGGGGGTCGTACACGAAGCCGACGGGGGGTGGCAGACGAAGGTCCCCGCGGCGTGCCTTGTTGCGGATGCCGCCCTGCAAGCGGGCGCGAAGGACATGGAGCTCGGCTTCAGACATGGTGCCTTTGAGCCCAAGGATGAGCCGATCGTTAAAGTGGGCCGGATCATAGAGGCCGTCCTCATCCAGAATGAGGGTCCCGGTCAACGCACAGAGTTCGAGCAACCGGTGCCAGTCCGTCGAATTACGGGCCAAGCGGGAGACTTCCAGACTCATCACAATGCCGACCCGGTCTAAGCTGACCTCCGTCACGAGTTGTTGAAATCCAACCCGGTCACGCTCGGCTCCCGACTTGCCCAGGTCACTATCGATCACGTGGATCTGCTCGGACGCCCATCCGAGGGCCAGCGCTTTGTCGCGTAAGGCATATTGGCGGCGGGTGCTTTCGGTGTTTTCAAAGACCTGCCGCAATGTCGACTGCCGGATATACAAATAGGCCCGGCGTTGGAGATGCCCCGCTGTCACCTTGTTGCCCTGCGCACTGCCCATAGCCCACCTCCTGGTGCAGTTGGAGCACCATGCTCGCCAGCACCTGCACGAGAGCGGGCTGGAGGCTCGGCGGGATGCCATACGGCGCCCGCCGGTGTGGTATCGCTGGGGATGCGAGGGGCTGGCAAGCCTGCCCCCACGCCAACAGGCCCTGGCGGAGGAATACAGTCCAGCCCTCTGCTGGGAGCGCAGTGCCGGCCATGACCTGGGCACGCAGGGCTTCATAGCGGTCGAGCGTGTGGACGGCGAGGACGGGCCTCATCGGCTCAGGCCCCCTTTTTTTGTATGTCGCGCCAGGGCGCGTACGAGACTGCGCGGATGGACAAGACGGCCAAAGTGCTCCACAATAGCCTGGGTCAGCTGCGGGGAGGACAGCGGCGGGGCGACCTGGAGCAGGTGCGAGACATACACCATGACGTCGGTCGAGAGTTTGTGGGCATCTTTGGGGCCACGCTTGTGGGGGATCAGCCCCTGGAGCCCTTCGTGTTCGAAGGCCGTGCGGGCATGCTAGAATACAGGACGCGAGCAGCCAAAGGCGTGCGTGGCTTGTGTCACAGACCAGCCGTCGACCGCCACACGCCGGAGCATTTCGTAGCGGACTTGTAACAGATCGCGCGCATCGAAAAAGTCGGAGGTGTGAAAAAGGCCATCGTGGACCGCATCGGGACGGGGATTGAGCGTTCCATTGTTGTGGAGGATGTACTGTTTCCCATTGGACATAGGTACCATACTGAGATCTCATAGAATGTGTTAAGCAAATTCTGTCGTATTGCATATAACATCATATCTCACTGGGATAGTAAAAACGATGAGAAGTCTCTTTTAAACTTAGAGAATTTTGTTGAAAGGCTGTACATATCAGGGAACAGTGGACAAAATTTCGAATACAACCATGACAGCATTTTCTTAACAGACGCATGAAGTGCATATGGAGAGTGTTCATGGGTGTAGCTCCCGAATGAGGTGTGTGAGAGTCAGCAGGTCAAGAGGACGGAAATAGGCACGGCCAGCAGCGATGGTCACAAAAGGGTCGGGAGCGGCGAGGCTCGTCCAGCTCAGTGGTAATGACCGGAGTCGGTCGTTGGCGTCCACGTAGTAGACCCGCTCCTCACCCCAATTGAGGCGCACTTGCACGAGGACGAACTGTTGCCCGTGCAGCGGATGGAACGGATGGGTGACCGAGAACATGTGTACCGGATCGTGCCGATCCGATGTAGTTGACGATGTAAACCAACGGCTGTGCGGAACGCTTTATCCGGACGCTGAAGGCGCATCTGTGATGGCTCACAACTTTGATACCGTGGAAGAACTCCGCCTGGCGCTGCATGCGTTTCAGCGCCAATACAATGAGACCTGGTTGATTGCTCGGCATGGCTACAAAGCCCCTGCCCAGGTGAGACAGGAGCAACGGTGTGCCGTGGCTGCTGCAGCCTCATTTGAGGCCCGAAGGTGTCCAAAAAACTGTTGACCGATACACTTCTTAGATGAGCTGACACGTTCTCATACTCTCTCCAGTGTCTCTCATCTTCGGAAGTGACACGACATGGCCACTATTGAACAACACCCAGGCAGGGACGGCCAACAGGTTTGAGGCAGCGGCACGTTAATGTGATTATGCCGCTGCAATCCAACATGGTGTCCTATCAGGATACGGTGCAATTCGCAGAACTACACGATGTGGGGCTATTGTGAAATCTTTAAGACCTTAAGTTTTGCGTACTTCATCCCCAAAAAGAGAATGACCTTTCTGCAACGGAAATTGCAATTCTACCCGAGAACGACCGCGTCCGCTGTACATGGCGATCCATGCGGTGCTGGACTTGACAGCGGCACGATTCCCGAGTACTTTGCCCCTCCCGGAGTGTTTTGCTTTTTCCTCTGTGAGGAGAATGACCCAATGGATGAGCATGGAGCGCCAAAAGTGATACCGTGGGAACGATCTCTGGAGTGACGCAGCTATGACGGTGATTGATGCCCAAGTACACGTCTGGAGCGCAGAGACCCCGAAGCAGGTCTGGCCACCAGGCGGGGCCGCCCAGGTGCACCACCCTACCCCTCTGGGGAAAAATGAGCTGCTGCGGGAAATGGATGCTGCTGGCGTCGACCGCGCTATCATCGTCCCACTGTCATGGGAAGGGGATCGCAACGATCTAGCCATGAAAGCTACCCTGCTGCACCCAGAGTGGATTTCCTCTCCGACATCGATAAAACCTGGATTATGGGTCGCGGCATTGCCGAATGGCTCGGCTGGCCGCTGGAGGCAATACGACACACTGCCGAGGTGAAAGGAGTCTTATGGAAGCCGAACGTCCAATTCCGCAGCCGATTACACCGGAGTCGAAGCCGTATTGGGATGGCATGAAAGAAGGCAAGCTCATGCTACCCAAATGCCAGGACTGCGGTCAGGCCCACTTCTATCCGCGCGTGTTTTGCCCGCATTGCCATTCTAAAAATCTGACCTGGGTCCAGGGCAGCGGCAAGGGCAAACTCTACTCGTTTGAGATCCTATACCGTCCGTTCAATCGTGCCGTCAAAGTGCCACCGCCCTATGTTCTGGCCATGATCGAGCTGGAGGAAGGACCGCGCATGTTGTCCAATTTCGTGAACGTGGAGCCTGACCCCAAAGTGATTAAGTGCGACATGCCCGTGGAAATAGTGTTTTCCAAGCTGACGGACGACGTGACTATTCCGCTGTTCCAACCGGCACGCTAGCCAGGAGGCGAAACGTATGGCAGAGCGCAACGCGATGAGAGAGCTGTCCAATTCGGTCTGTATTGTGGGGGTAGACGAGAGCGACGAAATCGGTACACTCCCCCACAAAAGCCAACTCGCATTACATCTGGAGGCCATTACCAACGCGGTCAGGGACGCCGGGCTCAAGATCACGGACGTGGATGGCATCTTTACGGCCGGCCAGCATTCCCCGGCGCTGCTCGGGGAGGCGCTGGGCATCACGCCGCGTTATGTCGATGGCACCAGCGTGGGCGGGTGCTCTTTCATGATCCTGGTCGAACACGCCGTCGCCGCCTTGCATCATCATCTGTGCAATGTGGCCGTGGTCTCGCACGGCGAGAGTGGACGCTCGGGCGTGGGAGTGACCCGGAGCCGCGATACGAGTATCAGTGGCCAGTATGAAATTCCGTATGGTTTTGGCGCGGCTCCCACGTACTTCGGCTTGATTACCACCCGCCACATGCACGAGTATGGTACTACGCTGGAGCAATGGGCCCAGGTTGCCGTGTCCACACGCGCCTGGGCGACACTGAATCCGAAAGCCATGTTCCGTGACCCATTGACGATTGAGGAAGTGCTGAACTCCCGACCGATTTGTTATCCTTTTAATATCCTCAATATCTGTCTGGTGACCGATGCCGGTGGGGCTGTAGTCCTGACGCGCGCCGACCGGGCGCCAGACTGTGCCAAAAAACCTGTCTACGTCCGCGGCACGGGTGAGGGCACAGAACATGTCTCAGTGACGCAGATGAAGGGGCTACCCTTGAGTGAGGCCACGCGGATTTCGGGCCAGCGCGCTTTCGCCATGGCCGGCGTCACCCACAGTGACTTCGACCATATTATGCTCTACGATGCTTTCACTTCCGGCCCGCCCATCATGCTGGAGTCGCTGGGGTTTGCCAAGCCGGGTGAAGGCGTCCACTTCTTTGAAAATGGGAAGTCAACGCCGGGTGGCTCGTTGCCGATTAACACCAACGGTGGCGGCCTGTCCTACACCCACTCGGGCATGTATGGTATCTTCCCGATCATCGAAGCCACCCGCCAACAGCGTGGTGAGTGCGGAGCGCGGCAGGTACCCAACGCCAAGCTGTCACTGGTCAATGGTATGGGTGGTATGCTCTCGGCAGCCGGTACGTTAGTCCTGTCACACGAAGAGTAGCGCTGCGGTGACTCTAGGTTGAGAGGGTCCGATGGCGACTCTCTCTCCTCGGGGGTTCCATGCGGGTAGAAGGGTAGACGATGGATATTCTGGCCAAAATTGCTGAACAGCGCATCCGTGAGGCGATAGAAAGAGGTGAATTCGACCATCTTCCCTTCCACGGGAAGCCTATCAAACTTGATGATCTGGCCGGCGTGCCCGAGCATTTACGCATGAGCTACAAAATTCTCAAGAATGCTGGCGTGCTGCCCGAAGAAATGCAACTGAAAAAAGAGATGCTGTCGCTAAAAACCCTACTGGACGCCTGTTATGACGAGACGGAAAGACAGACGCTGCAGCAGAAAATGAACGAAAAGATGCTGCGTTATAACATAATGATGGAAAAGCAGCTGCACAAACCCACCTATCAGAAATACCACGCCAAGATCATGAAAAAACTTGGCTCCTGAGCTGTCCCTTATGGTACACACGGCTCTTCAGCGTGTTAAAACGTTGGATGTGGCTTGCCTGCATAGCAGAACGCCAGAGGCGTCCGACGCGCGCATGCCTGGAACAGCTCTCCGCTACGTTGCAGTCCACACCAGGAGCTCTGCAGCATATCGTCCAGAGTAAACGGCATTTGCAGGAATCGAGCGCCGGCTCGTGGGGAATCTGCACTTCTGTGGGGAACACACCTCAGTCACTTTCCAGGGCTTCCTAGAGGGCGCGTGTGCTACAGGGGCCTTGACGGCGCAGCCCGTGCTGCATGATATGGGCCTGCTTACAGAGCACATCATGACTGCTCTTGGGCGCCTCTCCTCTCACCATGTGGCCTTCAGCACGCCTCGCAGCAAAGCGGTGCCGTGCACCACTGCTTTGCTCAGCAGCTCGCCGCACAGAGGAGCTGAAGCAGCAGGTTGTGCCTACCCGTTGAGCTTATCACGCATGCGCCGGAGCAACTCCGCATAAGAATTTTCTGTGATGATCTTGTTAAACTGCGACTGCAAATTGGCAGCTAGACTGACATCATCAAGCAAAATATCCTGCACGCGCCACATACCACCTTCTTGCACAAGCCGGTAATCAACCGAGACCAATCCTTCCTTAGGGTGTCTGACGGTGGTTTTCACCGTAGCGCGTTGTCCCGTGATATTCTCTTTCGCGAAGTTAATCTCCAGACCCTGGAAAAACTCTGCCGATTTGGGGTACGCCACTTTGGTAAACAGCTGTTCGAGCAGCGCGATAAATTCCTGTTGTTCAGTGGGGGTGCGAGCCTGCCAGTGTTTGCCCAACGTGCGCCGCGCCACCGCAGGAATGTCGAGAATGGCGTTCGCCTCCTTGGCAGCGGTGGCGTTTGCGGCCTGATCAGCGGTAGAGAGGGTACTGTTATTGGTTGGCTTTATACGGACGATGGCGTTCACGAGGCGCTGCACAAGCTGCATCGGGGTCTCAGACTCCGCCGCCACCTGCACGCCAGGGGTACTCCCTAGCAACACGCAAGCGAGTATATAATAAAGAACGCTCCATCGGTTTCTCATGCCAACATCCTTACCATTTTTTATGCTTTCCTGTGATCTAAACAACCTTATCATGGCCGCTTACTATAGTACAATACCAGATTTACAACACACAATGTGCAATGCCTATACCTAAAGTACCTTCTGAGGTTTTGACAGCACTTCTAACTCACTATACAGATACCGCTTTTTGAGGCACTTTGAGGACCAATACGTCTGGCCCTGTGGAGAAGTTGTGGCCCGTCTGCTAACACACAGCACTTGTATCAGGAACATCTTTGTCCTCAACTCTATGCCTTAATTATGACCTACAGCTAGTTTGTCGGGGACAGAAAAAAAGGAAACAGGTCGTGAGGTGCACAGTTGCTATGGACGCTCTCTAATGGCATAGAGTACACTGTTGCAGCAGGGCCATCTGGGGAGGTCCCAGCAGTCGGGCTGATGCACAATACTTCTAGGGCAACAGGAGGAAACAAGATGCAGTGGAAACGCCGACTGGCAATCGGAGTACTGAGCTTAGGCATCCTGGTTGGTTGTGCCACGAGCGGGGAACAACGCATGGCAACCACGGAGCAGTCTTTGTACAACCGCTTGGGGGGCAAACCCGCCATCACGGCCGTGGTCGATGACTTTACCGCGCGTGTTGCCGCAGACCGTCGTATTAATCGTTTTTTTGCTAATAGCGATATTCCCTCCTTTAAAGCCAAGCTCGTAGACCAGATCTGCGAGGCGAGCGGTGGCCCCTGCAAGTATACTGGAAAAGACATGAAGACGGCTCACGCTGGCATGGGTGTGAACAACGCCGACTTTGACGCGCTGGTTGAAGATCTTGTGGCTACCCTGGACAAGTTCAAGGTACCACAGAAAGAGAAGGGCGAGCTTCTTGCCGTTTTGGGACCGATGCGCAAAGACATCGTGACGAAACAGTAGCTGGAGATATCGCCGTTAGCGTGAGGATGGTCGCTTGAGGCAGATGTGGATTGTCCTCACGTTTTAGCCGCATGCGTGAGCTCCTGACTTCCCACCATATGTGGTTGCCTTTTGCGATCCCGCCCCTCTCTCCTGATGTAGTGTGCAACTCCTCGTCTGGCACGCGATTTGCTTTCTCCCGCGGTATGGCTATCATGCATAGGAGGTAGTATCATGCCACGTCAAACGCTTGCAGGTGTTTCACAGGCGGCCGGTGCTGCCCCGCGACCCTCTCATCCACTCCGCGCGCTGCTCATAGCGCAATTTCTGGGGGCATTTAACGACAATGTCTACAAGATGGTCGTGTCGCTGCTCGCCGTGCAGGATGCCCTCAAAGCGGGGGCGGGAAGCGCGGCCTTGGCCCTTGTGAGTGCAGTCTTTATCATCCCTTTTCTGCTCTTTTCCGGCTATGCCGGGCATGCTGCCGATGTGCTGAGTAAACGCACGGTGCTCGTCGTCACCAAAGCCTTCGAGGTGCTCGTCATGGGCTTAGCGTGCATTGCATTGCTGAGCGATCGACTCGAGTACATGTTGAGTGTCTTGTTCTTGTTGGCAACCCAGGCGACGTTTTTCGGTCCGGCCAAATATGGCCTGCTGCCGGAGATCCTCCCCGCCAGGGATTTGGCCCGTGCCAATGGACTTATCGAGATGAGCACCTTTGTCGCTATCATTCTGGGAACAGGCCTCGGCACGGCCCTGTTTGTGGTCTGGTACAAGCATCTTGAAATTATTGGCCTCTGTCTTATTGCTGTGGCCGTGGCTGGCACAGTGGCCAGTTTCAGGGTCCCATCGGTCCCACCGTCAGGAGCGAGGCCAGCCTTCCGTCTTAATCCCTGGGGAGAGATCTGCCGCGGGCTACGACGGCTGGCACATGAGAGCCGGCTCGGGCTGACTGTTCTGGGCATCACGTTTTTCTGGCTACTCGCGGCCCTCATGCAGATGGCGGTCCTCTTGTTCGGCAAAGAAATTATGGGCCTGGACGATCTCCGCGTGGGCCTGCTCGGCACGTTCCTCGCTCTCGGTATCGGGGCTGGCAGCCTGACAGTAGGGCGTCTCTCAGGTCAGAAAGTGGAACTGGGACTTGTTCCGCTCGGGGCACTCGGCATGGGCACCAGTACGCTGTTGCTCGCTGTCTCTGCGTCGTCATATACCCTGACGGCTATCATGCTGGTGGTGCTCGGCTTCGCCAGTGGCTGGTTCATTGTCCCCTTGCAAGCATTCCTGCAATACACAAGTCGGGTCGAGGAGCGCGGACGGCTCCTGGCAACGACTAATTTCCTCAGTATGGGCGCGGTCCTGGTAGCTTCTGGGGTCTTGTGGGTGTGCCACGACCTGCTTACATTGCCGGCTGATCGCATTATCCTGCTCGCCGGCCTTGGGCTCCTGCTCGGCACCGTCTATGTGTTGCGTCTCTTACCCGCTTTTGTTGTCCGCCTAGTCTGTTGGATGCTGACGCATACCCTGTATCGCATCCGCGTGGTGGGGGGAGAACATATCCCGACGCAGGGGCCGGCATTGCTCGTCTGTAATCATGTCTCCTACGTCGACGGCCTCCTCGTAGGGGCCTGCGTGCCCCGCTTCGTCCGTTTCCTGATCTATCGGCCAATTTATGAGCGCAAAGCCCTGCGCTGGCTATTTCGCCTGATGCAGGCGATCCCTATTGCCGGTGGGCCTGAGGCGCCAGCAGCTCTCACGCAGGCGCGTCAGGCCCTCCAGGAGGGCCATGTGGTCTGCATTTTTGCCGAGGGGGCCGTGAGCCGTACAGGCGATCTACTCCCCTTCAAAAGAGGGTTTGAGAGGATTATTGAGGGCCTGGAGGTGCCGGTCATCCCGGTGCATCTGGACCGGCTCTGGGGAAGTATTTTTAGTTTCCAGGGCGGACGTTTCTTCTGGAAATGGCCCAAACACTTGCCGTACCCTGTCACCGTGTCCTTTGCTGCGCCACTGCCCGCCACGGCTACAGCGCCGCAGGTCCAACAGGTAGTGAAGGAACTAGGCAGCGCTGCCATGGCCTATCGACCCAGGACACCAACGTCTCCCCCATGGCGCAACTAGGCATGAGCATGGCTGCAGCTTCTGCAAGCAGCATTGTGTCAGGAAAGAAGATTTGCGACAATACACCGCCGCGTGGGATGTATCGTGTGTCCCGCAAGCATGGGTAGTGCCTGCAGTGAGGGGCAGCATAATCAAGCCGGCAGGAAATAGGACGAGGAGTCACATGTGAACACAGACGCGCAGGAGGCATATGCGTACTGTCGAGAAGTGACGAGACAACACGCGAAGAATTTTTACTATGCCTTTCTCTTTTTGCCTAAGGCGCAGCGTGACGCTATTTATACGGTGTACGCCTTCTGTCGCTACTGCGATGATATTGCCGATGACGACCACACCTTGACGACCCAGCACGCCTTGCTGCAGCACTGGCGCCAGGAACTCGATAATTGCTACGCTGGTAAGCCGACCCATCGGATTACCCAGGCCCTACATCGTACCGTGACGCATTATGCTATTCCCAAGCATTACTTCGAGGAACTGATCTGCGGCGTGGAGATGGACCTCACGATCCAACGCTACGCTACGTTCTCCGAGTTGACACAGTATTGCTACCGTGTGGCGTCCGTAGTTGGTCTGGCTTGCCTGCCAATCTTTGGGGCGAATCACGCTGGTGTGCAGAGCTATGCGCGGAACCTGGGCCTGGCCCTGCAGCTCACCAATATCATTCGCGATGTCAAGGAGGATGCCGAACGCGGACGCATTTATTTGCCCATCGAGGATCTGCATGCCTTCCAGTATCCTGAAACGGACCTCTTGCAACAGCGTTACACTGCCGCCTTCGCCGCCTTAATGCACTTTCAGCAGCAGCGTGTTGTCGAGTATTATCAGAAGGCTGCCGCGTGTCTCCTGCCTGGTGATCGCGCCAGGTTAGTCGCCCCAGAAATTATGGCTGCGATCTACCGTACTACTCTACGCAAAATCGTCCGTCACCGCTACAACGTGTTTCGTGGACGCACCAGCCTGCCAACGTCACAGAAGGTCCTGATTGCCTTATATGTGTTTGGACAAATCTGGCTGGAGACCACACTTCTCCAGTATCGTCAATCCTCATCAGGGAACCCGCTATGAGCACGTCCAATGGCAGCATGCAAGCGGCCTTACTCTACGGCCCACGCCAAGTCGTCCTCGAGACTATTCCTATTCCGACACTCGGTGACACCGATGTCCTCGTGCGCATTGAAGCTGCGACCACCTGTGGCACCGATCTCAAAGTCTTTCTGCAGGGCGGGCATGCCCGCATGATCACCCCGCCAGCGGTATTTGGGCACGAGTTTAGCGGCACCATCGCTCAAGTAGGGGCCGGCGTGCAACACTTTCGAGAAGGCATGCGGGTGGTGGCCAATAACTCGGCGCCCTGTGATCGGTGTTATTACTGTCGCCGGAACCTGCCGAATCTCTGTGAGGATTTATTGTTCATTAACGGTGCGTATGCGGAGTATATCGTAGTGCCAGAACGCGTAGTGCACACGAACTTGCTCGAGCTCCCCGCGGCGCTCCCCTGCACCGTGGCCTGTTTAACGGAGCCGCTCGCCTGCGTGTTGCACTGTCTCGACCAGGTGACGCTGCATCCTGGCGATACCGTGGTCATCAATGGAGACGGGCCGAGTGGTTTAATGCTGGCGGCGATGGCGGCGTGGCGTGGAGCGCGCGTGATTCTCTGCGGCCGTGCCCCGCAGCGCCTGGGATTAGCCCGGCAATTTGGCGTCGATGTGGTCATCAACTATGCTGACGTTCCAGATCAGGTTGCGGCCGTGCGTACCCTCACAGATGGCCAGCGGGGCGTTGATGTGGCCATCGAGGCCGTTGGGCGCCCAGAGGTGTGGGAAACTACCGTGGCCATGGTGCGCAAAGGTGGCCAAGCCATCTTTTATGGTGGCTGCCCGCGCAACACCAGTGTGCGTCTGGATACGCAGACGTTGCATTATGACCAGCTCACGCTCCGGGGGGTGTTTCATAACACGCCGTACCACGTGCGCCTAGCGCTCGATGTGCTTGCCGCCGGGCTTCTGCCCGGAGCGGCACTGATCACCACTACCCTGCCGCTGGCACGCCTCTATAACGCCTTTGAGCTGATGCTCGCGCGTCAGGCGCTCAAAGTGGCTGTGCTCCCCGACCCACAGCAAGCTTGATGTGTACACGTCGCATATGTGTGCTAAGGGACTTCCGCCTCTTGCGCCGCGCAAACCGTAGGATGGGAGCTAAAATCCCCCTCATTCCCGTCCAGCATATGTGCTTAGTGCAAAAAATTTATGTTTTCTGGGCGATTTTGCTCTACAAAGCCCTTGACGTCTTATTCTAAATGGGTAGACTCTATTCCACATAGATGCGGTAATGGTTGCCGCAAGATCGGCGAATGAGTTCTCTACGAGCACGACAGGGGGAGAGAGGACACATGACCAAGGCTGAGTTTATTGATCAAGTCGTCAAAACCAGCGAAGAGATGGACCTCACCAAGAAAGCGGCCGGCGAGCTCATAGACAGCATTTTTAACATTGTGGGGAGAGCCATCAAAAAAGATGGCCGCTTCTCCTACCCTGGTTTCGGCACCTTCACGATGAAGAAACGGGCAGCTCGCAAGGGTCGTAACCCGCGCACAGGCACTGAGATTCGCATCAAAGCTAGCAAGACGGTGGGCTTCAAACCAGCTCCCAGCCTGAAGAAAGCATTGTAAGCACACGGGCACTCCAGGCGTCGCCCTCTTCCGCTGGAAGAGGGCGTTGGTATTTAATAGCCGATGGCACAACCATCCTTGCGATAATCACTGCCTCCCTGCAGCACCCCGCGCTCCTCATCAATGAGGATAGCCTGGCCACCCCCATAAGAGATGCTCTGATCACCGTAGGGTTCAAGGACATGCCCCATGGCTGTAAGGGCATCACGCACAGCAGGAGAGATCGCTCGCTCGAGTGCGACCCGCCTGCCGCCCATGATGCGATAGCGCGGTGCCTCAATGGCTTCTTGCACGTTCATGGCAAAATCAATCATATTGAGCGCTACCTGCACATGGCCTTGGACTTGCATATCACCACCCATCACCCCATAACATAGCCATGGCCGCTCATCCTTCAGGATCATCGCTGGAATGATGGTCTGGAAGGGCCGCTTGCCAGGCGCCAGAACATTCGGATGATCAGGATCAGCGACAAAACTCGCACCACGATTTTGCAGGCCAATTCCTGTGTCTCCGGCCACCACACCAGAGCCAAAGCTGATGGATTCGAATAAACTATGGATGAGGGAGACGACATTGCGCTCACTGTCCACACAGGCGACGTATACTGTATTGCCAAACGCTGCCGGGCTCCCAGGCACGTAATCACTGGCGTGCTCCAGTGAGATATCGCGTCTCCGTGCCGCAGCATACGCTTTCGACAGCAGACCAGCCACCGGGATTGTCGCGTAGGCCGGATCAGCAATGTAGCGATTGCGGTCAGCGAAAGCCTGCTTTGTGGCCTCGATGAGCAGATGGTAATAGGCCGCTGAACCATATTCCATCGCCCCCACGTTAAAACCTTCGAGGACGTTGAGCACCATCAGCGCCGTGATGCCCTGGCCATTGGGGGGCAGTTCGAGGACCGTGTAGCCACGATAGTCAGTGCGCAGAGGCTCCACCCACTCGGTCGTATGCGACGCCAAATCTTCCAGAGTCAAAAAGCCCCCTGTCGCCTGTGAGAACCGCACGATACGGCGGGCAATGTCACCCCGATAAAAGGCATCCTTGCCTTCTGACGCGAGCAGTTGCAGCGTGCGTGCGAGATTTGGCTGGCGATGCACATCCCCGGCCTGCGGCGCCTTGCCGTCAACCAAATAGGTTTGGGCGCTGGTGGGAAATTGCGACAGCACCGGCACTGCCGCCTGCCACTGCTGGGCAATGATTTCGCTCACCGGAAAACCTGCGCTGGCGTAATATATCGCGGGTTCCAACACCTCTGCGAAAGTCAGCTTGCCATGCCGCCGCTGCACCTCCACAAAGGCATCGATCGCACCAGGGACTGTCACCGAGCCCCAGCCATAGCGCGGAATACCCTGCATGCCCTGCCCTCGCAAAGCCGCCAGAGTGAGGTTCTGAGGGCAGCGGCCACTGCCATTGACCCCGTAGATCTTGCCGTCCGCAGCGCAGCGGTACAACAAAAAGGCGTCGCCCCCAATGCTCGTAGACATCGGTTCCACCACACCCAGGGTCAGGGCGGTAGCGATCGCCGCGTCAAACGCATTCCCACCCTTGTTCAGGATCGCGACGCCGGCTTGTGTGGCCAAAGGTTGACTAGTAGCAATCATGCCGTTGCGCGCCATGACCACGGAACGCCGCGCGGCAAACCCAGCCCGTTCCAGACGGCTGGTTTTGAACATGAGAGGTCTCCTCTATTAGGTATGCTATGGAATGGTCATCAGGATATTTCCGGAGCTATCGAGATGCACCTGGTGCTGAGGCTGTACAACAATCGTTGACAGATCTTGCGTGATGATGGCAGGGCCAGTTATAGAGGTGCCAGAGGGGAGAACCGCGTAGTCATAGACCGGGCACTCCACGAAGCCGCCAGCGGTGGGGAAGTAGACCGCGCGGGTCGCAGCAGGTAGGAGCTGAGTGCCATTTGCGCCGGGCAGAGGCTGGCAGTACCATGACCGAGCCGGCCCACTGGCTGAGACACGGAGATTCACGAGTTCCACGGGCAGTTCAGGGGAAGCATACGTATACAGACGCTGATGTTCCTGATGAAAGGTCGCCAGTGTCTGTGCCAGCGTGGTCTCCGTGCATAGCCCGTCGGGCACCGGCACCGTCAGTTCATACCCCTGATTGGCATATCGCAGGTCAGCAAAGCGCTCCAGGCGCTGCGCGGCCGGGGCAATGCCTTCCGCACTGAGCCAGGCACGCGCTTGCCTTGTGAGGTCGCTAAAAGCCGCGTTGAGGGCTGTCAAGTCAAAAGCGTTGTGGCGTTGCAACATCGTCCGCACATAATCATTTTTGATGTCACTGTGGAGCAGACCAAGCGTGGACAGGACACCAGAGTAGCGTGGAATAAGCACTGTAGGCATCTCAAGCAGCTCTGCCAGGCGTCCGGCATGCAGCGGACCAGCACCACCACATGCCAGGAGTACGAAATCGCGTGGATCGTAGCCCCGTTCAATTGAAATGGCCCGAATAGCTCCGGCCATGGTGTTATTTAATATTTCCAACATGCCATGCGCTGCGGCCTCGACGCTTAAGTGAAGCGGGCCGGCAATGCGTTCAGCAATCGCCGCGTAGGCTTTGTTACGATGCAGTCGCAGTTCACCACCTACCAAGTCAGCACCGAGGCGCCCCAGCACGAGATGCGCATCCGTGACAGTCGGTTCGCGTCCCCCCTGGTCATAACACACGGGCCCTGGATCAGCGCCAGCCGACTCTGGCCCCACTCGCAAGCCGCCACTGGCAGTCAGGCGCGCCATGCTCCCGCCACCAGCCCCGAGGCTATGGACGTCGATCATCGGGAAAGGTAACGGCAGGTCGGCAATCTCTCCCTCGGTCGTCAATGTCGGTTTGTCTCCCTGGGCAAGACACACGTCCGCAGAGGTCCCCCCGACGTCGATTGAGATGCAGCGGGTAAAACCCGCCTGACGCGCCACTGCCATGGCTCCGACTACGGCTGCGGCCGGTCCTGAGAGCACCGTGAGCACCGGCTGCACTGCGGCAGCCGCGGCGCTCGCCATGCCGCCGTTGGACTTCATGATCAGCAGCGGGGTATGGATGTGCATGTCGTGCATACGGCGGTCCAGACGGCCATAATAGCTGCCCACGTGCGGCAAGACATAGGCGTTCAACACCGTGGCCATGGTGCGTTCGTATTCGCGAAACTGCGGCAGCACTTCTGACGAGACCGATAACGGCGTGTCTGGGAGGTACTGCTCACACAGTGCTTTGAGACGTTGCTCATGCAGAGGGTTGGCATAGGCGTGCAAGAGACTGATGGCAATGACCGGGAAACGCTGCTCCTGCAGCCGCCGCAGGAGGGCAATGCAGGCGGCCTCGTCCAGCGGCTCTTGCACGGCCCCCGTATGTGCTACGCGTTCGGGAATCTCATAAATGTGCTCGGGTGTCACTAGCCGCGGCGGTTTCACCCAGAGATACATGTGCGCGCTTTTGGGCACGTCATGGCGCCCGATGTGCAGCACGTAACGGCAGCCAGCCGTGGTCAGCAGAACCAGCGGCGAGCCCTTGCGCTCGATAATCATATTCGTGGCGACCGTGGACCCATGCAGCGTCGCCATCACATCGCCAGGCGTTTTACCAGCTTGCTGGAGTACCTTCGCTACACCAGTGGCAAAGCCCTGCGACTGGTCATGCGGCGTCGTTGGTGTTTTGGTGGTCCATAACTGTCCTGTGGCGAGGTCAGCTAGGGCGATATCGGTAAACGTGCCACCCACATCAATGGCTACCACGCAGCCCGTCATACGCTCCTCCCTGGATGACACAGACCGTCCTGCCTCACTTTATTGCCCCAGTGCCAGGCGTTCTGCCAGCGGTAAGGGCAGCAGGGCGTCGTAAATCTTATCCTGAGCCGTTGCCACATCGTAGGTTACGAAACGAAATTCTACCGTCAGGGCCTCATCGTCCAGCAAGGCATATGAGGCTGCCGGACTGCCATAACGCGGTTGGCCCACACTGCCAGGGTTAATGATGTAACGTCGCCGCGGATGCAGCGGCACGGTAAGGGACGTGACCTCGGCGGGAGCAACCACGCCTTCAGGCGTGCACTCCCAGATCATCGGTACGTGCGTATGGCCGATGAAACACCCACGTATTTCAGGCATATATTCATACAAATAGGCAAAGGCTTCCCGAAAGTGGAACTCGTGAAAGAGATATTCATCCGTATCGCGTGGAGAACCATGCGCTGCCAGCCAACAGCCACCAAATACCGCCGTGTTCGGCAAATTGTACAGATACTGTTTCCATGCCGGGGTGAGCTGCTCACGTGTCCAATACATGGCTTCGCTGGCGTACTCATTGAAATCGTCGTAGAGGCGAAGGTCGCAGGCTGCCTGATCATGATTGCCAGCAATGACGACGTCACATACCTGCTGCACCAGCGCCAGACATTCGTTGGGGTTGGCGTTGTACCCGACAATATCACCCAAGCAAATCACCGCCTCAGCGTGCGGTTGCATATCTGCTAACACCGCTTCAAGGGCCTCGAGATTGGCGTGTAAATCAGAAATGATTGCGTACTTCATGCCCCATCCTAGCTTCGTTAAACCTCGGGGAGTTGCGGAGCGACCTCTACCGTGCGGTATTCGGTGACCTGCACTTGCCCGGGGCGCGCCCCACGAAACTTGCGCACGTATTTGGCTCGCGTATAGATGACTTCGACCGATGCCGCCTTCTTGCCCTTACTATAGAAAGCCGCCAGGGCTGCGGCTTGCAACAGCGTCTGGTGTGCTATCTCCTGGTGCTGATGAACTTTCAGGACGACATGCGCCCCAGCCTGCCGGTGCGCATGCAACCAGATATCCTCTGGGTTCGCCACCTGCTGCAATAAGACATCATTCCCCTGATTGTGCTTCCCACAATACACGGTCGAGTTATCACGCAACATGAACGTCCGGTACGGCAGCGCTGCTGGTGTCGGGATCGGCACACGATGTTGCGTCCCAGGCTGGCAGGGCGCGGCACCGAGTTCTACGGCAATCGCTTCCAACGTCTCCCAGTCTTCTGCCTGCTCGGTTTGGTGCGCCAGGCCTTCCAGATACCGTTCTTCGGCAGCACACTGCATGAGGAGGTCTTGCACTTTCACCAGGCCATGCTGTGCCTTGCGAGCCTTCTTGAAGTATACCTGGGCATTGGCGTGAAGTGAGAGTCGCGGGTCAAGAGGGATCGTTACCAGGGTCTGCTCGGGACTGTAATAATCGACCACTGTAACACTCGTTGCCCCACGCGGCACACGCTGTGCGACCAACAGAGTCCCGTAGCGTTGGTAAGGCAAGTAGCTCTCCAGCTTACCACGGTCCTGAGCCAGATTGGTCATTTTATGATGCAGCTTGTGCTGCCGCTGCCGGACCGTCTTCTGCACCGTGCTGCGGAGATGGGCGAGCATGGTGTCCCCCGGATCCGACTCGTACAACGCTGCGACGGCGTCCTGAGGGCTGGGAACAGCTGTGATGGTGCCGGCGCAATGCGTCAACGGCAGGGCGCTGAGGTGTGTGGCGCCCTCCGGCGTCGTACAGAGAGTCAGAGTGAGTGTGCCCTGCTCATACTGCTGCCGTAGCTCTTGCAACAACTCCCAACACACTTGCGGCTCCCCTGCACTACGATGCACCAATTCCATGGCACACACGGGCGAAAGTCCCACCACGAGACGTTGCAGGTGCGTGGCATCAAAGATGCCCTGCACCTGGAGTTGCTGCAAAGCTTCGACGGTGAGCTCTGAGACAAGGCAACGCTGGGGTGGCAGAGGCAGCGGTTGATAGAGCTGCCCTGGGAGAATAGAACGACGTGACGCGTTTTGCGCTGGCACGTATTTTAACGCATCCAGAATGACGCCGTGTGTGTCTAAAAGGATGATATTGGCCTGCTGCCCCTGCAAGGTGTGGAGCAGGCGCAGTGCCGGAACGGGTTCCCCTGGCTGCTCCCAGGAGAACGATACGACCCGTTCGTAGGGTTGCACCGCGATGTCACACAGCCTTACCTGGGTCAGATGCGCGCGTAAGAACGCGGCGAAACGCGGCGGCTGCGGCGGATTACGAAAACGCGTTGTGGTCAGGTGCAGACGCGGCGCTGCTGTCTGGGCCGACAGTCGCAAACGGAGATCCTGGTGCCGCCAGAGTCGTAATAGGAGGTCATCCGGGCTCATCTGAAACACTTTTGACACGACTGCCCCACACAGACGCTGTCGCAACTCATCAACAAGAGCTTTGAGTACAAAAATATCCATAGACGCTCTAATCCTCCGGCACGCCTTCATACCCAGACGCAGGAGTATAACACGTGGGGCCTCTACACATAAGGAGGGAAGTGCAAGGGTACAAAATTACGTTATACTTAGAGAAAATTCTTGAAAACAAACCTTGGTGTCAGACACGCTGAGGGGAGAGAGCGACATGAACCGACAGCGAGAACAGCGATGCCTCTGGGCTTGGCATCTCTCAGCGTTGGTATATGAGCGGTCGTACGTCCAGGTGGCGCATCAAATTGACGAGGACTTCCTGGGCTATCTTGGAGAGCGCCTGATAGGCGCTGTGGTGGCCGACTGCGGCTGTGGCCCCGGCGTGGTCACAGAGAAACTGCTACGGGCCGGTGCTTCCATGGTGGTGGCGATTGATGCCAACGCCAGCATGATCGAGCGTGCTAGCGCCCGTTTAGCGAAAGGCATCGCAACTGGGAAGGTCTTGGTATGCCATGCCTCGCATGAAGCCGATACGCTCGCCAGCGTACGCCAACGGGCTCTGGCAGGGCGTGGATTCGACATTGTGCTGTTCAAACGTAGCCTCTATATGCCGCGCCAGCGAGCTTTACTGGCCCTGCGGCAGGCGGCTGCCGCCCTGCGCGCCAGAGGTATAATTGTGGTGGTGCACCCGGAACGTTCGCTCCTACGCTATGCTTTTGCTCCGCCGTTTGGCCTCACCTCCTATACACCTTTACATTTAGTGAACCGAGCCATCTCGCGTGTGCTTGAGTGGGGTGGCCTTGAGGAGTATACCCTCTACACCTGCGCAGAACTGCTGGCTCTGCTGCGTGAGGCCGTGCCAGAGGCACAGGTACAGCGCTTGCCAAGTCAACAACGTCCCTATAATCTGGCGGCATTGCAAGTACCCTAAAAACTCTGATACGCTCCTTGAAGTGGGGTGCGCTTGTGATACACGCCT
>JBMDXC010000333.1:0-7589 GCA_048594805.1 Candidatus Entotheonellaceae bacterium | reverse complement strand
TAGCGGCTCAGCGGGGGGAGCGTCGATGCACTGGCCTGCCGGAGGTCACGATCGCTCAGGAGCCCAACGAGCGTGCCGTCCGCCGCTACGATGGGCAAATGGCGCACGTCCGCCTTCTGCATCCGGTGGTGCGCCTGGCTCACCAGGTCCTCCGGGCGCCCGGTTAGGGGCGCATACTGCATATGAGCCCGTACCGGTATATGGGCCGCCACGCCGCCCAGGTCCATCAGGACGCCCCGTAGCACATCAATGGCCGTGATGATACCGACGAGCTGTCCTCCTGCCAGCACTGGGACACAGCCATACGGCCCTGCCAGTAACTGGCGCGTGCCCTGCACCAGGTCCGCCTCAGGGGGTACGGTGATCACCTCACGCGTCATGCACGTGGCAATGGCCAGCGTTCCCATCTTATACGTGCGTTCCGCCGGCGTCAGTGTGGTCGTCGGAGACGGCAGGGCCTGGCGGAGGTCGCGGTCACTCACCAGGCCCACCAACTGTTCCTCCTGCACCACGGGGAGATGACGAATACGATGGTCATCCATGAGCCGCTGTGCCAGCGCCAGCGACATGCCTGGCGGCGCCGTAATCACGCTCCGGGTCATCACATCGCTGATCTGCATCCCAGGTGCCTCCTTCCAGGCTGTCAGAGCCTCCGCCTCAACGTCCGGCACGCCCGTGGTGTTCGGCACGCCTGACACAGACAATACACTGCGTCGCATACGGCAGCGCTGCTAAGCGCCTGGGGTCAATGGGCTCACCGCAGGTCACACACTGTCCATAGCTGCCATCTTCTATCCGCTGTAGCGCCGCCCGGATCGCTCGCGCCTGCCGGCGCTCTTCCTCGGCGAGCTCATCTAAGACCTCGTCATTCTGCCGGACCGTGGCTTGCTCCTCCCAATCGGGGTCCAGGGTGTTGGTGTCCCGACGGCGGTCGTGCTCGACGGTGTCCAGACGTCCCTCAAGGTGTGTGAGACGCTGCATAAGCTGTTGACGGAGAGATTGATACTCGTCCACGCGTTCCTCCTACCTTGTCCGACGACGGTTGTCCCCTCGCTTCACTCCGGAGACACGGCAATTTGCGTGCCAAGTGCACGGGCGCTTCGCTGCTTATGCCCGTCCCCTCCAGCCTGCCCCGAGAGCTGACAGAGTGTCGCATGATGGGACAAGCTGTCTCCCGCCAGCGCAGCTTCTCACAACTCCAGCCGCTGGGCATCCTCGGCGCATGCCACTGCCACCTCATGGCCCAGGAGAGCCGGAGTATGTATCCGCAGAGTGCAGGGACACAGCTGCGAGCAGGTCAACACGGTGTCGGGTGTCCAAAAACGTGTGGGAGAGGAGCCAAGCTGACAGAGATTTTTGGAACGGGTTATTCAACACCTAGGCTGGACCTACGGCTGAGGTATCCAGCCTGTCCATTTAACGGGCGTTTTCTGATGGTTCTGCGGCATGGGTGATCTGGCTGCTGTCCCCATGACACTATCAAGCACGCGAACCAGCCACAGACAGAACCCTAGTCCACGCACTTGAGGTACCCGTACGCAGTGACGCGACAAACAGGGCATCACAATGGAAGAGACTGGCCTCGCGGCGATTCTTGGCCAGCTTCATCAACCGCATGCCCCGCAAGGAGTACCCATGGCTGCGCTGTCCTGCCTCAGGATGCGGGCCTGCGGGAGCAGACGGCTGTTCCTGGAGCAGGGGCGGTTAACGGCCAAAAACGCCTGGAACCCCAATCGGTATATGGGGATTCACCCTGCGCAGCGTATAACCTTGAATTCGACGCGGCGATCGAGGGCGTCCCGCGCATCGTCCGTGGCAGTCCCGATGAGATTTTCCCGCGAGCCCTTGCCACTGGTAATGGTCCGAGTGCGCAAGGGCGGCGCTTCGGCTTCCAATTGTGCTTGGATGTATTCCGCGCGTCGGAGCGATAAGCGCTCATTCAGCGGCTCAGGACCAGTGCGGCTAGTGTGCCCGACGATCTCCAGGCACATATTTTGCTGAGCGGTGTGCTGGGCGATCTGCTGCAGCCACATGCGATACGGTGCTCGGCTCTCCGCGTCCGACCACAACGCTGTGGACCCGGGTTTGAACAGAAATTTGACGGCAAGGTGCTCCTGCGCCAGCCCATACGCCACCATCCTGCCAAAGGCCTGGGCCGCGGCGGCATGGTGCCCCAGCTGCCAGTGGGCAAGATAGAGGCCGTTATAGACGCGCAACTGTTCACCTGCCGGAGTGCGCTGCGCACTCCGGTATAAGTGCAGCGCCTCCTGGTATCGCTGGCTATTATAAGCCTGGATCGCGGCGCTAATGACGACCTCCGCACCGAGATGGGCCGCATAGATCGGATCCATCGCATCGCCCACTTTGCTCTCCTGACACGTCTTGATATACCCGTTGACGACCGGATCTGTGGTCCAGACAGGGCTCTCTTGGAAGTACGGCGTGGGCTGGACATCCACATCTGCGAGCGTGGCGTGGCTCCTCCCTTTTGACACAATCGTGCCCGTCTGCAAATCGGCCAACGTCAACCAGATGCGAAAGGCTTCGGGCGGCACGGTGACGTGGCCCTGCGTGTTGACACCGGCAAGCGTGCCAAGGAGCACGAGCGGGGACTGCGCGAGACTGGCAGGAGAAAACGGCTGGAGCTCAAACTGCGGATAGCGAGTCCGGACCAGCTCGACCAAGCGTGCCTCAATGGAGTGGGTGACGTGCGACTGCACGCCTGTGACGCCATCAACCAGCGGATCAATCACCACGACTCGCTTCCCCGCAAGCCCCGGCTCCGCAGATGGTGGCGGCACCTTGGAAAAAAGATCGTTGGCGGCCTTCAGGATGGCCTCATCGAAGGGGACCGCAACGGGAACGGGTGGTGGGGTCGGTGGTGACGCGGACATCGCCGCAGGACTGAGGGCTGGTGGGGGGGGGCGCGACATCCATGCTGCGATCAATATCACCAGCACGAGGGCGCTCACAGTGCATACCCAGGTCATGATGTGACTGTGACGAATGTTCATGAGCGACACTCCGTTGCGAAGGTTGTCATGGCTCCGACGCGCACACGGCGGGTGTCCACAGGGCATCGAGGCGTGAGCGGCGCTTACCAGAGGCGACTCCTCTGTCTCCTCCGCCAGGCGATAGCCTGTGCCATAGAGGCACCCTGTTCATTGGCGGACGTACAACCGTCGTAAGCCTGTCTGGACTGGCAAGCCGTTATCCACAATCGTGACCACAAAATGGTCGCGGTCCAGGATCTGAATGGCTCCTTCGCCCTGCCGCCCGTCTGGATACCGTTCATAGATATGCCCATCCCTGTATCGCCATGTCCCCGGGCCTTGCGGAACACCATTCACGATGTAGGTCTCCGTCCCGTCTGGGCGGAGATGCCAGAGGATGTCCATGGGCTGGCCCAGTTCCACCCCCGTAAATTTCCACGTCCCCACGAGCAGCTCTGACGGAGCCCCCAACGCTGGCGGCTGTGGGGTCCGAACACGAGGAAAAAAGAGCAGCATGACGACAAAAACGACGGCCATGCCACCGCCCACACACCAGCGGATGGTGTGGCGTGAAGAGCGACGGGGAGAACGACCTGCCTGCGTGTCATGAGGCGGCTGGTGGTGATAGGTTTCGTTGGCGTGAGATGGTTGGCGCTCATACTCTCGTGCGCTTGCTGCTTCCTGCTGTCGCTGGGCCACCGAAGGAGATCGGGTGCTGTTCGGGTGGGGTTCTGCAGCGGGTATCCCAAGTGCCGCCAGGCCCTTCGTAAGCTGTGGAATAAGCTGAGGGATCCCCTCTGGCGGCATCCGCAGGGAGACGGCCGCGCCAAGAGCCGCCCGCCATTCGGGTTGACGCTGCTGAAACTCCGTATGAGAGATGTCGACAAGCAGTGGAATGAAAGGTTTATTACTTTCATACGCCCGAATGACTTCCTGTCTGACTTGATGTGATACGATAGAGTGCGAGGAAATGAGCAGGATCACGGCGCTACACGCGTCTATGGCTTCCCCCGTTTGCAGCAGATACGATCTGCCAGGGATGCTATTACGGTGGTAATACCACGCCGTGCAGCCCCTACGTTCGAGTGTCTGCGCGATCTCGATAGCAAGGCTTGCATCCTCTTCGACATAGCTGATAAAAATGTCTGCCATATTGTCTTCCTGGACTTGATCACATGAAAGTGTACACATGAGGGAAAAAATTTCTCCTCACCTTGTGAAATCACTCAAGACCTGGAAAATCAAACAGTGGGTCACTGTCGCTCCAAGGCCTGGAGAATCAGTAACATCGGTTCAGGGGGGTGGGGAAGAATTTCTTCCCATATATGTCCTGTGTCATGTGAGCAGGTCCAGTCTTCCCAAATGGCAGGAGACTGCAGAAAGATCGCCACATCCCCGCCGCGGGATAGCCACACATCTTGCGGACTTTCCTACCCCTGCTTGTGCCTTGTACCTTTCCCCTGTTCTCTGCTCGCTGGCACTCGTCACTGCCTGACCGTCACAGTTTAATGTCCTGTAGGCCTTCACCTCGCGCAGCCCAAAAGCGCGGCTGGTAGGCTCTCACCCAGCACTCCTGTCACCAACCGCACAGTCACTCCATGGGGCTGTGACTAGCATCGGTGCCACAGAGGGTCCCCAATTTCCTGAAGCTGTAAGCGCCATGAAATGCATGTGCGGCATATCCACACAACTGCGCCACAGAGGCTAAAGCCTCTCTGACACTAAGAAGACGTTCATAATGTCCGAATAAATCATCGTCTCACAACGTATTGCCTAATAATCTGTTCCAGGCAGTTGACGGCTCATGGTTGAAGTGTTGGGTTTGGGCCTGCTAGGCGTCGGCTCGGTCAGGATCGGCTCAGAGCGTGTGCTACATCACCCCCCATGAGATGCAGACACTCGAGGTCCCAGGCACACCGATATTGCATGTGTCTGGGGGCTGCCAGTGTATGAATGTGGTGCGGTCCGATTGCGAGTCTCGTGCAATGCGTAAGAACGAGGGGCATCTTAGGCCTCAGAGGATCTCGTGTCAAACGAAAGTTTGTCACTTCCATAAGAGGTCCCAAGCGATGGAACGCATCGAAAGAGTAGGAATAACTCATTTCCTAAGAAAGCGAGGAAGTGACATTTGCTCCGCAGGTATCTCCGCTCTTCTTCACACAACAGTACATACGCTGTTCTACCCACTGGGAGATGCTATTGTCGAAGCATAGCAGGGGTTTACTGCCACCTTTCTGTGAACGCACCTCCGCTGGGGAAAACTCAAAGGAAGAGAAGACGAACGCCAGGGCTGGCAGCGTACTGAGCGTTCTGCTGACCACGTGAGCATGATCCCACAATGTATTGAAAAAGTATTGGTTCTGAGCTGATGCCCTGATACCGGAAGGTAACAAAGAGCAGGGGCCACCCACACCGACCAGCACACGAAGCGCAATGGATGATCTGGGTTGCTCCACGCAGCGCCGTAAGATCTGATAACGGGCACTATGTAGCCCATGGCCTGGTGCGCCGCAATGCAAGCTGCACGTGGGGTGGTGGCGCACAGAGTGACCTGGACCCCGAAATTTAGACACAAAGGTCGAAGGTAATATACCATTGTGTCATATGGGGAAGAAAGCACATAGGATAGCGAATGAGGTGAAAGCTGACATCATTCGCAGGATTAAAGAGGAAGGCATTCCGGTAGCCCAGGCGCCCAAGAGCACGGTTTGCATGAGACGACGATCTACGGTTGGCTGGGGAGCGCGGTGCAAGGTACGCCGTCCTGGGCAGAGTTTGCAAAGATTCAGAAGCAGAACAAGGAATTACTGGAGTTGGTTGGCGAACTGACCTTGCGGTTGTCTGCGGCCCAAAAAAAGAGTTGAAGGAAGAGGGATGCGTGGCCGTGAGCAAAACCACGCTTGCTCGGACGCTGGGAGTATCACGGCCATCACTGTATTATGTTTCCAAGAAAGAGAAGCGGGACTGGGAAGTAAAAGCTCGTATTGAGACAGTACTCCGGCAACATACCACCTATGGATCCCGGAACATTGCGCTGGAACTGAACGTAAATCGCAAAGGCATTCAGCGGGTGATGCGAAAATTTGGGATCAAGCTGTACCGCAGGAGAGGGAAAAAATGGCAGAGAAAGAAGAAAATCAAGGTGATCTACTCGAACTTGCTTCTCAGCACCATGCCGGCCTATCCTCATCACATCTGGGCAGCCGATTTCACGGAAGTTTGGTATCATGACCGATGGGTGTACATCGCGACCGTGATTGATTTGTATACCCGAGAAATTGTTGGGGTTGCAGTATCCCTCAGGAAAGGAGCGGCACTCACGCTGCAGGCACTCTGGGCAGCACTCATGAATCATCCCCATCCTGTGATATTTCACTCGGATAATGGAAGTGAATATATCGCCGCATCCTTTGTCTCAGTTCTCCGGCAGTTCGGCATCACCATTTCCCGGTCTCATCCGGGATGTCCATGGGAAAACGGATATCAGGAGTCATTCTATGGTAAATTCAAGGTTGACCTGGCAGATCCGAATCGGTTCCGCTCTCTGGGTGAGCTGGTCGCTGAAATCTACTGTACTATCTGGACATACAACCACACCAGAATCCACTCCGCTCTGAAAATGCCACCCTTGGTTTTCGCTCAAAAATTCGAATCCGACCGACTTAAACCGACGGTTCGCTCATTTTTCCCCGAACCTATTGAAATCATTCGATAGGGATTTTGCAACATCAGCCACAAGCCCTCTATATTTCATTGACTTCAAAGGGCTTGCAAGAATGACGGAACCGAGGGTTAAAGTTCATCCACTGTCTAAAAAATGGGGTCCACTTCAACCCGAGCTGGGCAGCGTGCCGGGTGTAATATAGGTTACAGATATTAGGTAACCTTGCACACGGCACAGGCCCATCCTCAGCGGGTATCTTCACACCCAACACGTCACGCTGAGCCATGCTGATAGAGCGGGCAGCGTTCGAGAGTACCGGAGGGAAGGAGGCGTTCGAGGATGCGGATGTCATCGGGAGTCGCCCAAGTGGCCATTGCGGTGATCGAAGTCGTGTCAGGCATAGAACGTTTCTGTTGTTAGGGCATTGAACTTATTGGTGTTGCACCGCTGAGCCAGGCCAGACTTGCGTAGCAATGTGCCCAGAAGTGAGTCGGGCTCATTCTGCACAGACGTCAGGAAGTCTTGGCGTGGTTTCTACGTCACCCACAGTGGTCATGGGCACACGAGTGTTGCAGTTCCTCTCCATCCCGAACGCAAGGGGAAGTACTAGGCAGTGGGTTGCAAGCTCACGAGAGGCTCTCTGGGATTGTTGTGTCTGGACAAGGAGAGAACAACCATGGAACACTTTGGGGTCGTGCACAAATTCTCCCCTGCCTTGGTCCTGCAAAAACTCCATGTACAGCTTCCCGACCGCACGCTCCTCGGGTTGCTCCTTGGACCTCTTGTAGGGTTAACTGATAATTCCGTGATTTCTCAGAGGTTTGATTTGTGTAGCCTTAGGGAATACCCTCGATGAAAATGCGAATGATTTCATCATCGGAGGGCATCCCATGTGGCAGCAAGAATTTCTCTGGTTTTTTACCATCTTTCAT
>JBMDXC010000332.1:0-3972 GCA_048594805.1 Candidatus Entotheonellaceae bacterium | reverse complement strand
GGAATAATCTTGAAGTCTGTAATTCAAGAGCCATAACCCTTGACCAAAAACCAGAGCAAAAAGTCTTATTGCGCTATAACGGCATCAATGTAGGGGAGTTGGAGATGAGGAATGAGAGTGCTATACATTATCGCGAGATACGCTTCAATATGATTAAGCCCAAAGTCATGAGCCTTCTCTTTGCTAATATCCCAAAAACCAGCGAGTATAATAACCTGGTGTATGTCTATGGCAATGCATCCAAAAGTTTTGGGCGTTGGAAGAGACCAGCGCGTGCTGCATAAATAAAGCTACATAATGGTTCTTTTGCTACAGTCCTATGCAGGACTTGGGCTACTCAGGAGAAGAACATCAACCTGGACAAGCTCATGCTGTCGCATCACCGCTTTGTCTCAGTGCCGCGAGGGTTCCAGAGGCTTTCTCGCTGTGCCCGCCATGCCTCACCGACTCCGCTCCGCGTCGTCTTCTCCGGCATGGCTTGCTCCGCTCCTCACGTGCTAGGGCCTGAACACGCACAGCGGAAGCCAAGGTACTCGCTTCGGGTGTTGGCGGGGATTCCCTCGCGGTAGGCCGCCCGCACGTTCTGCGCGGCGTCAAACGAACTGCCGCCCCGGACGATGCGACCGGTGCCAACACCTCTCGGATCAACCGCTGCATCCGCTGTATACGCCCGCCATTCATCGTGGCACCACTCCGCCACATTACCCAGCATGTCGTATAACCCCCACGCATTCGGTATTTTCCGACCAATGGACTCCGGCCAACCGTCACTATTCCCCGCATACCATGCGATAGCGTTGACGTCAGGATGGTACCGGGGGGTTTCTGTACCGGCACGGCACGCATATTCCCACTGGGCTTCGGTCGGCAGGCGGTAGTCCCTGCCCTCCTCTCGCTCGTTGAGCTTGTGCAGAAATGCGTGCGCATCGGTCCAAGAAACAGATTCCACCGGAGCACGAGGGTTGCCCCTTATTCTGCTCGGATTGTTCCCCATCACCGCTTCCCACTGCGCTTGCGTGACCAGGTACTTCCCCAAATAAAGCGGCTGGCTGATGGTGACACGGTGGATAGGCTTTTCAGCATCGCGTGCTTCTGCATCCGAGTCTGGGGACCCCATCAGGAATGTCCCCGCAGGAATCAGCACAAACTCCATGCCGATGCTGTTGGTGAAAGAGGGCGGGAGTTCGATGGCGGTGTTGGGCTTTGCTGGTGGGGTTTCTAGCGCTGTCGGTATTTGAGCGCCGCGTTGCCGAAGGCCATGATGGAGGGCTCTTACGATGCGGTCAAACGCACCCTCGTCATTGAGATTCACCCATTGATGACGACTGAATCTACGGGGTACTTCACAGTCATCAAGTTTGACGGGGATGGTATGGATATAGCCTTCTGGCATCTCTTCCGCGCGGTAGAGCGCACGTCGAAACTCGCGCTGCACGTAGCCGACTTTTCCGACCGAGCGTGTCGAGAGAAACACGAGCACAAAATCTGAGGTCTCTAACGCCCGCTCGATCTCGTACTCCCAGTCCTGGCCGGGTAAAATGTCCACTTCATCCAGCCACGGCGCAAATCCTAAGGCTTTGAGGCGGTGATAGACCTCACGGACCTGGGCTTTATCCTCGCTGGCATGGCAGAGAAAAATCCGCGCCACAATGCGCTCTCCTGATCAGGATAAGGGTATCACCCCGATTCGTCCGTAAATATACGATAAGGTTGAAAATGATACGAACAGTTAATGACACCTCCCCGGATCGCGTCTATAGGAATGTAATTTTGTGCTCCTTCCGACCTAACCGGAAAATAAAATTGTGCATCTTCCCATTTCCGATAACCCGACATTATCGGAAACAGCCCGGACCGCCCAAGGCTAGCGGGCGGGCTATTTTGTTTCCAAATAACAGAAATCCTTATGATTATCGGAAATAGATTTGAGAGCCAGTAGGGGGCTTGGCAAACCGGCGGCGGGGTAGTAGTATAGGCTGTATGAGACCACAGGAGACGAAAACCACCACCCAAAGCCTCGCGCTGTTTGAGGAGACGCTGCGGGGCAAGAACTACTCACCGGAGTCGATCAAAGCGTATATGGGGGATCTGACGCAGTTTCTGGCCTGGCTCCAGACCCGCCGGGTGGACTGGGATATCCCGTATCGACTGACGCGCATGGATATCGTCGCCTTTATAAACCACCTGGCCAGCAAGAAGGCCACCTCCAGCACCCGCAAACGCAAGCTCGCCTCCATCCGGGGCTTCCTCAAGTTCCTCAAAGACCACCAGATCATCTTTGGCAATCCAGCTGACACGATCGAAGGCCCCATCCGCGAAGAGCGGGACCCGGCAATCCTTCTGAAGACTGAGTATAAGGCGCTTCTCCAGGTGGCAGGGAGCGACAAGCGGGATTTTGCCATCGTCATGCTCTTTCTCCAGACCGGCCTGCGGGTGAGTGAGCTCGTCAATCTGAAGCTTGAAGACGTGGATTTGGCAGGCAAAGAGCTGACTGTTAGGCAGGGCAAGGGACGCAAAGATAGGGGAGTGCCCCTCGTCGGACAGGCTCGAGAAGCGCTGAAAAGCTACCTTGCGGTGCGGGACAGGCGCTCGGAGTATAACAACGTCTTTCTTGCCCGCAACGGCACGTCTATGGATCCGCGAACGGTCAGATACCGCATCCGCAAGTACTACCATGAGGCGGGGATTAAGAAGAAAGCCTCCGTCCACACCCTGCGGCACACCTTCGCGACCCACCAGATCCATAACGGCCTAAAGATCAACCAGTTGAAAGAGGTGTTAGGGCATCGGAAAATGGAGACGACCTACAAGTACGTCCATCTGGACAAGACGAATCTGAGAACTGACATGGAGCAGGGGGCGTTATAAACCTGCCCTGACCTTTGCAGCAGGGTTTTGTAAGCTCACTTACTTACTTTTCAAACACTTGTGGTATGATCCGGTTGCAAAATATGACGAGAATTAAACTGTGTTCCCTGTGTGGGGACGAAATACACTCCGGGACATTTGTCAGTCGGAGGGATAATAAGACGCAGATTTGCGCATTGTGCGCGGCGTTTGAAGACCTGTATGAGCGGGAAGTGTGGCAAAGCGCGATGCTCGAGCGGACGCAGGGGAAAAGCGCACCCAATTAGAGATGCCTCATCTACCCGCAGAGCGAAGAGGTAAGAAAATGACCGATTGGTCAGTACGTCTCATCTACTCGTTAATCTGGTAACCGTGAGACTTTGATTTTTGCGACGAGTTCATGAGACTGGCCTCGTAATTGATTTAAAAGGGGATAGTTACAGCCGGGGTTTACAAAAAGTGAAGTCTCGAAAAACGGGCCTTTTTCGAGACTGCTAAGCAGCTGTAGTGACCATCACAAAAATAGAGATTATCTGACTTTTCCGTACCGTGATTTCAGCAAGTATGGGTGCTGATTTCCCGATGATACCCCGTGAAAGCACTTTATTCTCAAGGGCTTGTAAGCTCGGTTCTCTAGGGATAGTCCCGTATCAGGGCACTGCGCAGGCGTCTGGGCCTCAGGTGCCATGGTTTGTCCTCTGTTTGTGGCTCCACAAGGGATAGCACGAGGAGATGGCATAGTCAAAAGCCATTGATTTTTATGTACTTTCATGGGGTGTCCCTCGGAAGCCAGCATGAAATGTGGTCGAAACAGCATAACGGAAAAGTCACCCATTAGCCCTACAGCGACACTTCTAAAACATGCGCTTCTAACACAAGGATTTCTGAGTGCATCAAAGGCCGTTTCCCTACATCGCCTGCGACCATAAGACCATGATTCTACGTAGGCAAATTGCGTCAACGCACGCAAGTGTCGCTGTAGGGTTAGAAGGCTCCTGTCAAGAGGCAATACCTCTCCCGTCCACAACTGTTGACAGTTTTTTTTTCAGTTGCGTTGGTGCTGGGCACATTCCCCCGATTTGTAGCCTCAGACGCACCCTGGTTTTCGTTGTTGTGATGTCGGGT
>JBMDXC010000331.1:0-9989 GCA_048594805.1 Candidatus Entotheonellaceae bacterium | reverse complement strand
GAGGGCATCCTCTGTATGCCCATCGGTACCGGCGTACAGAGCCGCATCTGGCTCCGTGTCCCTGACGATCACCGCCTGGAGCAGATGCTCAGGCAGTTACGCAAATTGGAGGACGTGGTCAGCGTCCAGCGGCACGGCGCTGACCACGAGGTTTTCGTACGCCTGGAGGAATTTTTCCAGGCGTAGAGCAGACGGCAACAGAGGCACAGCGTTAGTTGGGCACCCAGACCGCGGCCCTGATCTCCCCGAACTCGCGCGCGATCTTGCACCAGGACGCACCGGCATTCTCGCTGATGTACACCTCGCCGAACAGGCTGAACGCCAGAATGCGGTTGGCATCAGCGGGATGCGTGGCAAGGCCCCACATGGTGGCATTGGGCTGCGTGGGGAGTGGCAGGGTCTCCCAGGTCTCCCCAAAGTCCGTGGTGCGGAGCACGTGCCCCTTTTCACCTGTCGTGGTCTCTCCACACCCGGCGAAGAGCACCTCAGGATGATCAGCCTTAACGGCGATACCTCGGGCATAAGGCAGGGGCCATTTCTCTCTGATGCCCAGGGACTGCCAGGTCTCACCCATATTGTTGCTGGCAAACACTTCACGCGCTGTGCTGACATACACGCGTTTGGGCTGCGTCGCCGCGATCGTTATGGCGTGAATGTCCGGATCATACAGACCCGTCTCGACGTGCGTCCAGGTATCTCCACCGTCCAGACTGCGGAAGACGCCGTCGATTTCTACCCCGGCCCAGACAATGCGATGATCGTCCCGGTCCACCATAACGCTGGTCACGAAGGGTGTGCCAATAGAGCACTCCTGGGCGATGTCCACGGCTAATTTCTCCCACTGCCATCCACCATCCCGCGAGCGATAGACACCCGCCGGTCGCGTGCCGGCAAAGAGAATACGGGGATCGACGGGGTCGATGGCCAGTGACCAGATTATCGGCACATCGCCCTGTGCACCAATGCGCTCCCACTGCGCCCCGCCATCGTGGCTCACGAACAGGCCCGTATCCCCGCCTGCGAGAACGGTATGTGCTTCCGTAGGATGGGCAACTAACGCCTGTATGCGACTATTGAGCGGAAAAGGGGCGCGATGCCGTACCCATGACTTTCCGGCATCCGGACTGTGCCATACGCCCCATCTAGCTGTCCCCAGACATATACTGTAGTCCGCTGCCATACTGTGCCTCCCTGCGTGTAGACTCCTGGGTCATATGTAAGTGAGGGAGATTGTACTCTGCCGGCACTTCTACGACAAACGGCGCTTACACAACACCTCCGGCTCATTGCGCACCCAACTCTCACACCAGGGCTACCTGGGACTCCAGATCCTCTGGCTGAGTGCGAGGATTATAGAGTAGAGACGCCGGACAGTGTACACTCTGCCATGTGGGGTATCCGAAGGCTTATGGCGTAGTCACAGGCAGGGCACAATACCTGAGAGGAGAGGAGAGGCATGGACTTTCAGATCACCGAGGAGCACGTACGCCTGCAGCAGCGCTGTCGGCAACTGGCAGCGGATTTTGCGACGCGCGCTGCATTACATGACCGTGAAGCGACTGATCCTGTCGAAAACTATGCCCTCCTGCGCCAGGCCGGGTTCTACGCCCTCAATGTCCCCACAGATCTGGGAGGGTGGGGCATGGGCCTGCTAGGCTATGCCCTCGCCGCAGAGGAACTGGCGCAAGGCTGCCCCGCCACGGCCCTGGCTTTTAATATGCATCCATGTATGGTCGGGCCACTCATGGAGAGTCCCCTGGTCAGCGCGGACGTGAAGCAGCGCCTGGCGCGACTGGTCGTACAGGAACAACGACTGCTGGCCGGCAACCTCTCAGAGCCGACCACCTCAGCTCTGCTCGGCACGTATACGCCAACGGCACGCGCCCGGCGGGTAGATGGCGGCTATCGCATCACGGGACGCAAAGCCTTCGCCTCGATGATTGAAGCGGCGGACTATTGTATTGTCGTAGTCCATCCAGCTGAAGCGACAGAGGCCACTGCCGGTATGCTTCTCCTGGTACCTCGATCCGCCGCTGGCCGGCGCGTTGACAAGGTCTGGGACACCCTGGGTATGCGGGCAACTCGTAGTGACTCTCTGATTCTCGAAGACTGCTGGGTCCCAGAAGAGGCTCTGCTGCTGCAGGTGGACGATATTGGGCCGTTTCAACGTCACGGTGCCAACTGGTTGTGGGGCTCCTATACAGCGGTCTACCTCGGAGTGGGGGTGGCGGCATATAAGGAGATCGTCAAGGTAGTGCAGGAGCGGCGCCCACCTGGCTATATCCAACCCCTGGCGTATCACCCTGATGTGCGCCGGCAGGTTGCCGAAATGAGCGTGGATTTACAAGCCGCCCGGCTCATGATGCATCACGCCGCCTGGCTGAGCGACACGCAGGGCCCGACGCCGATGACCCTGGCGGCGCTGTACCGGGCCAAATACCTGGTGGGCGAGGTTGTGGCCCGGACCACCCGCACAGCCCTCACCCTGGGAGGAGCACACGCGTTATTCAAGACGTCCCCCCTGGAACGGCTGTTTCGAGACGGTGCCATAGCTCCCATCCAGTTTCCACCGCGCGATTTTTGTCTAGCAAGCCTGGGCGTGATGGAGTTAGAGTTAGACCCGCAGGACGTCCTGCCACCGTTACAGCGTCAGCAATAGGACGCGGTCCTGTTATGAGACCCACGTACATCCGCCAGACCTTGGTCTGTGGCTTTTTGGGCAATCCCCAGACCTCTCTAGATGCATGACCACAGACGGTTTTCCCAACAGGGTGTCTTGCCCAAGCTGGTGCTCCCCTATAAAAAGTTGGTTTGGCGTAGTTCTAGGATAATAAAGGTAACAGTCGCAGGGATGGGATATCCGAACGCGCTGCGTTATACTGAAGCAATATGAGACGACCTGACCTGAGGAAGGCCCTGCATGACATGGCAGCATGGCTCACTGGTACAGGCGGACCCGGTTACTTGGTGAAAGGTAGAATGCGTTATGACGACACATGCGTTCCTCCTCTTGTCGCACGACAAGACGTGGCCTTTGCGGCTCGTTGGCCTACTTCTGGGCCTCTTACTTCTCCTGGAAGGCTGTAGTATCGTCAGACGCTCCAGCAACGAGCCGCCTCCCTTAATTAAGGCGGTGAGCAAAGGCGATATGCCGACCACGCGAGCCCTCCTGGCGAAAGGGGCGGACGTGCAGGCACGGGACGCTAATAGGCGGACGGCCTTAATGTATGCAGCCGAGAATGGGGATCCCACCACTGTGCAAGCGCTGCTGACGTATGGTGCGGATGTGAATGCGCACGACTGGCAGGGTTGGACAGCCCTGATCTATGCGGCTGAAAACGGTGACTTCACGACAGTGCAAACCTTGCTGGCCCACAAGGCTCATGTCAATGCTAAAAGTGAGGGTAGCGGTTGGACTGCCCTCATGAGCGCTGCCTCACGCGGTCATCTCCTCGTGACCCAGGCGTTGTTAGCCAATGGGGCGGAGGCCAATGCCAGAGACAAAGATGCCCAAACCGCCTTGCATATGGCGGTGCAGCAAGGGTATACGGCCGTTGTGCAAGCCTTGCTGGATGGTGGGGCAGACGTGAATATGAAGAATAAGCAGGGCGAGACCCCTCTGACCGTCGCCGAAGCTCAGGGTTTTAGCAAGATTGCGCAACTGCTCAAACAGGCTGGCACGCGTGGTCAGATTGTGGATTCCCCCCCAGCTACAAAGGAGACACCGCCAGCTGCGTCATCAGCAACAGCCCGTGCACCTCAACCTGTGACGCCGCGTACTCCCCCGGCGCCGCCGACAGAGAAACTCGCCTTGCATTTTGGACGCTACCATGCTCTGGTGATTGGCAACAACGCCTACACTGACATGAGCCCGCTGAAGACCGCTGTGAACGATGCCACGGCAGTCGCAGAGCTGTTACAGACGATGTACGGTTTCACCGTAACTTTGCTGACCAATACGACACGTGACGAGATCATTACGGCACTCGACCAGTTACGGGCCACCCTAATCGAGCAGGATAATCTCCTCATCTATTATGCTGGCCATGGCGTGTTGGACACGAACGAGGAGCGGGGATATTGGCTGCCTGTCAATGCGAAACAAGACTCGCGCATCCAGTGGATCTCGAATACGACGATCACCGATGCCCTGAAGGCTATGGCGGCAAAGCACGTCCTAGTGGTGGCGGATTCCTGCTACTCGGGTACGCTGGTTCGTGGTATTGATGTGGTCCACCCCCCATCTGGAAGTGAGCGCGACACCTATGTAGCCCGCATTGCACAGAAGCGTTCACGAACGGTCCTCACGTCAGGTGGCCTGGAGCCGGTCTCGGACGGGGGCGGTGGCAAGGAGCACTCAGTCTTTGCCAAAGCGTTCTTGACGGTCCTCGAGGAAAATCGTGATATCCTGGACGGGCAACAGCTTTTTAACCTGGTGCGACGGCCCGTGATCCTCAACGCAGCACAAACGCCTGAATACACGGATATTCGCTATGCCGGACATGAGGGGGGTGATTTCCTGTTCGTGCGTCAAGCCCCACCGAGTCCGCAGGGGCAGCCGGTTGGGTCTCCTCCGCTGCTGCCTGGCGATACGCCGGTACCCGCTTCTCCCGCCGGGAAAAGTATGGAAAATGCACAGCAGAGAATATGAGAAGCGTGTGACATAGCCCAGTAGTGGCCAGGAATTGGGTTCGCCAGCTTGGCGTGACCGCCTATACCGACTTGGAGACCAACCCTGAGGAGCGCTATGTTATTATAGGCGTCGGTCGAGGGGCAACTTGGCTTTCGCCTGGCTCTTGGTGTATCGTCTTGCAAGAAACATGCGGAGACTCCTCTAAGTTGTCGGAAGGTAGCTAGGAGGCCAACCTGATGCGGCGCACATGTGTGAGCGATGCCTTGCATAGCCAGGCGGCTATGGATCATATCCTTGTGAAGGGCTGGGTCCGTACCCGGCGCGACTCTAAAGGGCTGTCATTTCTCGAGATTAACGATGGCTCATGTTTGAAAAATCTGCAGGTCATCGTGGATAGCACCATTCCAGACTATATGAACCTCGCGACAGTCACCACCGGTGCTGCCGTCGAAGTGCAGGGTGCTCTCATTGCGTCCCCAGGGAAGGGGCAGTTGTGGGAGGTAAAAGCCACGCACGTCACCTTACTAGGGGCCGCAGACCCTCACACCTATCCTCTGCAAAAGAAAGGGCACTCCGATGAATTCCTGCGCGAGATAGGTCATCTGCGCCCGCGCACAAACAAATACGGTGCCCTGTTCCGCATCCGCTCGGAAAGCGCCTTTGCTGTACACCAATTTTTTCGCGATCGGGGCTTTTATTATGTCCATACCCCTATCATTACCGGTGCAGACTGCGAAGGCGCAGGAGAGATGTTTGTCGTCACGACCCTGGCGGGGTTCAACAAGGACGACGCAGCAGCTTTTACCGATGACTTTTTCGGGAAGAAAGCCTATCTCACTGTCTCGGGACAACTGGAAGCCGAGCTGTTTGCCTGTGCGCTCGGCAAGGTATATACCTTCGGTCCCACATTCCGGGCAGAAAATTCGAATACACCACGGCATGCCGCGGAGTTCTGGATGATTGAACCTGAAGTGGCGTTTGCTGATCTCGAAGACAACATGGACCTGGGCGAAGCGTTTGTCAAAAGTCTGGTGACCCACGTTATAGAGCATTGTGCTGCGGATCTTGAGCTGTTTGCCCGCTTTGTCGATAAAGACCTGATGCCAAGCCTGGAAATGATTGCCAACGAGTCCTACGTCCGACTACCCTACACTGATGCTGTCGAGATCTTACAGAAATCTGGTCAAGCATTTGAATTTCCTGTTGCGTATGGGACAGACCTTCAGACCGAGCATGAGCGCTATTTGACCGAAAAGTACTTTCAAAAACCGGTCATTGTCTACAACTACCCCAAGGACATCAAAGCCTTTTACATGCGCCTCAACGATGACGGACGGACTGTGGCGGCCATGGATCTGTTGGTCCCCCGCGTGGGTGAGCTCATCGGGGGGAGCCAGCGGGAAGAGCGCCTGGAGGTGTTAACACAGCGGCTCAAAGACTTCCACTTAGCACCTGCAGCCTACGATTGGTATCTGGACACTCGGCGTTTTGGCACGGTGCCGCATGCCGGCTTTGGCCTGGGGTTTGAGCGTTTCCTGATGATGGTCACTGGGGTGACAAATATTCGGGATGTGATTCCCTTCCCGCGAACGCCGAAGCATCTGCCCCCAGAGGTCAAAGAGTAGAGAGGGAGGGCGGGCACAGCCCGCCCTCAGGGGTTAATCCTCGCGCAGCGCTGGCAACACTTCCTTACCCATTAGCTCAATACAGCGCACCGTGTCCTCGTGGGTCATATACCCATCATGCGACCACAGGAACAGGTGGCCCACGCCGAGCAGGTTGCGCACGTAACGCAGCTTCTCGATCACCTGGTCAGGCGTACCGACCACCAGCTGATAGTTCTTCTGCGCTTCTTCATAGGCTAGCGAGTCAAAGGAGCGTGAGATGGCCCGCAGGCGGCGAATACCGGCCACATTCACCGTAGCGTAGCCCGGAGGGGCCATCCATTCACGCGGCTGCTTATTCAGCGCCCCGTTCTGCCAGAAGAAGTTTTTGCCTTGCTCCTGGGCTTTCTCATGAGTATCAGCCACAAAGCAACGGATGAGGTAGCCGATGTGCTCTGGCTGCATCTCGTAACCCGCGGCTTCAGCCGTTTCGTGGTAGATCTGGATCAACTCCTGCGTCTGTTCGAGGAACGAACCCAGCACGATATAAGGATAGCGGTGCTTGGCAGCCCAAACCACTGTTTCTGGACTCGCCGTGCCAGGCACCATAATCGGTGGGTGCGGTTTTTGCAGTGGCAGGGCCCATGGGTTGATCACACGATATTGAAAATGCTTGCCTTCCCAACGGAATGGTCCAGGCCGCGTCCAGGCTGCCAGAATCACATCATGGGCCTCTTCGAAGCGTTCACGGTTGTGGGCTGGATTGACATTGTTCGCCAGACTCTCTACCCCACCGCCACGCACAAAGCCCGAGACCAGGCGACCGCGCGAGATGCAGTCGATCATGGCCAGTTCTTCGGCAAGACGTAAGGGGTTATCGACGACTGGCAGGGGGTTCCCCAGCATGACGATCTTGGCATGTCGGGTGATTTTCGCCAGCACGGCTCCTGTAATGTTGATCGATGCCTGCATGCAGAAAGGCGCGGTGTGGTGCTCGTTGATCATAATACCGTCAAAGCCCACCTCGTCTGCCACTTGATACTCATCGTGATAGCGATTGTATAGCTCACTGGCTAGCTTGGCATCGTACAGGCTATTGGGCAGGGTGAGACGTAGGGCTGGGTACTCCTCCTGAATGGCCGGGTCGTAGCCCGTATACGGCTGCTCGGTGAAATAATAATACTGAGGATGTGCCATGAAGCGCTCCTTTCCAACGAGACATTGCTGGCAGGCTCCTGTATACCTAAGAACGAGCGTTAAATGCGGTCACTAAGCGTGCGAGTTCCTGCGGGCGCTCGAACTGTGGCCAGTGGCCACACTGCTCAATGAGCTGCAGCGTTGCCCCAGGGATGGCACGCTGGTAGAGCTGTCCACATTCAACGGGAATAATCTGGTCCTGGGCCCCGCACACGATGAGCGTAGGGATACGCACTTTCCCCAACATGCCGGGTAACGACCGGTCGTACATGTATGGCCGAAAACACATACGGATCGACATGGTACGCCCAGCTTCACGGGGCCCACCAAATTCCTGGAATTCCCCTCCAAACAGCCGCTGATACTCTGGAGAGTGCATCGCATCGTAAAAACACCGCTCGATCACTTGCCGCCAGGGTGTGATAAAAATATCAAATACTTCACCCTGCTGTGGGCGGACGCCAGCAGCATCCACGAGCACCAGGTGCCGCAGGTGATGGGGACACATCACCGCCATCTGAGCGGCAATCCAGCCACCGATACCGATGCCGACGACGTCCATGGGTGCTAACGTCTGCTCCTGGAGGAACCAGTGATAGAACATGGCCTGATGTGGAATGGTTTCCACCCATGCAGGACAGGGCGTTTGCCCATAGCCTGGATGTGCAGGAGCGTACACTGTCGCCTGTTCTGCCAAGGCATCGTGAAATGGTAGCCAGCCCTCAAACCCCTCCACGCCATGGAGTACGAGTACAGGTGGCCCACTCCCTCCCTTCAGCACATAGAGTTCCGTCCCTGCGATTGGGATTCTTTCCTCAGTGAACTGTCCTATCGACGTCGTCATCCCTCCCCTCTCTTTGCACAGCGTGCCACAATGTGTGGGCCCTAGACCGTTCGTATGCTGTGTCTGTATAGCGCAGTGTACTCCCCCACCCCCCACAGCGCAAGCCAAGCGCCGTCTCCTGTGCTCTAAGCACCTGAGGCAGAGGGTGCTGCCAGACGGGGACTACCATCCCCCTGGTAGACGTACTCGAAGGTCAGGCAGCCGGCGCTCTTGTTGGCGCAATAATAACTGAGGATGTGCATTTTGGCATACTTGCCATCGTGCGTGCGCACCAGGTAGACAAGCGGCTTGGGTACCAAGACATTGGCAAGATAACTGTAGTTGAACCACTTTTCCATGACAGGATTGTATGATGAAGGGCGATTCTTCGGATGCACGTCGGTCACAAACACCGCCTTATCGGGAACGGTCGTAACAGCCGCAAAATCCTGTTCCTTCATGCTCAGCAGTGCTCCCTGACCTGCTGGATTGGTTGCGCCGCCGTTGGTCTTAATGACATAGCGCTGGAACATTAAGTCCCACGGCTCAGTCTTCGGATCCTGAACAGTCACCACCGAGCCGCGGGCGAAATCAAAATACATCCAGACATCTCTGGAGCGCGCATCAATAGTATAGACGCTAGGTCCTACCAGCCGTGCGCCGACTTCCTGCGGCTGCGGCGGCGTAGGTTGATAAGTGGATGAAGTAGGATCGTCATGGCTCACTGTCCCACTATTACAGCCGACGAGGAGCAGGATAACTATCCACAGGCTGATAAGGCACCGCATAGTGCTCCACGGCATATCGCATCCTTCCCAGCAGCGTCTACGATCGTATCCGCTGCTGGCGTGACACACGCGCCATGCGACGGAGCTGGATACGCCGGTAGAGGGGACGCAGCACCAGATAGTAGATGCCGAAAAATACCCCGACGTTGAGTAAAGCCAGAGCGAGTAGGGTGTGATCGTAGCCGTGGGTGACGAGGTGATGGTACCCCAGCCAATCCACGAGCCCCAACAACGCCACATGGATAAGCAAGCCAAACAGGAGATAGAAATCGGTGAAAATGGTCGTGCCTTTCTTACGGTGTCAGAGTCCAGGGAGAGCAATACATTTACGATTCCACAGCTTCGCGGGTAACCCAGACCAGACGGCTCATCCCAGCCCAGACGAGACAGGTAGCGTTGATGACTGCCACGATGAGTGCAACCGTATGCAGGGGAGTCTTTAGATACAGTTGGCCGTGGAGCAAGGCAACAACGCGCATGATCACCAGGCATCCAAGGAGCAGGGTGAAGTCGACGAAAAGGGTTTTCCTCTGGGTCTGTGGCTTCCAATAGAGTGAAAAGCCCAGAGCAAAGCGACTATAAATCAGCAGCGGCAGTAAGACCACCAGCAACACTCCAAGGGCAAAGAAGATCTTTGGGTTAGACATCCCCCGCTCTGTTGCCTGCATGCTGGTGAGATATTGCGCGCCAAAGAGATAGAACAGCCCGTAGAGAAAATAGACGAGGGCCGCGACGGTGTAGCGCCGCTGCTGGGATTTCCCGGCAGGAGAAAGTGCATAGAGCGTCGTGGTCTTCGTGGATTCGGCCATAGGGAACATTCCATAGAGGGCGTCGCACGCTAAATCCAGGTATATGCAGCTAATACAGCGTATCTGTGTAAAAAAGCATAGCAGGAAGGCGGGGTCGGGTGCAATGTCGCGCACGTGCTCAGGGTGGGCGCCAGG
>JBMDXC010000330.1:0-3234 GCA_048594805.1 Candidatus Entotheonellaceae bacterium | reverse complement strand
AGTGCCCATTGGGGCAGAATACGGTCGTGGGGTCCATGACGCTCCTCCTGGCTGTGCGTGGAAACATTGCCACGAGAAGTATGTCTAGACCCCCGTTTGCTTTACAACTTCACCGTACCACGATTTGGTGTGGAGCTACCTCGTGTTGTTGATGGCGGCGTGGGACGACTATCGCCTCCCGGTGAGCTTTCGGCTCATTCTGCCCAAGCGCCACACGGGTTATCGCAGTGAAAATGCCTTGTTTCGCGAGATGGTCAGCGAGTTTGTGCCCCCCAAGTGGGCCAAGCTGATCATCGTGGGCGGTGATGCCGCCTATGGTTCTAAGGCCAACATGGACATGGTCAAAGCCCGTGATAAGGCCGATACCACACGCCGCTGGGGTTTTGTCTTTGCGATCGCTCGTACCTGGAAGACCGTTGAGGATAAATCGATTAAAAATCTCGTGACCCATGTGCCGCACAAATACTACCAATGCACCCGAGTGCCCAGAGCGCATGGGAGGAAAGGCCGCAAAACGTTTTGGACGTATTGTACCCGCTTGTGTCTGCGTCATGTGGGTGACGTCACTGTGGTATTGAGCAAAAAGGGGCGGAACGTGAGCCCACAGCATACCAAAATCCTGGTGACCAATCTGACCGAGCTGACGCCGAGTCAAGTGGTGTGCATCTACCAAAAACGCTGGGCGATCGAGCTGTTTCAGTCGCAAGACATAAAATTCACCCGGGGTGCCTTTTTTTTTCTGGTCGGCCACAACCGGTGGTTCTTCAAAGGGCAACACGTGATGCACTTCGACCGCCCCATCTGGATACACTACTACCTTTTCGATGACAAGCTGGACTACCGCTTGGCGGTCCTCATAGCTCAAATAGTCCAAATTACGCCCCAGGAGAGCGCGGAATTGGCCAATATTATCTGCAATGCGTTCCCATTTGATCGTCGTGTCGCGTTGCTGTTCCAAGTGGTGTCGTTCCTGCTCGAATCCTTTCAGTCGTTGCGCGATCTGCTCGCGGCGCGTCGCCAAGTCTTGCCGCGTAATAATCTCTTGCTGATACGCATCAATGAGCCGCTGCAATTGCCGCTCCAAATGCTGTCGCTGTCCGTCGATACGGTCTAATTGTGCTTGGAATTGGCCCTGCTGGCCGTGCTGGACCTGCTGCCAGAGGGCATATTCTTGCAGAATGACCTGCGGAGCTTGGAGCAACTCACGGACCAAGGTCCACACCAGGGCATCCAAACGGTCGGCACGTACACGACGGGAGGTGCAACGCTCCACGCGCCCCACCGTCAGGGGATCTTTGCCGGCACAGCAATAATACAGATATTCATAGCGCTTGCAGACGCTCAGTTGGTGTCCTGCTTGCATGTGCAACTGACACTGTCCACAGCGCACGAGCGTCCGCAAGAGATACCGCTGCGACATGGGCTGATAGGCACGGCGGGCTTTGTCTTGGTTCCGCTTGAGCTGCTCCTGCGCTTTCGCAAAGGTCTCCGCACTGATGATCGCTGGCGCCGTGATAGGCACCCACTCCTCTGAGGGCCGCGGCTCCCGGGCATAATTGTCTGTGCGGGGGTGAAATTTTCGCCGGGTCTCCTTCCGCGGCACGCCCGACTTGGTGCGATTGTAATACCCCTGCCCGGTATAAATGGAGTTGTTGAGCATACAGCGCACACTCGCCGCATGCCACACAGGGTTCTGCCCCGTCCGTGTAGGAATCTTCAGCGCGTTCAACCGTTTGACAATCTGGCGCGTGGTCAGTTGTTCTTCGATCAACCAGCGAAACATGTCCCGCACCACGTCGGCCTGTTCGGGATGGACTTCGACCCGTGGCAGGAGCCCGGCCTGTTTGGGGATATAGCGATAGCCATACACCCGGTAGGCCCAGGGGAGAAATTCCGCCTTGCGCGCTTTATGCAACCGGCCGCGCCGCGGCCGGTCCGCAATCTGACTGCGTTCGTATTCGGCGATCATGCCTTGCATCTGGGCTAAGAGCTGGCCGTGCGGCGAATCCCCAAAGGGATTCTCCATGAACAGGATACTGCATCCATATTTTTTGAATTCCTCCAGGAGCAGCCATTGATGTGGATAGCTCCGGGCGAGGCGATCAGGCGCGAGGATCACAACCGCCTCGAATTCGCCCAAGCGGGCCTGGTCCCGCAGACGGTCTAAGGCAGGCCGGTCTAAACGACTGCCACTAACCCCGTTGTCCAGAAAGATGTGTTCAGGCAACACGGTGTGGTCGTGCGCGGCCACGTATGTGTGGAGTGCCTCCAGTTGACTCTCGATAGTATCCGTTTTCTCTTGTTGGCTCGTCGAGACGCGGGCATACAGCGCGACTTGCATGGCTGGGCTCCTTCGGTTCTGATACAGTCAGGATGATCTTCAGGGCCTGAGTCACCCGTTCGGGTCCCAAGAGCCCTGAAGTCCGCACCACGTGGCAGAGGGTTAACAGGGGCATGACCTCCTCCTTGTTGGCGTCAGGGATAGAGGAAGTATAGCCTTGTCCCTCTGTCACGATCGGGGCGGTCTTGTCCGTTGAAGGATGTAAACCCGGCTCGGCCGAACCATGCGAATTTTATGGCTTGTGACTATAACATCGAGCTGATGAACTGGGAGCTGAAATCGGGGTTGGGACTGGGCGAGCACCAAGTCAGGGGGGATACGAACCGCAGTGAGAAATCCGTGGGCATCGCTGTGCTGGCCTACTTGTTTGTGCTGCGGGTGTGTCATCACGACATTGTTCCTGGAAAACCCTGGAGTATTTTTCAGTTGCAGCATGCGCTGCGGTTACGGGTCATGACGAACCAAGTCGAGTATAAGGTGAAAGTGAAGATGGCAAAGACTCGTAATGTCGCTTGATGATTTGTGTTACGGCGACATGGTGTCAATTCTGAGTAAGATAGGCCGTGTGATTCCGCTCCTGCGTCCGCTTGACCACCCGTAACACCTCTTCCAGGGTAAAGCGTTTGAGGGGTAAAATCACCTCCAGCAGTCGCCGCACCTGGGATACTGTTAGCGCTGGTGCTTTTTCCCCAATCGAATCTTCACATGCCACAGAAAGAAGTGCGCCAGCATACATGTGAGCATGTGATGATCAAACCTCGCCACAATTTCCGCTACATATATGGGGAAGTAACCGGATCTAGGCTCATGAGGACAACCTGCTCATGCTCATGCAGTGGCCACGACTTCAAAGAGCAGCAATTGCCGAGCGGGCGCAGGCAAGGGGTGAGGAG
>JBMDXC010000033.1:0-10959 GCA_048594805.1 Candidatus Entotheonellaceae bacterium | reverse complement strand
GGGTCTTCGCGACCTCCGGGGATACGTAACGACCAAAGGTGTTGCGGATAAAGTCACGCTGGCGTAGGCCCTCGACCATCTCATTGAAGGCACCCGTCAGACGGCCCATCTCGTCGCTGGAGCGGACCGGCAGCACCAGGGAAAGATCGCCGCTGGCGACGCGCGCTACGCCGCTGGTGAGGGCACTGATCGGACGGGTTATGTGCCATGCTAGCCCTATCCCGACCATGGTGGCCACGAGCCCGCCCCCCGCGCACGCCAGCACAATGGCCAGAGACAGAGCCTCAAACCAGTAGGAAAATAGCGCCCCCTGATGCTCCACTGCAACGACAGCGATGGTCTTACCCATGCCGTCGATGATCGGCGCAATGGCCGTGATCCACTGTTCCCGTTGCTGGCGCTTGTCGCTCCACTTCCAATAGATCGGCGTGGAGCGTGCGAACCCATCGACGAACGTCCAATCGAGTATCTGTGCCAGCTCGGGACCTATGGGAAGGAGAAAGCCAGGCCGGAGGGATTCGTCAGCGTCACTCACCACCCCCACCCGTGCCCGCTGCGTGGCCGGGTCGTAGTCCGTCAGCGTGTATACGGGTGTCGTCAGTTCGCCTGCCTTCTGAATCGACACCAGGGCTGTCTGCACGCGCTGCTGCGCCTCGGGGTCCGGGCCGGCTGTGCGTTGGGCCGCGGCCTGCGCCAGTGGGTCGATCAGGAGGACCCCCACACGCGTAAGGTTGAGGAGCTTGGCGCTGACGACCTCTTCGAGCAGCCTGGATAAGCCTTGCACATCCCGTACGGCTTCCAGGCGTCCAAGCAGGGGTACATGAGCCAGCCCATACATCATGACGCAGGCGGCCAACCCGATGGCGAAGAGTGTCACCAGGACAAAGGCCGCAACCATGCGTGTACTGAGGCGTTGCCAGAGACGAAGAGGATGTTGCATCATGGCTAAGGCACCAGTGCAGAAGGATGGCACTTGACGCACGCATATGGCACGTCTGTTGCACTGCCGGGGCAGTATAGGTCGCACCGCGCCGCAACGCAATGTCAAAACATGCGGAGCACAATTTTGCGTGTGCCCGGGCAGGCGGCATGCGCTAGCGCTTGCAAACCTTCAGCCAGGGGATAGACCCGATCAATTAGCGGTGCGACCGTCACATGCCCGTCTGCGAGCGCCTGCAGGGCTGGGGGAAAGCGCCCACAACGCGAGCCCACAACGGTAATTTCGTTAATCACGAGGGGTGCCAGAGACAGCGTATGCGTGCGAGCGACCGTACTCTTCAAGACCAATGTGCCACGTGGACGGATGCTCTCCATGGCGAGGGAGAGCCCTGCTGTGGAGCCAGTGGCTTCAACCACGATATCAGCCAGACGCGGGCGCCAGGCGCTCAGCAATACCGTCGCTATGCCGAGTTGGTGCAACAGCGCTAGCTTGTGTGGGTGTTTCCCCACGACACACACCCGTGCCCCGGCACTATGCAGCACCTGCGCACAGAGCCCTCCGAGTTTACCATCACCCAGCACCACGATATCATCGCCTGGCTGCATGCGCACCTGTTCCAGGATTTCAAAGGCAGCCGCCAGCGGCTCGGTGAACACGGCCGCTTCATCAGCGATACTGGCCGGCACCGGGTGGAGATTGGCGACTGGTACCCGTACATACTCAGCGAAACAGCCATTAGCATTGAGAATACCCATGACCCGCCGGGTTGGGCAGTGGCGCCCGAGTCCCTGGGCGCAGACCGGACAATGCCCGCAGGCAAAGTTAATCTCTCCCACCACGCGTGTCCCTACCAGCTCGGCTGGACCCGCACTGACCTCGCCGACAAATTCGTGTCCAGGCACTCCCTGGAACCCCATATACCCGTGCAAAATCTGCAGGTCTGTCGCACAAATGCCAGCCAGATGCACACGTACCACGGCAGTCGTGTTATCTGCCGGCGGTGTGGGATAGGCCGTATCCAATCGCAGGTGTTGACCGTCCCAGAAGAGGGCCTGCACGGAGAACTCCTTGGCTCAGTCAGTCAAATGGAGATGGCGCCGCAGCACATACATACCGTCAGGCGTATACGGTTCCGTTTGCGCCCGCCGCAGAATCTCGGCGACGGGTAAGAATTCTCCACTCTCTACTTCTTCTGGCTGCAAGACCAGTTCGCCATCGTACACACACGCAAACACCTTGCCCCACACGCGTGTGCGCGCATCGGCGAAGTAAAACGTGAAGAGCGGCGTCAGCGGCACGTCACGGATACCCATCTCTTCATACAGTTCGCGTTGCGCGCTCTCTTCATAACTTTCGCCGGCCAGCACCACACCACCAGCAGCCGGGTCGTAATAGCCAGGAAAGACATCCTTCGTCATGGTGCGCTTCTGCACGTATAAGGCACCTTGAGAATTGAAGACCAGAATATACGTACTGCGGTGGGGCAGGCGTTGCGCGCGCATCTCCCGCCGTGGCGCCGCTCCCACCACATTGTTGTGCTCGTCAACGATGACGACAATTTCGTCTGCTGCACTCATTACCGCGCTTGCATCCTCTGCTGATCATAGGTCAAAGAAGGTTGCCATGAGGTCATGTTCAGGCCATCATACCACATCCACCTATCCCTGTGCTTGGTTCATATTGTAGCGCATGTCGGAGATGGAGGTTTGGTCCAGGACTACGATGCCAGACTTGGCCAGACGGTTCAGTTTCTCTGGGCCAGAACCGATATGAGAGAGAGACGCGTTTTGAGACCTTTGATACGCGGGGAAGCACACCCGAGGAGGACAGATGATCACACCCGTAGAGCCCCCCAGCACGCCACCCGTGGCTCACGGGCGGCACACCATTACCGACAGGTGGTGGCGAGGGCTACAACTCAGCCTCGTGGCAGCCTTCCTGTATCTGTATGCCGCTGTGCTGCCCCCGCTGATCACCGATTGGCTGGAGGATCCCAATTGCTCTCACGGCTTTTTGGTCCCAGGTCTGAGCGCCTACTTTATCTGGGACCGCCGCCAGATATTAGCCCGCCTCAGGCCACAGCCGCATTGGGGAGGACTCGTCCTTCTGTGGTGCGGCCTTGGCCTGTTGCTACTTGGGCACCTGGGAGCCGAGTTGTTTCTTATGCGCTCCTCCATGGTGGTCGTGATCACTGCCCTGGTGTGGTATCTGCTGGGACGACCGTATGTGCACGCGCTGGCCTTGCCTCTGGCCTTTCTGCTGTTTATGATTCCGCTCCCCGCCATTCTTCTCAATACCATTACGCTCCCGCTGCAACTGCTAGCCACCCAGGTGTCCACGTTTGCCTTACAGCTTATGCAGCTCCCAGTTTACCGGGAGGGCAATATTATTTATCTGCCGCATACGACGCTTGAAGTTGCGGAGGCGTGTAGCGGTCTGCGCTCCCTAGTCTCCCTCCTCGCCCTGGCCGTCGTATTGGCCTATATCACCCAGCGCCGCCTCAGCATCCGCTGGATCCTGACCCTCTCTGCTATACCCATTGCGCTCGTGGCGAATGCCTTCAGAATCTGGGCAACAGCGGTCTTAGCCCATCGGTATGGGGCTCAAACCGCCGAGGGCTTTTATCACACCTTTGCAGGATGGCTTGTCTTTGTGGTGGCATTAGGATTGCTCCTTGGTGTAGGAGGGCTGCTGTCGCTCCTGCGACGGACGTGGGAGCGTATAGGCGGAGGGGCCGATGATGGGCAGGCGTGAAAGTGTCATTGCACTGATGATTCTCCTAGCAGCGGGAGTCTTTTTCCGTTCCTTTTCACATGGCGAGGACATCCCAATCCATCGCAATCTGGGCACGTTCCCGCTGCAGATTGGCTCCTGGGGAGGAGCGGTGCACACGCTCGATCCCAAGGTGTTGCAGGTCCTCAAGGTTGATGATTACCTCTGGCGGCAGTATAGTGGCACGCACGGTCCACCTCTTGGCCTCTATATTGGCTACTACCAAAGTATGCGACAGGGCGTGACCTATCATTCCCCCAAGAACTGTCTCCCGGGCAGTGGCTGGTACTTTGTGGAAACCGGCAAAACCCCCTTGCAGGTCACGGATGGCCACGGACAGCCCGTGGAGATTAACAAGTTTGTGATTCAGAAAGGGTTGGACAAGCAGCTGGTGCTCTATTGGTATCAAGATCGTGGTAGAGTCATCACCAGTGAATATTGGGCCAAGGCGTATATGATGCTGGATGCCCTGATGAAGCGTCGCACGGACGGGGCATTTATACGCATCACCGTACCGTTTCTTCCCGAGACCGAGGCGGAAGCTTTCGCCCAGGGGAAAGCGTTTGCGGAGCAGATTTTCCCGCTGCTTCAAAGATATTTGCCGAGCTAAGGCCGTGTCAGGAGTGTGTCGCTGGGAGGGAGAATGGGCAGCACACCCAAGCCCTTACAGCCATGAGCAGGCCGGTGCGCATCACTGGTAGGGGACATAGGGCTGTGTAGACAGGCACGACTGCCGGTTGTATCATCCCCGTGAGTACACTGCGCGGCACACCATTGTTTATAAGGCTACAGATTGGTCTCACTCATGCGAAGAGAGGGATGCTATGTCGTCATCAGTCGTCGACACTATGCCGGATATTCAGGGCCTGATCACAGAGGACGATACGCCCGTGGATAATCTGCCATCAGAAAAACAGCAACGACTGCTGACCGAGCCGCTGTATAGTGCGTGGGCTGGCCCTGGGGAAGGGCGTACGTTTCTCGCGGCAGCCAACGTGGGCATTTTCTATCAGGCGCGCCATCCGGCCATCGTGCCGGACATGTTTTTGAGCCTGGACGTCCAGATCGCCGATGACTGGTGGTAGAGGGAACATCGCTCGTATTTTCTCTGGGAATTTGGCAAGCCTCCAGAACTCGTGCTGGAAATTGTCTCCAACACGGTCGGCGAGGAGGATGGCCAGAAGAAGCACACTTACGCCCAGGTTCGCATCAACTACTATGTGATTTACGATCCACTGCGCCAGGTGATGCACGATATTTTAACGGTCTACCGGCTGCGCGACTTTGGTTATGAGCGGCAGGAGGCCTTGCAATTTCCGATGCTCAAGCTGGGGTTGACGTTGTGGGAAGGTCAGTTTGAAGGTAAGCATGACACGTGGTTACGCTGGACAGACGAGTACGGAGTGCTCATCCCCACTGGTAAGGAGCGGGCAGAGCAGGAACGGCAGCGGGCGGCACATGCAGAGCAGCGGGCGGAACACGCGGAGCAGCTCTTGGCCCTGGAACGCCAGCGGGCGGAACGCCTCGCCGCCTTGCTGCGCCAGGCAGGCGTCGACCCGGAGCAGGCGTGAGAGAGCGGCCAGAGACGTCACATTTGTCGGCCGCTCGGGAACGGCTTATTAGGAAGTTCTGTTGTTATCCCAGAGGCTGATCTCCGAGAACTACATGCAGACAAAGTCTCAGGAAGCGTCGCTTGCCGAAGTCATCTGCCTATGCCAGAAGGAACGCTTGTCGTGGGGCGTCTTGACCCATCTTGAAGCTGCGCTCAAGTTTGGATATGCGGTTTCGGAGCTTCAGTCGAGCCGACTCGTTCGTGCATCCTAAACCTGTGCTGACTTTTTCTTCCTACGGCCCCACAGGCCCAGGCCGGCCAAGCCCGAAGCGAGGAGTAGCAGTGAGGTGGGCTCCGGTACTGTGCTTAGATGCTGGTCGAAGCTCACTATGCCGGGCCCCGTGAAGTTTATTGTGGCCTGTGTAAACAAAGCATAGGGACCTGAATGTACGAAACTTTCAGAATCGGTGCTGGAGAAAGCACCAAATCCAAATGTTACCGGACCATCCGACCATACTGCCACACTTGTTGCCGGTATGGCGCCTATAGAGGGCAGCACCCCTGGGTAGGCAACACTGGGTCCCAGATCAGGAACAAGGTTGTCGGGATTAACCCAACTCTGAAAGGTAGCTGTGGAGCCAGCCGTGGCGATCAGTGTGCCGCCCACGGCACCTACCGCAGACAATTCCCCATACGGACCCAAGGTGTAATCAGTATCCTCTAAAGTAATCCGCAAAGTTCCTGCATAAGCTACTTGTACATTTATAGAATTGAGGTCCAATTCGGCGTAGCTATTAACACCACCAATCACTGGTTTCGAAATACCGGTTGTAACGTTAACAATAAAACCGTTGACGGGTCCTGAGTATGTAATCGCACCGGTGAGTGGGTTAAAATCCCCAGCTCCACCATCCGTAACGACGACTCCGGTCCCTGTGCCAAAGTCCTCCAATCGGAGGCGGAATGAATCCGCATAGGCCGCCGACGTACAGAGCACGCATACACTTAGCATGACAAATAGAAATCTCCCCGCACCTCGAATCATTGTGAAACCCTTTGTTGAATAGGGTTGAAACATAGCCATCCGTGTGTTTCTCAGATAGCAGAGCAAGTAGCATAGCAAGAGGCGTGCCAAGGCATGAAGCCCCATTTTATCAACCGCTTATACCTTTTATAGTTTCCCTATGCTCTCTATGGTGTAAAGATTCCTGACAATACAGCCTTTGTGGAAGATGTGAAAGTGACATAACTTATTTGATTTCAGAGAAGTATAACGAAGAGACACCACCTGTAAGGTTTCGTGACAATTATCATCCGCAATACGAGCCTCTCCGTATTTTTCAAGATGGGAAGCGGAGTAGCCACACGACATCGGCTCTGCCCAGTGGCGTGGAAGCACGCGGAAAGGAGATCTCCCTCTCGCCGATCAACTCTGGAGCCGTCGCTCTAACGCTCCAGGGCATATTTGGTGACCAAGTCGTGCAATGTGGGACGACTCACTCCCAGTTCAGACGCCGTGCGGGAAATGTTGCCTCTGTGCTTGGTGAGAGCGCGTTGAATGAGGTCTTTCTCAAAGGCTTCACGGGCTTCGCGGAGCCCTTTGCCTGGGACGAGATATTGGCTGTACGGGGAGTCCAGATCGAGATCGGCCGGGGTGACCTGAGGTCCCTGGGTCAGCAGCACCGCCCGTTTGATCCGGTTCTCGAGTTCCCGCACATTCCCTGGCCAACCGTAGGATTGTAACACGCTCAGGGCTTGGCGACTGAACCCCGTGATTTTGGGTCTCTTCTCGACGACATACCGCTGTAACAGCGTGTTCGCCAGTAAAAGAATGTCCTCGCCACGTTCCCGCAGCGGTGGGAGGGGGATCGTAATAACGCCCAGACGGTAATAGAGATCCTCGCGGAAGCGCCCGGCGGCCATGGCCTGTTTGATCTCGACATTGGTGGCTGCCACGACGCGCACATGCACGGGTATCGCTTCCCGCCCGCCAATGCGCTCAATCTGATACTCCTGGAGAAACCGCAGGAGCTTCACTTGCAGGGGTGCGGGTAACTGACCGATTTCATCCAGAAACAGCGTGCCACCCTGGGCCGACTCAATTTTGCCTTTCCGTTGCATATGCGCTCCAGTGAAGGCGCCTTTTTCGTGGCCAAACAACTCACTCTCAAGCAACGTTTCTGGAATGGCACCACAATTGATCGCGACAAAAGGGGCGGCGGTGCGCCCACTTTGTTGGTGCAGGGCACGGGCGACTAACTCTTTCCCTGTGCCACTCTCTCCCACCACCAGGACGGGGACATCAGAGGCCGCCACCTTACGAATCGTGGCAAATACTGCTTGCATCTGTGGACTTGCACCTATTATCGCTTCAAACGCTTCACCACCCAGACGTTGTTGCAGCGCCCGATGCTCCTGCTCGAGTTGGGCGACGTGCAGGGCGCGACGCAGAATGACCTTTAGCTCGTCGATTTCAATGGGCTTCCGGAAGAAGTCATAGGCTCCCTGGCCAATCGCACGCAGGGCGAATTCTCGGTCCTCGTTGCCGGTAATGACAATCACCTTGGCAGCAGCATTCTCCTGGAGGATAGCGCTCAGGGTCTGAAATCCTTCCTCCATGTCTCTTGGATGGGGCGGCAAGCCGAGATCGAGCGTCACCACAATTGGCTGCTCCACCTTGAAAACGTGCAGGGCACTGGCGCGATCGTGCGCCAGGAACACCTCGTAATCCTGGGCTAAGGCCCAGTGCATTTGCATGCAAATTTCCTCGTCATCATCTACGATAAGCAGCTTGGGATTATGCATAGTTTGTGGATTTCTGTGTGGCGCAGAGCCTCATGACGGTTGCTATGATGTGGTTGCAGAAGCACATAAGAAGTCCTCTTGTCCTGGGCTATGGGGAGAAATACCTGGAACGTGCTACCTTCTCCTTCTTCACTCTCGACCTCAATACGCCCGTGATGGGCCTCAACAATCATCTTGCTGTGGAAAAGGCCTATGCCTAATCCCTGGCTTTTCGTTGTTTGAAAAGGGTGAAAAAGCGAACGCTGCATAAACGCTTTGGGGATGCCACAGCCATTATCACGCACGGCAAGCACTACCCATCCATCAATAGTGTCTGTGGTTATGTGGATCTCACCCTGATCATTGACTGCCTCATTGGCATTGAGGAGCAAATTGATCACGACTTTGTGCAGGTGCTCAGGGTCAAGGAGGAGCTTGGGGACCGGGTGGAGTTCTTGAAATACGTGCACCTTGACGAGGTCTTGCACATCGTTGAGTGTGTGCCGCACCAGCTCATTGAGATCTGTCAGTATGGGATGCAGATCGAGTTTGTTGGTCAACAGTGACACGCGGCTGCACATGGCCGTCATTTTGGCCACACTCCCAGAGATCACGCGCAGCATGTCCTGCCGAAACACAGGGTTATCGTAATGAATTGGGACGTTCTGTAGCAGCAGCGATAATTTCGCCGCCAGGTTTTTGAGATCATGCACGAAGAAAGCCGACAGGGTTTGAAACGCCTCCAGCTCCTTCGCTTTGAGGAGACATTGGGAGAGGCGGAGACTGAGCAGGCTAGCCGCGGCCTGATCAGCAAAGGTTTTCAGCAGATCCAGATCCTCCGGAGAGAAGGGCTCCCGCGTCAGCCGGTTATCCAGGGTCATGATCCCGAGGAGTTGCTGGCCAGCCACAAGCGACACACAATAACGGCTCTGTGCCTTCCGAAAATAGTCGGCGTACGTTGCTTTCAAGGCTTGCGCTTTGCTATCTGACATCTTCTCCAAATCCACAGGCAGACGTCGCTCACGCATAAATTGGACAAAGTCTACTCCCGTTGCCTGGTGTTCTCCCAGCACCTCTCCCTCAGTCCTCGACAATACGGTCGAGCCGCCCACGGAGAGCACTCCCATAGCGTCTTCATCGCAAAGCCAGATCGTGACTGCCGGTACTCCGAATGTCTCAGAAATCATCTTCGTGACTACGGCGCATAATTCCTGAACGTCTACGACGGAACTCGTGCGCTCCGTGAAGGTGGTCCACTTTTGGCGGTAATCATAGTGAGCGCAGTAGAAATGCCGATTAATGCATAGCTTCAGCTGCTGGCGCAGTTGCTCTGACAGCATGACGACCGCCAAAGCCACTGCTGCCATGAAGACGAAAAATGTGCCAAGAGGTAAGGTTTGATCCCATCCGAAATACGTCAGCACTTTAGTCAGAGCACCTACCGTGAACAAATAGCTCCCGACGAGTAACACGGTGAGAGAGTTATGCAGGCCCCGGCGTGAAAGATAAATATCCACGCTCAAGAAGCGATGGCGAATGAACGAGATGATCATGAAGATATTGGCAACAATAACAGCCCAGGAAGTAAAGACATTGAGCCGCCTATCGGTGGAGGAGAATAACAGCACCTGGCTGTCCGTATAGATCTGCGCTGCGAACAAACTGCCGAGTCCTACAAGCATAAATTTGATCTGCCAACGCCTGCTGCCGGTCGAGGCTCGCAGTGTCCTCTCAAACTGCATTAAGATGACGACAGACAGCAACAGCGAATACAGATAGAACCCATAACCAGACCAACCAAGCTGCAGGGCCCATCCAAAGGCAGTATCGAAGTGGAACCGAGGAGTGAAGAGGGCATGTTGGCAGGTAAGGACCAGAACTAATGATGGCACAGAGGTGGCGAGGATAATCCCACGCCGTTGCGCCATTATCTCTCTGCAGTTGGCACGAGCGAAATGCACACTGAAAAGCAGCCAGGTGCCAGGAATGAACGCCGCAGACAGCAGCCTGAAATATTCCCAGCGCACAATGTCGGCGGGGAGAACCGCTTGCGCCCCCATACCAGCGCATATCTGGGCCAGGACCAGGGCAGTCATACCGCTGGCGAATACCCGATGGACAAAGAGGCGAGGATTCGCCAACAACCCAAAGATCGCCAGGCCACCGCCCAGCACGGCTCCAGTGAACGCCAGGAGCGCCTCGAACGCCATCAGACTTGCCCTCCAGACTCTCTATGGCCTTGCGCTGAGGAGAGGCTCTCGCAGCAATTGCCGCCAGATCTCAGGTATACCCCCCTGTCAGTACTGCATTCCCCTATCGGGAAGAAACGCGCAGAGCTTTAACCGCCCCTCCGTGGCGCGCTGGTGCATTCCCTCCATAGAGGGCTCAAGCTCCAGTGGCTCTTCTCCGATAGATCAGAGGATGGGCAGAGGATGCAGCTACGGTATGGACGCAAAGGAAAGCAACACATGCTGACTAAGGGGTGGGGACAGAGGTGTGCTACAGGGCTCTGGCTGATCGGACTCTGCCTGTTTGCCTGTGGGTGCAGTGGGGATATATCGGCCAAGACCATGGCGTTTGTCCAACGAGGCGATACTTACATTGCTGATGGCAAATATGCCGAAGCCATTATTGAATTCAAAAATGCCATCCAGTTGGAACCCAAGGATGCCCAGACACATTACAAGCTCGGTTTAGCCCTTCTGAAGCGGGGAAGTGGGTCAGCAGATCTCCAGGAGGCGTTTCACGCCGTCTCCAAGAGCGTGCAATTCGATGCAACCAATCTAGAGGCCCAACTCAAACTGGGCGAGTTCTTTCTCCTGAGTCGAAAGTTTGATAAGGCCCAGGAGAAAGCTGAGTTGGTCCTTACACGCGAGCCCAACAATCTTACGGCCCATCTCCTCCTCGGCCA
>JBMDXC010000329.1:0-2795 GCA_048594805.1 Candidatus Entotheonellaceae bacterium | reverse complement strand
TAACTGGTTGCGAGTTTTAGACACCGCAGAATCCTCGCAGGTTGATCAACGTGTAGGCCATCAGCTTCATGCCATAATGCCGCTGCTGAATACGTTCGAAACGGAGTAGGAGTCGCTTGAATTTGTCCTCCCACGCAAAGGTGCGCTCGACACGCATGCGTAACGCGTGGATGGCGGCATTGAACAAGCGCTTCCGCCCGCGCTTGGGGTGCTTCCGATTCCGGGGGTTCTCGGGAATGTTGGGGATCAGGCCGGCATTGAAAATGCACTTCCGATTGCGGGTAGAATCAAAGCCGCCATCGAGATTGAGATAGGCCCCTCTGAGGTCCAACCCAACCTCTTTGGCCACCTTTTTCAGCGCTTTCAGGCCCTCGGGTAACAGGATCATGTCTGTTTCATTGACGGGAGCCACGGGGACGGGAGCTAAGACATACCCATGGTTGTCAATGATGGCGATGACCTTGTCGCCTTTCTGGTGCTTATGGCCCGAGTAGCCAATGCCATCGCCCCCTTTTTGGCCACGGTGTTGGTCCCGTCGCCATGCAGGATACGGAGGTCAAGTTGCTTGGCTTCAGCGAGATGCTGCACACTGGCCACGAACGCCTGCCAGAGCGAGCCATCATCGGCCCATTTCGCAAAGACCTTGTAGACGGTGGTGTAATGGATGGCGGGCTTGCCCTGGGCATCGGTCGGCACGGGCAAGCCCTTCCATTGCATCCCCGTGTAGAGCACCCATAAGATGAGGTTAAAGACGCGATAATAGCCCAGTTTGCACTTGGGCCCGCGCTTCGGCATCGAGAGGTGGGGCAAGATAAATGCGGTGAACTCTGGTTCGGAGAGTTGGACGGGAATCGGCGTCGTTACAGGCTTTGGTGCCGTGGTGCTCATTCTGCAATGGCCTCATGTGAGAGATGATGATGCGAACGGAAAAAATCTAATTGCTTCATATACTACAATAAGTTAGGACAATTTACAAAACTCGCAACCAGTTACATAGAAGCTTTCGTTATGCCCGTTCTGCCAGGGACTCCCAAGGGTAATACAGGGGGCATCAACGTGCTGCGTGCGCAGCCACGTCGTCATCCGCTGTGCCAGGAACTCAGGACCATGATCACTTCACTCAATTTATCGCTGTTTGTAGAAGAGTAAAAGCTTGATACATAGGTGAGAATCTCCTCGCATTGTCGACCCGATCTTCGGACCCCAGGAGAGGCTCATCTATGCCCGTGCTCTCATATCTCCACCAACTCTTCAACGCCGAACACTGTCACGCCTACATCCATACGCTCCGGTGGAAAGCTCGTCCGCTCCAATGTCCTCGGTGCCAGAGCCACGACGTCGACCCATGGGGCATGTACCATTACCGGCCGGGATGCCAACGCTCCTGGTGCAACGGCTGCCAGCGGACCTTCAACGATCTGACCCACACCCTGCTCCATCAGAGCCGGCCGTCGTGCGCGTACTGGATTCTGGCAACCTTCCTGTTGTGCCTGTCGTGGGCGTCGCGACGCATTGCCCGGGAGGTGGGTGTCCATAGCCGCACCAGCTATCGCTGGTGCTGGTGGCTGCGGAATACGTCCGTGTCCTACGAAACCGAGCGCCAGTTGGCAGGCACGGTGGAAGCCAATGACCTCTATCACACCGCCGGCCAGAAGGGCCAAGCGCCAGGCGGTGGCACGAAGGCGTTGGGGCGTTGTGCGCGTAGCCGTCGTAAGAAACGTGAGCCCGGGTGGGGGCATTATGACAAGGACCGACCAGCGATCATTGCGTGGGTGAGCCGCCAAGGGGCGGTCGTCATCCAGGCGACCAGAGATTGCACCGTGAAGACCGTGCAGAAGGCGGCTGACCTGGCAGTCCAAGCCGGCAGTCACCTCTCTACGGACTCTGCCAGCAGCTATCAGGCCCTGAAAGGCTACGTGCATGCGTTCGTCAACCACACCCAGAAAGAGTACGCCCGGGGGGACGTGCACGAGCATCGCGCCGAGTGTCTGTTTTCCTTGCTCAAGCCGTACTTACGGGTCTTGCGAGGCCTCAGCAAAACCACCCTGCTGGGCTATGTGAGCTGCTTTCAGTGCCTACGCAACTTCCGACACCCGAATGCGTGCGAGCAGGCCGAGATGATCTTGTATGCGGCCCTCGACCCCTCTATTGCACGCAGAGCCAGAAAGGGAGAGTTGGTCAAATGCTTGGACCATTTTGATCTTCTGCAAACAGCGATAAATGGAGCGATAATTTTTGCACACCGCATGAGAATTTGTCCCTTGCACAGCAGACAACGCCAGCCATGGCGGCTGGGATCACTGACCATTGCTGGACGATGCACGAACTGCTGTCGTTTCATGTGCCGCTGTCGCGCTGGTCACCACCCACGCAACGTGGACGTCCCTCACAGGCGCGCAAACGCCTCATCGAGCGATGGTGCGGGGACCACGGCTAGCTGGGGAGATACCCGTTGTAGGAATAAATCTAAAAAGAATTGTTTTATCTGTTCTCAATCTATTGGGGCCATATGTATAGTTCCAAGGAAACCCGCTGTCTGGATAATTCTATAAGAGTCACATTGACTTTCGTCATTAACCCATGAAAAACGTTTTATTGAAGTATTTATTTGTATCCTTTATACTCTTGCTAACGCATGGAAGTAGCGCCATGGGCGAGTTCCTCCGAAGTCCTGTTCACGCCTCTTCTCTCCGGGACAGGGCTTCACTGGCGCAGGGGATGTGTCACATCTGGCGAATGTCTAACGGTCAAGGTGTTGCTACGCCTCGTATGGCCACGTTATCCCTCTTAGAGGT
>JBMDXC010000328.1:0-12250 GCA_048594805.1 Candidatus Entotheonellaceae bacterium | reverse complement strand
TTGGGCTCCAGGTCAGCCGGCACGATAGCACGGTCAACGACGGCAATTTCCTCTGCGGTCTGGGAGAGCGCTGGACGCTGGCGTGCAGCGTCTGCCTCCCCCCATAGGAGGCGTGCCTGAGCGGCGAGGGTTTCGAGAATTTCAGTAGTGCGCTCTTCAGCCATGCGGTGTCCCTCCTTACTTTGGCAGACCCAACTGACGTTCCCCGATAATATTGAGCTGAATTTGATCCGTGCCCCCGGCAATGCCATAGCGTCGAGCGAAGAGGCTTTGAAACGTCCAGTGTCCATCGGCCACAGCGTGCTTGGCACCCTTATCGAGTTGTGTGTAGGGACCCAGGATCTGTTCGGCGACCTGCACGGCGCGCATATACACACGAGAGAAGGCCAGTTTCTGAATCGAGCCTTCCGGACCGGGCGGTTCCCCACGCAGTTGTTTGGTGAGGGCGCGTAAGCCCGTTAAGCGTTGCACTTCCGTGTCGATGTGGAGTTGCGCGAGCTGCTGCCGTAAGACTGGAGTATCACTCACGCCGCGCTGGCGCGCCAGGTCTTCGACCATACGGACCAGGCGGTGCAGGCGCATGCACTGGCGCATACCGCCACGTTCGTGGCTCAGGGTAGAGATGGCGACGCGCCAACCCGCATTGACCTGGCCTAAGACACAGCTTTTGGGTACACGCACCTGATCGAAAAAGACCTGGTTGAACTCCGCATCTCCGGTCATTTGCACCAGCGGTCGGATGGTGATGCCCGGGCTCTGCATGTCTAAGAGAAAACACGTGATACCCTTGTGTTTGGGCACCTCCGGATCAGTGCGGGCGAGCAACAGGCACCAATGCGCATTATGGGCATTGCTGGTCCAGATCTTCGAGCCCGTGATCACAAAGTCATCACCGTCCTGCACCGCACGGGTAGAGAGCGAAGCCAGGTCGCTCCCGGAGCCGGGCTCGGAGAAGCCTTGACACCAGATCTCTTTGGCACTGAGGATAGGGCGGAGATACCGCGTGCGCTGCTCTGCAGTGCCGTAGTGCATGAGCATCGGCCCCACCATGTTGATCCCCATGCCGTTGACCTCCGGTGGCGCTCCCAGGCGCATGCTCTCTTCAGTAAAAATCACTTGCTCCATCTGCGCAGCACCGCGGCCACCATACTCTTTGGGCCAGTGCAGGCCTACCCAACCCCCGTCGTAGAGCCGTTTATGCCAGGCCATGCTCGCAGGGCTGCTCGGATGCTGCGTAAATTCGTCCTGGTCTTCACCCCACTGGGCGCGATGGGCACGCAGATTTGGTTCCAGCCAGACGCGAAATTCCTGGCGAAAAGCCTCTTCCGCGGGCGTATAGGTAAAATCCATAACTCTGCTCTCCTTCTCTCCCCCTCTGTCGTCCGCACCTCCCCTGTCCCGATTGCCCCGATTCTACCCCATGCGCCTGGCGCTTGCCTAGCGCAGATAGTTGACACCTTAACTGAAAAAACTACAATAACGCCTTTGGTCCTCACATAATCTGCGAGCGCATATTGCGGGAGAGTGGTGCATGGCTATGTCGGCGCCTACAGAGCCCCACGGAAACCAGGAGAGCCTTCTGGTAGTCGACAACGTCACGAAGCGTTTCGGCGGGGTAGTGGCCGTGGATGGCTGCTCGCTGTGCATTCGACGTGGCACGATTACCGGATTGATTGGTCCTAATGGCGCTGGAAAAACCACGCTATTTAACATGATTGCCGGGGTATATCGGCCTGATGCCGGGCGCATATGGTTCGAGGGAGAGCGGATTGATGGACTCCCGCCCCACGCCATTTTTGCGCGCAAGATTGCCCGCACGTTTCAGCTTGCCCGGGCGCTCAAGCGCATGACGGTGCTGGAGAATCTCCTTCTCGTGCCGGAGCAGCAGCGGGGCGAAAACCTCTTCAATGCCTGGTTGCATCCACGCCAGGTCTACGCTCAGGAACAAGCCTTGCGCGAGCGCGCTGAGGAGATTTTGCAGCGCGTGAAGCTCCACTACTTGCGCCACGAATACGCCGGCAATCTCTCCGGTGGTCAGAAAAAGCTGTTGGAGCTGGCGCGTACGATGATGTCTGACGCCTCCTGCATCTTGCTTGATGAGCCAGGAGCTGGGGTGAATCCGACCCTCATGCAAGAGCTGGTGGGACATATCCAACATCTCCAGGCTCTGGGACGTACGTTTCTCCTGATTGAGCACGATATGGACCTCGTCATGGAGATTTGCAATCCGGTTATTGTCATGAGCCACGGACGCACGCTCATGGAAGGAACGCCGTGGCAAGTACGGAACGATCCGCGGGTGATTGAAGCCTACTTAGGAGTTTAGCTCTGTGGTCCTGCTCGAGATCCAGTGTGTCACGGTTGGTTATGGCGAACTCCCCATCCTGCGGAGCGTGAGTCTACGCGTGGAGCAGCAGGAGATCGTAGCTATCGTTGGCCCGAATGGAGCCGGCAAGTCGACCCTGATGAAGACCATCGCTGGCCTGTTGCATCCCCAGGATGGCACGATCGTGCTGGACGGGCAAGACATCACCCACATGCGACCGCACCGCATTGTGCAGGCGGGCATATGCTACGTGCCCCAGACGGAGAATGTGTTTCCGTCACTTACAGTCGAGGAAAACCTAGATATGGGGGCCTTCATTCGCCGCGGGGATGTGCGCGCCAAAAAGGCCGAAATGTACGCGCTCTTTCCCGACCTGCACGAGAAACGCAAGCTCCGTGCCGGCTATCTCAGCGGTGGCCAGCGACAGATGGTCGCCATGGCCAGGGCCCTCATGCTCGATCCCCGCTTACTCCTGCTGGACGAACCAACGGCCGGCTTGTCGCCAGTGCTGGTGGGGGTGATGCTCGAGAAGATCGTCGAAATCAATGGTACGGGTGTCGCCATCCTCATCGTCGAGCAGAATGCGCGCCAGGCGCTGCAGCGTGCCCACCGTGGGTATGTCCTGGCCATGGGGCAAAATCGCTACGAGGACACTGGTCAGGCGCTGCTCGCGCACCCAGAAATTCGCGCCATGTTCCTGGGTGGCCGTTAATGCTGCGCTCGGGTGCTGCGCACGGCTAGCTGCTCCGTCAGTTTGGCGAGGGGTACTGCGTATGGCTGATTAGTCCCGCCAGTATGGCGGGGTGCTGCGCCCGGTGAAAGATAGAAGGGTCCCTCATGCTCCAACTCATTGTCTACGGTCTCATCTCTGGCAGCATTTTGGCTCTTGGGGCGATTGGTTTGACCTTGATCTACGGTATCCTCAACTTTGCGAACTTTGCCCACGGCGACCTCATGGCCCTGGGAGCCTATCTGGTGCTGTTTTTCAGAGTGAGTCTGGCGCTTCCCATGTGGCTCTCCTTTCTCCTGGGCATGCTCTGTACAGCACTGCTGGGTGTCTGCCTGGATCGTGTCTGGTTTCGTCCCTTGCGCCAACGTCAGGCGCGCGCTGCGATACTGGCTATTTCCTCGCTCGGCCTGGCTCTCATTCTCCAAAACCTCATCCGTATGCTCTGGGGTCCGCAGGCGCAGTATTACTCGCGGGCGATTCACTTCCCGTTTACTGTCCCGGTCTTGCAGGTACGCCTCAATACGCAACAGATCCTCATCTTTGCCGTCGCCTTGGGACTCGTTATTCTGGTAAGCTTGTTCTTGCAACGCACGAAGCTCGGCAAAGCCATGCGTGCCACTTCTGACAATGCTAACTTAGCCCTGGTCTCGGGCATTGATACGGAGCTGGTGGTGATCTTGACCTGGTTGCTCGGTGCTGGACTTGCTGCCGCAGGTGGTGTTTTGCTGGGTATGAGCGTCCGTTTACAACCGATTATGGGCTGGGATCTGCTCTTACCGATCTTCGCCGCCGCCATCCTGGGCGGCATCGGGAGTCCCTACGGTGCCATGGTGGGCGCGGTCATCATCGGCCTCGCTGAGGAGCTGTCCACGCCGTTTATTCCGACCGAGTATAAGACCGCTGTATCGCTGGTGCTCTTAGTGCTGGTGTTGTTGGTGCGCCCGCGGGGGCTTTTTGCCGGGTGGACACCGTGAGATAGCGTGCAGCGATGCGGGAAGAACATGCCGCGCATGGGAGACGTAGTCATGCCTATTACTCTGGCCCTTTTCGATATGGCAGCGACCACGGTCGATGACACGATCAATGGTCGCCCCCTGGTACTGCAGAGCTTCGAAGACAGTTTTAACGCGGCCCATGTTGCCGTCCCATGGGATGTACTGAACGCTCAGCGCGGTAAGGACAAGATGGAGGTCTTTCGCACGCTGCTGGCGCAGTACGCTGGTTTACAGGGGGATGCCTTGGAGCAGACTGCACAGCGCCTCCTGGAGCACTTTACGGCCCAGCTCTTGCGTAATGTTGCACGGCTCCGCGAGATGCCTGGCGCTACGACCGCTTTTCGCTTCCTCAAGCAACGTGGCGTGTTTATCGCCCTGGGCAGCGGTTTCCCGTTGGATGTCACGCAGGCTATTGCCCGCCATTTCGGCTGGACCACATCAGGCCTGGTGGACTACGTCACATGCGGCGAAGCGGCTGGTGCCGGTCGACCGCAGCCGCATATGCTCCATCGTGCCCTGCAGGCGGCTGGCCTGCTCCCGCCAGCGAGTCCAGTGGATCAGGTGTTGCCAGATTTTGCCTATGACCAGGTGTTGAAGGTGGGAGACACCGTGCAAGATGTGGCTGAGGGACGCAATGTGGGAGCCCTGACGATTGCCGTAGCCTCGGGGACCCAGAGCACCAGAACCCTCGAAGAGGCTGGCCCAGCGGCGGTGCTGCCATCAGTCGCGGAGTTGCCGCACTGGCTTGTGACCCATGGGTATGTAGCCCAGCAGCCGGCGGCCTAGCAGTGCCCAGCTCTAAAAATATGTCACCCGGCTACTGACCTGCTCATCCCGGAGGACAACGACTCCATAGCCCGGTGGTCCGGCAAATATCTTTGGTGTCACCATCAGGTCACCAAATTGGTAGCACGTCGAGGGCACACTGGTACACTGCACGCCGTGCGCGGTAATGTGTAGCGCCGTGTGCACATGGCCAAAGAAGACCCGTCGCACTTGCTTATGCCTGGCTAACACCGCCAGGAATGCAGCGCCATTCGTTATCACGTGTGCGTCCAGCCAGTCTATGCCGGTGGAGGCTGGCGGATGGTGCACAAAGACGATGGTGGGGCGAGTTGGAGCTGTCGCCAGCGTTGTCTCCAACCAGGCCAGTTGCGTCGTGTCCAGGGCTCCACCGACTTCGCCTTCGACCAGCGAATCCAGGACGATAAAGCGGTACTGCGCTCTATCAAACGTGTAGTAATACGGCATGGTACCGGGCTGTTGCGCACCAAGGCACACCTGACGGAAAGGCTGACGGAGGTCGTGATTCCCCAGGGCAAAATAGGTGGGCACGCGGAGCTGATCGGTGAGCTGTTGCAGTACGCCATAGGATTGTGGGTCGTCATCGTTGATGAGATCTCCAGTAATGATGACAAAGGCTGGAGGTGGGTCGAGGTGATTAACCTGGTCAATAGCGCGGCTGAGTGTTGCATAGGTATTGACGCCATGGAACTCCTGGCGTGTGTCAGCCACAATGTGCGTGTCAGATAGCTGAATGAAATACCACGGTTTCTCCATACGGCCCTCTTCAAATCTTGGGTAGCTGGCGCCGTGCACGTCGTGCGCGGTAGACCTGTAACCACTGCTGTGAGCGCCGACGCAATGGGATGATCCAGCGCTGCCAGATGCGCTCTGCCAGCGGGATATCCTTACGGAGGATAGCCAGAGCGGCTACGACTATCGCTACTCCCTGGAGTACGGGCAAGAAGAGGCCGGCCAGCCCGATGAGCAGTAAGATGAGGCCCACGGTAATACGGACAGGTCGCCGTGAGGAGATAATAGTCCATATACTCTTGGCAAAGTCGAGACCCATGCGGACGAGTTGTTGGAAGGTCACATACTTCCCTTCTCAATAGGGGCGGTAGAAAAAAGAGCCGGGCACTTCCAACGCAACACCACTCAGGTCCAGGACGCGAAAGAGATCGATGCGCCAGCGTGCTTCCTCCCAGCGCATGGCAAATGTCAAGGTCTCCTGTTCAGCAAAGCCACGAGCGAGAAAACGGTGCTGGCCACGCAGCACCAGGAATTCTTTATTTTTGAAACCTACACGCCCTTTCACATACACAGTGTCAGGCGCGACGACACGACTTTCCACATGTTGGAACAGTAGCCAGCAGCACTGTAAGGTACGCGGAGCGTATGACATGTAGCGCGCGAAGGCTTCCGGCGAGATGTCCACCTGGCTTGCAAACGTGCCGAACTCATACAGCTCAGCGAAACGCTGGTCCTTCCACAGCTGCAGGATATGCTCAAAGCCCCGCTGGGCTGCAAACGCTATTTGCTTGAGATCATTGGGGGTCAGCTCTTGTGCCCGCCCCGGCACAGGGCGGGCAAAGAGACAGATCACCAGCAACCCTACGAAACCGAGAACGGGGCACCATCTGCGCATAATGTCTCCTAACGCGACAGCAACTTGCGGATCTCTTCGCGTGCCTCATCCTGCGTCGCTTTGTCTTCCGACCCCAGATCCTCCATCAGCGGTTCAAGCAATTCCATCAGGGCCCGCTGTTTATCGTCCTCACGCACGAGCCGTATCAACCCCTCAAAGGCACGCTCGCGCACTTGCTCGTTCGGGTGCATTATCTGGCTTAGAAGACGTCTGGCGGCAGCATTGGACTTAATCTCGTCAAAGACATTGCCATTTTCGTCTTGTGGCGCAGCAGCGGGTTCAGGAGGTGACGGCACGGTGGCAGCCGCAGGGGGCATTCCGGGCGACACCGGCCGTTGTGGCTGTGGCGGCTGGGCCGCGACGGCCTGCGGAGCGCGTTGGGCTGCCTGTCCAGCGCCGGTCCCAGTCGTCCCCGCTTCGGGTAGGAAGACGAGACGTTGAACGTGCACACTGCCGCCCTTTTTTGCTGTTTGCAGGAGATAGCCTGGAACTTCAGCAGCACGCAATAACCGCTTCAGACCATTGACGAGCGGCAAGGACGAAAAACGTATGGACACACGGCGATTCGGCATGCCTTCTGGATGGCGCAGTTCTATACGGGCGAGCTCAGCAATACGCCTCACAACTGCCGAGAGGTCCTGATCCTGGATATCCACGGACAAGCCGTTCTGATCGAGGGCAATCTTGGCATTTTGGGACAGTGGCTGAGGCGCTTGCGCCGTCGCCGGGGCAGTACTCCCCGGCGCTGCGGGAGATGGTACACCACGCCTGGAGGAACGTGACGCTTCGCCCTGGGCGTCAGCACGTCCCGGCAGACAGAGGCAGAGCAGGATACAGAGGACATTTCCCCAGCGGATGAGCGCCTGTTTAGACCAAACCATACAACTTTTCTCCATGATGGCCAGACACACTCGTGTGCCCTCAACTGCCAACGAGCATTGAGACTACTGGCAGTGCCAGGGTACGCCGTGGCAGTCGTAGCATCATAGCCAGCCGGGCACCAATCCTACTCGCGATAAAGTTCAGGAGGTACATCAGATTATACGTGCCGAAGCCCTTGAAAAACCACTCTTGCAACCACGCGCCCAAGCCCATTCCGCAGCATGCGCTGTTGCTATGCCGCTGTAGTCGTATCCTTGGTGCTGTGTAACCAGACGTGATCGCGTGTGCTGTGTAACAGTGGCATACTGCGTTGTAGCCTGTCAAGCCAGGTCCCCGTGTCGTAGGCTCCAGGATATGGAGGATAATGTATAGACTCTCGACATTTCAGGCTTTCATATGCTATGTTACAGCGTTGTAATGGCTCATCTACTCTGCGAGAGTATGTTCCTACCTTGTTTCAAGGAGAACAGTATGCCGAAAGATAAAGCTACATATTCAATCGAACTGGAAAAGGACATGATGTGGTTCCTGGAACAGATGACCACTCAGTACGATCTGCCAGACGTATCGAAAACCGTGCGCTGTTTGGTGAATTATGCTCGCTATGTCGAAACGGCACGTGATGATATTTTTGCAGAGATTCGTTGTAATACGTGTGACTGATGCCGTGTGACCGATGCCGTGGCGTCTGCACCCTTCGCCTGATACGGAGGTGGGAGAGGGCAAGGATGTGTATCATGCTGCGGCCATCGCCGCGCTCGTCATGAGTCCATTGTTGTGTTGGGAGAGCATGTGTATGTCCAAATCCCTGGTCGAAATGGCATCAGAAATTGTTGCCGCCCAGGCTCGTCAAGCACCGATGTCGCCTGAGGATATCTCGGCAGGCGTGAAAAAGGTCTTTGCTATTCTCCAGCAGCTCCAGGCACTTGAAGCGGGCATTGCGGGCGTTAGTGAAAGCGAGGGGACAGGAAAACTTTCGCCCCAGGATTCCATCCAGCGCAATCGCGTCATTTGCCTGGAGTGTCACAAGGAGTTCAAGCTGCTATCGAACCGGCATCTAGCGCTCCATGGGATGAACTCGCGTGAATATAAGCTCAAATATGGCTTGCCGTTGCGTCAAGCCTTGAGTGCCAAGTCTCTCACCCTGACCCGGCGCAAAATTGCCAAGGAAAAGGGGCTGGGAGAGAAGCTGGTCGCCCATCGCCGTAAGAAGACGTAAGTTGCCAGTGCTGAGGTGCGGTGCGCCGGCTGCCCTTTACTGGCGTCCAGTTGAGGGGTGGGAAAGGATACGTGGCATCAGGGATGGTCTACATGCACGCCACGCTCAGGAAGTAAGGCAGGACCCTCACCACCGAGGAGGGTATTCGGGGCATGACTCTGGGATATGATAGTGATGGCCGGCTTACGTCGCTTCAGAGAGCGCTGGCTGGTACGTTTGGGGTGTGACCCAGACGAGACGAATGCTACCTTGGGACGGAGAACCGGTTCGGGTAAGACAGACGCAGAGGATGGACGCAGAAGGTTCATATAGACCAGAGAGCCCAGAAACGCGAGCAATGTGACCCCCAACCCGAGGGCGACCCACGGACCCACGGTTGAGGGTTGTTTGAGGACAAAGTCACGCTGATGCTGCTCGTCAAGATTTGGGTCGTACGTTTCCCAGGAGGGCACTACATTCTCCAAAACCGGGGAGCCATGACGTCCCATCAATAGGAGCGAGGCATCCCCAAGACGTGCTCACCAATATAGTTGAGAACCATTTGCTGCGAGATGGGCGCAATCTTATACAGGCGAATCTCACGGTAGAGACGTTCAACATCAAACTCGCGTGCGTAGCCAAAACCTCCAAAGGTCTGCACGGCATGATCCACCGCATCACAGCCCGCGTCCCCGGCGAGCAGTTTGGCAATATTGGCCTCCTTGCCGCAAGGAAGACCCTGGTCATAGAGCCAGGCTGCCTTGAACGTCATGAGTTCGGCTGCTTCTAACCGTGCATACGCTTCGGCGAGTGGAAACTGTATGCCTTGATTTTGCCCAATTGGACGCCCAAAAACCACCCGTTCTTTCGCATACTGCACCGCCTTCTCCAGAGCGGCTTTGCCAATGCCCACCGCTTCTGCTGCAATCACAATACGCTCCGGGTTCAGGCCGGCGATAATATGGGCAAAGCCTTCCCCTTCCTGGCCTACCAGATCGGCATGTGACACACGCAGGTTATCGATAAACAACTCATTGGAATCCACGGCATGACGGCCCATCTTCTCGATCAATTTGATGGTAATGGCATGGCGATCCATGGGTGCGAAGAACAAAGACATCCCTTTGGATTTTTTAGCACTGTGCGCTATGGGGGTCGTGCGCGTGAGGATAAGGACGCGGTCCGCCTGCTGGGCGTTACTGCTCCACACTTTGCGACCGTTGATCACCCACTCGTCGCCGTCGCGCACGGCGGTGGTCTGGAGTTGGGTGGTGTCGCTGCCCACGTTCGGCTCCGTGACGGCGAACGCCAGCTTCATCTCACCGCTAGCGATTTTGGGCAGATAGCACTGTTTCATGTCCTCACTTCCATACTTAATAATGGGCATAGGAGGAAACATCGAAAAATGGATGGGCGAAGCCCCGGACGTCCCAGCGCCGGACGCGGCAATCTCTCCGAGCACGATGCAGGCTTCCGTGACCCCGAGGCCGCTGCCACCATACGCGCTGGGAATGACCGTGCCTAACCAGCCGGCAGCAGCAAAAGCGTTGAAGAACTCATGCGGATATGCGCTGGTCCGGTCGAGATCGCGCCAGTAACTCCAGGCAAACCGTCGTGCCAGGTTCCGTACTTCCGTACGCATGAGTTGCTGCTGTTCAGACAACGCAAAATCCATTGCTATCCTTCCCTTATGAGCCTTGCCATCCCCAGCGCTGGATGCGCTCCGGCACAATCTTGATGACGAGGCCGTTGCCCTGCGCCAAGTGGCGTTCGCGGTACTGGACGTATTTGTCCTCCAGCAACAGCAGAGCCCGCTGATGTTCTGGGCCGCTTTCCAGGACGCTCGCTGTGCCACGGATTAACACGTAATAGAGCTGCTGCCAGTCTTCCTCGTAGTGATGCACCAGGAAAGCCACGCGCGGATTCTCAAGAATGTTGCGGATACGCTTCATGCCGTATCCAGTACGACGTTTGGGCTTATGGTCGATGGCTGAATAGATGACGTGCCCGTCGTACACAAAGCATATCGGCACAAGATGCGGCGTTCCAGGGCTATCCGTGGTGGCCAGATGGCCAATACGATGGGCCTGTACCAGGGCTGTCAGGTCATCTCGGGACGCCATAGTCGTTACCTAAATGGGGGTGAATGTCTGGAGCGTTGTTGTATGCCAATCCTCATGGTCCGTCAAGGGCAAAACCAGTGCCCTTGACGCCGGTGCCATGGCCTGCTACAACTTCACACATAAACATATAAGGAGAGATATATGGCAGATAAACCGAAGATGTGTATGCTGTGCGGGATACGCGAGGTCGAGACTAGCTCGATCTGCCCCGCGTGTGCTGAGAGCGTGAAGCGCGAAGCCATGGGGCAGCAGGCCACTGTGAAACGTCAGGCAGAGAAAGAGATCCGGCGCCAGGGAGTCAGCCCTGAAGCGTCTCCTAGCACACCAAAACCGTAGATGAGACTCCTCTTCCCTCTCCCAGAGGGAGAGGGTTAGGATGAGGAGCCCCATCTACCTTGGAGTGCTACGCAACGCCGTGGTATCCTCGATTTCGACGCGCTTGACGCCGTCTTGGGGTTCACGCAGATCCACCACCAGCAGATAACCCTCGCGAGACGGCGCGGGTTTGTAATCCACAAAGGTAAAGCCAGCCTCTTCCTCTGTGGCGGGAAGAGATGTCCTGCCGTACTGATTGACCACACGTCGCAGGCTCTTCCAGTCGTAGATCTGGTTTATTTCTGGTACGCCACTGTTCGCGGCTGCAAACCGCGCTATAGCGTCACGGACGTTTCGCAAGGTGGCATTTGCGGCGGGAGCGAGATCTTTCGTCACGGCGTCGTTTTTCTTGGTGCCAAAGATCGCTCGGGAGACTTTCCCTAAGAACCCCGGCTCGTCCTCGTCTTTCTTGGGGGCCGTCGAGCCTCCTGATCCTGACGCTGGCGGTAGCCCCTGATGAGCCCGATTAAATCCCTGAAGCGTGGCATTGAACTGGGCATCGGCCAGTTGCCGTCCAATATCACTTGACGTGGCGGCAGCAGGCGGTGCTCCTGGAGCGCTTCCTATGTCGGTCGATGCCGGGACTCCTGACAGTGGGACAGCGGCGCTGAGTTGCGTCTGCCCTTGCAACATCTGCTGCAGTTGCGAGAATTTTTCGTCCATGACATTGCTGATGTACCAGGAATCTACTTCACGCACGAGCACAAACTGCATCCGCGATTCTTCGACGGGGTAATTCACTTTGGTCAGATAGGCATCCACCGCCTCGATCAATTCATATGGGGCGCTACCACGTTTGGGCGCCAGCGCCCAGGTGTACATATGAGCCAGATTGGGTGAAGCACGGAGCACCGCCACCATAACCTGATTATCGCCCGTTGGGGTGGTCCCAATGATGCTATAGCGAAACGCTTGCGTAAATTTGCGGCTCAGGAACAGGTCTGCTGTGGGAGCATCGCCACCAGCACCCCCAGGACCGAAAAGCCAGTTGCTGAAGAGTGAGTTGCTCAAGTTCACCCGTTCCAGAGCGAAACCGCGCGATGCTGCGAATTGGCCCTGCAGGTGCGCTTCGATAAACTGTTCTACAACCTTAGCCGGTAGTGTGGCTGCGTTGGCCAACCCACTGACCTGCAACCAGAACACCAGACTGAGAAGACACAGATTCCGTCCTTGCATCCATCGACTCCTTA
>JBMDXC010000327.1:0-15230 GCA_048594805.1 Candidatus Entotheonellaceae bacterium | reverse complement strand
TGCCAGCGCCGTTGGTAACCTGGGCGCGAAGCGGGATGGTACTATGGCCATCGGCCACGACCGCCGGGACCCCGGACGTCGTGGACAGGGCCAGTTGGACAGCATTGGCATTGCTTCCCGGCGCTTCAGCTTGCCCTGACCCTGAGTTGCTGCAGCCACTCTGGAGGGTCAGCATGCTCAAGCACAGGACGAGGAAGACCGCTCTGACGACATGGGTTTGCACGGGCATGCGCCTCCCTTTCGCACTCACATAAGTTGTAGTAAGCGTAGAACAACATCCATAGACGGGACTGACTGCAGGAATCCGTACCCTACCCCTCTCCCAGAGGGAGAGGGAAGGGCACACGTGCACTATCCAAGACAGGCTCTCAGGAGGGGAATTGCCATACAGGCCCCTGCGGGGGCTCATTGGACAGTTTGAACTGTGGTAAGGTGAAATCCTCAGAAATGTCATGGAAGACCACCTGCACACGTTTGCCAATGGCGACATTCGCCTCAGCCTCAGGATTGAATTGGTCATCCACCAGATTGGCGATCAGGCGTACACCTTCCTGCGGCGTGGGCACACCGCGCTGCTCGTCCAATTCCACAATCACGACCGGAAAGGGAGCAATATCGCGAAAGCCTGGTTGGATGGAATGCACAATAATTTCATAGGAATATATTGTACCCTTTCCACTTACCACCTGCCAACCCCACTCGAGGGATTGGCACCACGGGCACCCGGCGCCTGGCGGATAGCGGATGAGCCCGCAGGCGGTACACTTTTTCATCACGAGCCTATGCTGCCGCGCCGCCTCAAAATACCCGAGGAATTCGCTTTCGTTCTCCGGCACGACCAACTGCATCCCACGGTATTGTACAAAGGGCATCGCTTCTACCTCCGCATAATCAAGGCACTGCCCGTCACCGGGTTGGCCCATCCCAGATTCATTGAGATTTCCGCATCCCGCACCTGGCGACATTTCCCTTCAGAGTAGTCATAGGTATGGATGCCCTCCCGCCACTCTGGACAGTAGTCATCAGCCTGGCCCCGTAATTGCCGCGTGTTTTCGATCACCATGTTCATGCCGTGCGTGTAGCCCTCGCACAGATGCCCGCCATTGGTGTTGTTCGGGCGCTTGCCGCCGAGTTCAATAATGCCGCTGGACACGTACTTGCCCCCCTCGCCTTTCTTGCAGAAGCCATAGTCTTCCAGTTGCAACATGGTGGTGAACGTAAAGGCATCGTATGAGCCGGTCAGATGAATGTCCTCCGGTGTGACCCCGGCCATACCGAAGACGCGCGGCGCGGCATACTTGCCGGCTACCGACGTGATGGGAGCATCATTGTAAAATGTGTCGCCACGTGCCTTAGTAACACGCCCGACCACACCCATAATGTAGATGGGACGCTGGCGCAGGTCACGGGCGCGCTCAGCGGAGGTAACAATAATAGCGGTGGCGTTGTCGGTCTCGACGCAGCAATCCAGCAGATGCAGTGGCTTGCAGATCCAGCGTGAGTTGAGGACGTCCTCGACCGTGTAGCGTTTTTTATAATAGGCTTTGGGATTGTTGCTGGCGTGTTTGCTATGCGCCACCTTCACCGCCGCGACCTGGGCGCTGGTGGTGCCATACTCCAGCATGTGCCGCATAAAGACTGGTGCAAAGTTCTGCCCGGCACTGACCATCCCGTACGGTCGGTTGAGGAGCTGGCTGCCCCCCACTGGCGCCGCCGCTCGGCGTCCGGTACCGCCAATGCGCACCTCGCTGTAGCCATTCATAGAGCGGAAGATGGCCACCGTTTCACACATACCCACTTCGATGGCGCCAGTCGCCAGCCCGATCAGGGCTTCCGTGCTCGATCCACCGCCTGAGCAGTCCATGTAGAAATCCAGGCGAATACCCAGATCCGAAGCGACCTCCGGGCTGACACACGAGTCACCACCGTGATAGCTCAGCATGCCATTCACCTGGGATGCCTGGAGCCCCGCATCCCGCATGGCATTGCGCACGGCTTCCACTGCCATGGCCCGTGTGGTTCGTCCCGAATTCTTGGTGTAGGCCGTCTCGCCTACACCTACGATACAATACTTGTCCGTCAATCGACCCATGCTTACCTCCGTGCCTTATGCTAACTTCTCGTAGAACTCTACTATCGGCGGCCCATCCAGTAGCGCCTCTAGGTCAATACCCATCTCGCGCAGGTGTGCGCGGTGCGCCTCCAGGGCTGCCTGATCATCATACTCTTCGTAGAGCATAAAGACACGCGGGTCTTGCGTAGAACGGTGGAAAATATAGGCATGGTTGCCCGGCTCTTCCCGCACTTTTGGGACCGCAATGCTCATGATGCGCTCAAACTCCTGCTCCTGTCCGGCTTGCACGGTCAACCTGGCGGTCAAAGTGAGCATCCTGCCCTCCTATGTGCAGTTATTGAAGTCGGTAATGGTAAATTGCGCACTCCCCTGAACGGTGAACGTATCGACCAAACCGATCGTTTGCGCGGTGAAGGTATACGTTGCGCTATAGGACGGCGCCGCGATCCCGAGTTCTCCCCCCCTCTGCACGTATTCGTTTTTCACCCTGAGGGGAACGAAAGGGAGTGTGATCGTCACCGCCTCCCCAACAGGGATGACAATGCTTTCACTCGAGGCGAAACCAGACAGTGATGGGCACCCGACTGCCCCAGCGGGACACCCGCCCTGGTTGAGTGTGTATGTCACGCTGTACCCAATGATCCTGATATCAAAAGCGCGGTCTGTGTCCGTAGACGTAGGAAATTGCTGGTTCACCAGTGTGACCAGGGCATTATGATCCGTAAATGGCTCAATTCCCGTCACTGCTCCGGTCAGGGGATCCCGGCATTGATCTTGCAGGGCGTCGACATTGGTCGTGTCTTCGTCCATGCTCGTGGGCGTAATGCCTGTTACATTCAGGCAGGTGATAGCAGCCTCGCTGCCACCACAGCCACCGCCTGCCCCATCGTCACTGGGGGAAGAGCAGCTTGCCAAGATCAATACCACCAGGAAAAGACCTTTCAGACCCTGCTGAGTGATCTGCTGACGGCGCATTCTGTATGTCTCCTCCTTTGTGATGTTCTACCACGAGCACGATTGCTATTTTGGGCTTCTCGCCCTTTTCTAAAAAATGAAAGGTATCAAAAACGTTAAAGTTAGAAGCTTTCCTTGTCAAGGAAATTTTGTATCCGGGATGATTTTCCGGCTTGCGTACAGAGCGCTTTTCACGCATGCTTGGAGAGCGGTGAAGCGGCATTCTCATGGCGTAAGAGGGAGCTCTCCATATGGCCATAGCCCAACGCGTGCGTCAGCATATGCAAGCTGCATCCTGGATACGCGGCATGTTTGAGGAAGGGATGCAACTCAAGCAGCAGTACGGCGCTGACAAGGTCTACGATTTTTCCCTGGGGAACCCGGTGCTGGAGCCGCCACCCCAGTTCTATGAAGCCCTGCATCAGCTCGTGACGCATCGTCACCCCGGCATGCACCGCTATATGCCCAATGTGGGCTATCCCGAGACCCGGGCCGCTATTGCTACACAACTGGCGCGTGAGACAGGTATGCCCTTTACGGCCAACCACATTGTCATGGTGGTTGGGGCGGCTGGTGGCTTGAACGTGGTCTTGAAGACGCTCCTCGATCCTGGCGATGAGGTGATGATTTTTGCACCTTACTTTGTGGAATACCACTTCTATGTCGAAAACCATCAGGGCGTCTCAAAAGTCGTACCCACTGATGCGCAGTTCAACCTTGACCTCAATGCCATTGCGCAAGCGCTCTCGCCACGCACCAAAATGCTCCTGATTAACTCCCCGAACAATCCGTCCGGGGTGGTGTATCCGGCGGCGACGCTGCAGGCCCTAGGAGTGCTGTTGCGGCAGAAGCAAGCGGCGTTTGGTACACAGATCTATCTCGTCAGCGACGAGCCCTACAAAAAACTCCTCTACGATGACATGGTCTATCCTGAGGTCTACCCACACTATGCTAATAGTATTGCCGTGACCTCGCATGCCAAAGACCTGGCGCTGCCAGGCGAACGTATTGGCTATATTGCCACGCATCCAGCCTGCCCTGACGTCGAGGAACTGCAAGACGGTTTCAGTTTTGCCAACCGCACCTTAGGGTTCGTCAATGCCCCGGCGCTGATGCAGCATGTCGTCACCCAACTCCAGGGAGTGACCATTGACATGCGTCAGTACGAGCGTAAACGCGATCTCCTGTGCACGAATCTGGCCGCTATGGGCTATCAGTTTGTCAAACCGCAAGGGGGGTTTTATCTCTTTCCGCGCAGCCCCATTGCGGATGACGTGGCCTTCGTCAAGGCGCTGTTGCAGCACCGCATCCTGACAGTGCCTGGAAGTGGTTTCGGTACGCCGGGCTATTTCCGTATTGCCTATTGCGTCGAGGATCAGACAATTGAGCATGCTTTGGAAGGGTTTTGCGCTGTGGCGCAGGAGTATGGATTGTCTTAAAAGCATATCTCAAGCCCCTTACCCTCTCCCTGAGGGAGAGGGTAAGCAGGGGGGCTCGTGTACTCCAAGACAGCACTGCCTACCACCGCAAGAGTGAGGCACCCCAGTTAAAACCAGTCCCAAACGCTGCGAGCAGACACAGGTCACCCCGCTTGATGCGGCCTTCCTGGAGAGACTCGTGCAGGAGAATGGGCACTGAGGCAGCGGAGGTGTTGCCATACTTGTGGATGTTCACGGGGACCTTCGAGGCAGGAATATTGAGGCTGTCGACCACGGCGTCGAGGATGCGCACATTCGCCTGGTGGAACAGGAAGTGATCGACTTCATCGATGCTGATCTTATTGGCCTCCAGACACTCCCGAATGACCTCACGGAAGCGTCGGACCGCCTGCGCGAACACCGCCCGGCCTTCCATACGCGGGCGGATGCGGTCATCGTCGATCTTCTTCTTCGCCAGCGGTGGGAACGTGCTGGTGCCGAACATCTCGGCGTAGAGTTTGCTGAGCAATGTCCCGTCCGTATGCAAATGGTGTGAGAGGATGCCACTGGGCTCGTCATTTGCGGCCGGGACCACAATGGCAGCGCCAGCGCCGTCCGCAAAGAGCACGGACATGTCACGTCCACGGTTGCTGTATAAGAATACCGAGGAAAGGATCTCTGCGCCCAGAACGAGAATGGTATGATAAGTGCCTGTCTTGATGTATTGATCAGCGAGAGAGAGGGCATAGATAAACCCGGCGCAACCTTGATTCAGACTGAGCGTTGGAGTTGAGGTGATACCAAGCTTGGCGGCGAGGACACACGCCGGCCCTGGAAATGCATAATCCGGAATAACGGTGGTCTGAATAATCAGATCGACATCCTGGGGTGTCATGTTGGCCTGCCGCAACGCGACTTGTGTCGCTGCCAGTGCCAGGTCGGCTGTGCTCATCTCGGCGTTAATCTTGCCATCCACGCCGGTGTCATAGAGTCTCCGCAGATAGGCCTCCTTATCAGGTGCGCGGGCCAATTGCTGCAGCATCTTGTAGGTGTCGGGGATCATGCGCCGTTCTTTGATGCCAGTGCGCTGCATGATCCACTCGTCACTGGTGTCCATGACCTGCGCCAGGAGGTCGTTCGTCACCACATAGTCCGGGACGTACATACCCGTGGTGAGAATTTTTGCTTTGCGCATCGCGTACCCATCCTCTATAGGGGATATTCATGGTTCTATGCGGGCCAAAACCATAGCCCACTGTTCCCAGCATGTCAAGCAAATGCTTGTAGACGGTGCAGAGGAGATGAGGGAGGATACATGGGAGGGGATAGGGTGGCGAGGAAACCGCGGAACATCTCTGGAGACCGTCGCCCCCGCTAAAACCCTCTCCCGGAGGGAGAGGAAACAGTTTTAGGGTAGGTTGGTCTGGCCCATGAGATAACGGTCGCACTCTCGAGCGGCGCCGCGTCCCTCGTTGATAGCCCAGACCACCAGGCTCTGACCGCGCCGTATGTCCCCAGCGGCGAAGACCCCAGGCACGTTCGTAGCGTAGTGGCCATACTCAGCTTTGGCGTTCGATCGGTCGTCGCGCGCTACACCGAGCTGTTCAAGAATCGTCTCTTCCGGACCGAGGAAACCCATGGCCAGGAGCACCAGGTCGGCCGGCCACACTTTTTCGGTGCCCGGCCGACGTTGTGGCACGAAGCGGCCACGCTCGTCTTTGCCCCAGGCAATATTGACCGTGTGCAATTCCTTGACGTGCCCGTTCTGATCCCCGACAAATTTTTCCGTCTGGATCAGGTACACACGGGGATCATCACCAAAACGCGCCTTTGCCTCCTCCTGGCCGTAATCAAGGCGGTAAATACGTGGCCACTCCGGCCAGGGATTGTCAGGCTGGCGGGTGTCCGGGGGCCGTGGCAGGATCTCGAACTGCACGAGACTCTGACACTGATGCCGTAGGGAGGTGCCGACACAGTCTGTGCCTGTATCGCCACCACCGATAACGACGACGTGCTTGTCAGCTGCTGAGATATAATTGCCGTCGGCGTGCCCGGAGTCCAGTAAGCTCTTCGTATTCGCGTGCAAAAACTCCATGGCAAAGTGAATACCTTTGAGATTGCGGCCTTCGATGGGCAGGTCACGCGGCTTGGTCGCCCCACAACACAGCACCACCGCGTCAAAATCCTCCACGAGCTGCGTGGCCGGGATGTCGATACCAATCGCCGTTTTGGTGACAAATTTCACGCCTTCCTGAGCCATCAGGTCGATACGCCGATGCACGATCGACTTATCGAGCTTCATATTGGGAATGCCGTACATGAGCAGGCCACCAATACGGTCGGCGCGCTCGTACACTGTCACCCAGTGACCGGCCCGATTCAGTTGGGCCGCACAGGCCAGACCTGACGGACCTGAACCGACCACGGCTACTCGCTTCCCCGTACGTTTTAATGGCGGCTCTGGGAGGACCCAGCCGGCGCTAAAACCTTTGTCGATGATCGAGCACTCGATATTCTTAATGGTCACCGCCGGGTCCGTAATCCCCAGGACACACGACCCTTCACAAGGCGCCGGACATACCCGTCCGGTAAACTCAGGGAAATTGTTGGTCTTATGCAGACGTTCGAGGGCCTCGCGCCAGAGGCCGCGGTATACGAGATCATTCCATTCCGGGATCAAATTATTGATCGGACAGCCCGAGGCCATGCCACTGATCAACGTGCCGGTATGGCAGAACGGGATGCCACAGTCCATGCAGCGGCCAGCCTGCTCCTGGAGCTTGAGCACCGGGAGGTGCTCATGGAACTCGTACCAATCATGCACGCGTTCAAGCGGTGAGCGATCTGGAGGCAGTTCGCGTTGGTATTCCAGAAATCCGGTCGGTTTGCCCATGTCTTCCCCCTCGTTGTATTAGTTCCCGCTGACACGGGCGGCATCGTTCTTATTGTCCTCAAAGGCCACCATGATAGCCTCATCCCCACTCAGACCAGCAGCCTCGGCCCGCTTGACGGCTTCGAGCATGCGCCGGTAGTCTTTGGGCATGACTTTGACGAATTTGGGTGCGAGCTCGTCCCACATAGCGAGGACACGCCAGCCGAGTTCGCTGTGGGTATATCTGGCGTGACGCTGGATCATCTCCCTGACCTCGGCTCTCTCTTGCGGCTCTTCAAGGGGCTCGATGGTCACTGTGTCGAGATTACACCGGCTGCAGAAATCGCCGATCTCGTCGAGCACGTAGGCGACACCGCCAGACATGCCGGCGGCAAAGTTGCGACCCGTCTGACCGAGTACCACCACGCATCCACCCGTCATATACTCACAGCCATGGTCCCCAACGGCTTCGATCACAGCCCGTACACCGCTATTGCGCACCCCAAAGCGCTCACCAGCCATGCCCCGGATATAGGCTTCACCACTGGTTGCCCCGTAAAACGCCACATTGCCGACAATGATGTTCTCTTCCGGCACAAAAGTCGAGCCGGCCGGGGGATAGAGAATAATCTTGCCGCCTGACAGCCCTTTGCCAAAATAGTCGTTGGCATCCCCTTCCAGCTCCAGGGTGATCCCTGGAGGCACAAAGGCGCCAAAACTCTGCCCGGCCGAGCCCTGAAAGTGCAGGTGAATGGTGTCTTCGGGCAAGCCCTCTGGGCCAAAATGCCGGGTCAACTCACTGCCCAGAATGGTGCCGACCACCCGATGCGTGTTGCGAATAGGCAGGGTGGCCTTGACCTGCTGGCCTTTCTCCAGGGCTGGCTCGGCCAGGTCGAGCAGCATCTGATTATCGAGTGCATTCTCCAGACCATGATCCTGCGGGATCTGGCAGTACCGGCCAATCTCCGGTCCCGCCGGTGGCTGGTACAAGATGGCTGAGAAGTCCAGCCCCGCAGCTTTCCAGTGCTTGATGGCTCGCTGTGGCTCGATTTTATCCACCTGCCCGATCATCTCATTGACCGTGCGGAAGCCCAGCCTGGCCATATGCTCCCGCATATCCTGGGCAATGAAGCGCATGAAGTTGACCACGTGTGACGGATCACCCGTAAAGCGCTTGCGCAATTCCGGGTTCTGGGTCGCGACGCCGACCGGACAGGTGTCCAGATGACACACCCGCATCATGATGCAGCCAACCGCCACCAGTGCCGTCGTAGCAAAGCCAAACTCCTCTGCGCCAAGGAGCGCTGCCATGACCACATCGCGTCCGGTTTTGAGCTGGCCATCGGTCTCCACCGCAATACGGCTGCGCAAATTGTTCAGCACCAGGGTCTGATGTGTCTCCGCCAGGCCCAGCTCCCAGGGTATTCCGGCATGCTTGATACTCGTCTGTGGTGAGGCGCCCGTCCCCCCATCGTGGCCACTGATGAGCACGACATCCGCGTGCCCTTTGGCCACGCCGGCCGCGATGGTGCCTACCCCGACCTCCGATACCAGCTTGACGCTGATGCGCGCCTGGTGGTTGGCATTTTTCAGGTCGTGAATGAGCTGCGCCAGATCTTCGATCGAATAGATATCGTGGTGTGGCGGTGGTGAGATCAGTCCCACTCCAGGCGTTGAGTGCCGCACCTTGGCGATCCAGGGGTACACCTTCCGCCCGGGCAGCTCACCCCCCTCACCAGGTTTGGCGCCCTGGGCCATCTTAATTTGCAGCTCTTTTGCCTGCGTCAGATAATAGCTCGTGACACCAAAACGCCCCGAGGCTACTTGCTTAATGGCGCTGTTACGGGAATCGCCGTTGGCGTCAGGGATGTAGCGCGCCGGATCTTCTCCGCCTTCGCCCGTATTGCTCTTGCCACCAATACGGTTCATGGCGATGGCCAGCGTCTCGTGCGCTTCCTTACTGATCGAGCCATAAGACATGGCGCCCGTCTTAAAGCGTTTCATAATGGCTTCAACGGGTTCTACTTCATCAAGCGGAATCGGCTCTCGGGCGTACTTGAGTTCGAACAGGCCGCGTAGCGTCGCCATACGTTCTGCCTGGTCATCAATCAACCGCGTATATTCTTTGAACGTGGCATAATCGTTGGTGCGACAGGCTTTTTGCAGCAGGTGGATGGTTCTGGGGTTAAACAGATGCAGCTCGCCATCCTTGCGGTACTGATACTGACCATGCACCTCGAGCGTATGGCCATTGACCGGAAACTCTGGAAACGCTCTGGCGTGTTGCTGCTGTGCCTCATGGGCTATTTCAGCCAGCCCAATACCGCCTACGCGGGAGGCCGTCCAGGTGAAATAGGTATCGACCAGCTCCTGGTTGAGACCAACGGCCTCGAAGATCTGGGCGCCACAGTATGCCTGGATCGTTGAAATACCCATCTTCGCCATGACCTTCACGACGCCCTTGACGACAGCCTTTCTATACCCGTATACCGCTTGCTCATACGTAATGTTCGTCAGCATCCCCTGGTCGATCATGTCGTACAGGGTTTCATAGGCCATATACGGATTAATGGCCTCGACGCCATACCCCAGCAGCAGGCAGAAGTGGTGCACTTCACGAGGTTCACCGGATTCGAGCACCAGGCTCGCGCGCGTCCGCTTGCCGGTGCGTATCAGATGATGGCTCAGCCCTGACGACGCCAGCAAGGCTGGCATCGGTGCATAATCACGGTCGAACGTCCGGTCAGACAGGATAAGAACATTCACGCCATTTTTAATGGCCTGATCAGCGGCGTGGAACAGACCTGCCAGCGCACGCTCCAGCCCCGTCTTGCCGTCGGCCACCTTAAACAGGATGGGCAATGTCGCTACTTTGAACCCAGGGCGGTCGAGTTGGCGCAGTTTCTCGAGTTCAGCATTGCGCAAAATGGGATGCTTGAGCTTGATCTGGCGGCAATTCGACGGCTCAGACCGGAGCAGATTGCCTTCGGAGCCTAACCGCATGATTGTCGAGGTAATCAATTCCTCACGGATGGGATCAATCGGCGGATTCGTGACCTGCGCAAAGAGCTGCTTAAAGTAGTTATAGAGCAACTGAGGCTTGTCCGACAGCACTGCCAGTGGCGTATCCGTCCCCATGGACCCGACGGGTTGGATACCGGTAACGGCCATCGGGCCAATATTGACGCGTAAGTCTTCAAAACTATACCCAAAGACCTGCTGCCGTTTGAGTGTGACGCGGTGATCGCTTTGAGGTTCTTCCTCAGGGATCTCTGGCAGTGCCTCGAAATCTACCAGGTGATCGCGCAGCCACTGCCGATACGGACGCGCCCTGGCGACCGTCTGTTTCAATTCTTCATCACTAATAATGCGACCTTCCTCGGTGTCGACCAGAAACATGCGCCCCGGCTGCAGCCGTTGCTTGATGAGCACGCGTTCCGGTGGCACGTCGAGCACACCCACCTCTGAGGCCATGATCACCAGGTCGTCCTTGGTGACGTAGTACCGTGATGGCCGCAGTCCGTTGCGATCGAGCACCGCGCCGACCCGCACGCCATCCGTGAAGGCTATCGACGCCGGGCCATCCCAGGGCTCCATAAGACAACTATGATATTCATAGAACGCTCGCTTCTCGTCGCTCATGCTCTCATGGTTTTCCCAGGGCTCAGGAATCATCATCATCATGGCCTGTGACAGAGAGCGTCCACTTAGGACCAGGAATTCGAGGCAGTTGTCGAATTTGGCAGAATCGCTGCCGTCCTCCTGGATGATGGGGAAGAGCTTGCGCACATCGTCCCCAAACAAGTCGGAGGCCAGCATGGCCTGGCGTGCGTGCATCCAGTTCTCGTTGCCCCGCAGTGTGTTGATTTCGCCGTTGTGAATCATATAGCGATAGGGATGCGAACGCTCCCAACTCGGGAAGGTATTCGTGCTGAAACGGGAGTGGATAACGGCCAGCGCGGTCTCCATCAGCGGGTCAGAGAGGTCGGGATAGAACGTCGTGACCTGCCTGGGGGTCAGCATGCCCTTGTAGACCAGCGTTTTATAGGACAAACTGGAAATATAAAAATAGTCCCCACCAGGGATATTGGCATACCGGATGGCATTCTCAGCCTGCCGACGAATAATATAGAGTTTGCGCTCGAAGGCCAGATCATCGTGCAGGTCAGCACTGCGCTTGATAAACACCTGGCGGATAAACGGTTCCCGTGACTTCGCCGTCTCCCCCAGATACAGGTTATCGGTGGGCACGCTGCGCCAGCCAAGCACCTCCTGGCCTTCCCGGCGCACGATACCTTCGAAGCGGCGTTCACACTCATGCCGCTGCTCCCGGTCACGGGGCAAGAAGATCATGCCGACCCCGTATTGTCCCGGCCGTGGCAAGCGCAAGCCAATCCCGTCACAGGCGTGCTGCAGAAAGGCGTGTGGGACTTGTAGCAGGATACCAGCCCCATCACCGGTATTGTCCTCACAACCGCAGGCGCCACGATGGTCCAGATTCTGCAACACTGCAAGAGCCTGCTGCACGATCTCGTGTGATTTCTCGCCCTTGATGTTCACGACAAAGCCGATACCACAGGCATCGTGCTCAAAGCGGGGATCATAGAGGCCTTGTTTGTGGGGATAGCCAGGTATTGTCATACGCCTTGATGCCCCTTACTGGTTACGCGTCTCTCATTACAGATTACAGGGAGCAAGCTGTGGTTGGTTAAGTTTCCTATTATGTGGACCCGGTGCAGCGCTGTCAAGACACAATATTGTCACGTTCTTTTGGGCTTGACCTATGGGGGCCATCGCCCCCATATCGGCGGCCACCATCGACTGGGGCTTCTGTCCGCAAAACCGCTCTGCGTTGGCATTTCCTATCAAGTAGCAGACACACTTTTGAGGCAGACTTGCCCTTTTTGGTATAAGAGGGACTTCTAGGGCAAAGCCAGTTCAGGTGTTGACAATGGGGAGGTGCTGCCGTACTACTGGAACATCCCTCTCACTACCCCTGTCTTACCGGGAGAGGGTATGGAGATAGAACGTATATCTATGCAACACGAGGAGCGCTAGGGCATGGCAGTGCTGGAAGTAACTGGACGTGAAGCGGCGGATCCGATTGCGGCAATTGAATTGTGTTACCGCCAGGGCTGGACTGATGGCCTGCCGGTTATCCCGCCGACGGACGAACGTGTGGCGGAATTCCTGGGACATCTCAAGCGGGGCCGCGACGAGGTGCTCGGAGGGGTTCCGGAGCGCCGGCGTTTTGTCACTGTCGAGCACGTGGCCGCCAATGCGGTGATGGCCGGGTGCCTGCCCGAGTATGCGCCGGTCGTGGTCGCAGCCGTGGAGGCCATCGTGCAACCAGCCTTTAACCTGGTAGGGCCATCGGCAAGTCTGGGGGGCTCAGGGATCTTGCTCATAGTGAATGGGCCGGTAGTGGAGCAACTCCAAATCAACTGCCGCAATAATCTCTTTGGACCGGGGAACCGCGCCAATGCCACTATAGGGCGGGCCATCCGGTTGGTGCTGATGAACACCTGCGGCGCTATCCCTGGCCTGTTTGACCGCTCCTGTCTGGGGCATCCGGGAAAGTACTCCTATTGCATTGGGGAGAATGCATCGGATAGCCCATGGCTGCCCCTGCACGTGGAGCGGGGTTATGCGGCCGGCACGAGCGCGGTGACCGCCTTTGCCTGTGAGGGGCCACGGCAGGTGCGCAATGGGCTGAGCCAGACACCTGAGGGTGTATTGACCACCATTGCTGATGTCATGTCCAGTCTGGGGACATCGCTGACCACCTCAGGATCAGTGGCAAGCACGTCTACTGGCACACGGCAGGGAGAAATTGCTATTGTCATTGCCGGGGAGCATATGCAAACTATTTCCAGGCACGGCTGGTCGAAGAGCGATGTGCGGCGCTATCTGGCCGAGCGTGCCCGGCGCACGGTTGCCGACCTGAGGCGCGGGGGTGGCCTGGTCGGGGACGTTGCCCCGGGTGATGAGCACAAGTATATTCCAGTGGTCGAGCGACCTGAGGATATCATGATCATTGCAGCCGGTGGCGACGAGGGAGCGATGAGTGCCGTGATTCCGAGCTGGGGTCCAAAGGTGTCGTCGACAGCGGTCACCTGGCCTGTTGCCTCATAGAGCGAAAGGAAGGGGGCACGTTAAACTGTGCCCCCTCTGCCGACGCAGTCGCAGAAAGGAGCCAAGCGCATGACCACGGAAAATGTCCAAAAGCTGGTCTTGATCAAGCCTGTGAACGAGGCCATCCCAGAGCAGTCGAGTTATGCACCACGTCCCACCGGGCTCGAGAGGAGGCGCCTTGGTCTGCTCAATAATAGCAAAACCAACGCCGATCGCTTCCTGGAAATGGTGGCAAAGATGCTCGATGCGCAGTATGGTTTTCGCAATATCGTGCGGCACCGCAAACCCTCGGCTTCGAAGCCCGTGGCTCCTGAGGTGATCGAGGAGTGGAAAAAGCTCTGTGATCTGGCCATTGTCGGGGTGGGAGATTGAGGCTCGTGCAGCTCGTGCAGTGTGCACGACGGTATCCACCTGGACCGCGCCGGTATCCCTGCTGCTACTATTTGCACCGACCACTTTGTCGCCACCGGCCAGGCCACCGCGACTGTATGGGGTGTGCCGAACTATCCGGCGATTTATATGCCACATCCGCTCTCAACGTGTCCCGATGCTGCACTGCAGGAACACGCGCGTCGTGTGGCCGGTCAGGTGGTGCAGATATGGCTCACGGCCCGTATGGACTAAAGCAGGCTACAGAAGATGTGTACACGTGTGTTTATATCTATCCCTGAGTCTTATTCCGAGCTCATGTAAGATGTCTTAGAAAGGTACTCTGATGAAGCACAGTCGGGTGATTGTATGGTTTGTCGTCGCGGCCCTCACATTGGGGCTGGTGCACAGTGTCGTGGCCCAGCCCAAAGGGGAAATGGTGTACGCCCTGCACGTCACCATTGCTCCAGCGTGGTTTGACCCGGCTGAGATGCCAGCCCAGATCACGCCGTTTATCATTGGCTATGCGCTGCACGATGCCGTAGTACGCGCCCTGCCTGGGGTACGCATGGGGCCGGCGCTGGCCGAGAGCTGGAGTGAAAGTCTCGACGGCCTGACCTATGAGTTCAAGTTGCGCTCAGGGTTGAAGTTTCACAATGGTGATCCCTGCACGGCAGAGGATGTCGAGTTCAGTTTGCGGCGCTACAAGGGGCCAGGCGCTAAGGAATTCCAGGCCAAAATCAAAAATGTTGAGATCGTGGACGGGCGCACGGTGCGTTTCCACTTGCACGCGCCCTGGCCGGATTTCATGACGTACTATGGCAGCAGCGCGACCTCCGCTGGCCTGGTCGTGCCCAAGAAATATCTGGAGCAGGTGGGTGAGGAGGAGTTTAAGAAGCATCCCATTGGCCTGGGACCCTATAAGTTTGTCAGCCATACGCCTGGTGTCGAACTGGTGCTCGAAGCCTTTGCGGGCTACTGGCGCAAAGTCCCCAACATCAAACGCCTGACCATCAAGAGTGTGCCTGAGGCATCCACCCGGCTGGCGATGCTGAAGAATGAGGAAGCCGATATTGCCGCTGCCATGCAGGGCGAGATCGCCGAGGAGGTCAAACGTGATCCCAAGCTGGGCCTGGTGGATACACGCCATGCGTCTATATACTGGCTCGAGTTCCCGGAGCAGTGGGATCCAAAATCCCCATGGGCCGATAAACGCGTACGTCTGGCCGCTAATTACGCCCTTGATCGGCAGGCGATCAATGAGGCCTCGTGCCTCGGGTTCTGTCCGCCGGCCGGGGTTATTGTGCCACGGGTGATGGACTTCGCCTTGCAGACCGAACCGATCCCCTATGACCCGCAGAAGGCTAAGCAGCTCCTGGCCGAGGCCGGCTATCGCAATGGCTTTGAC
>JBMDXC010000326.1:0-3018 GCA_048594805.1 Candidatus Entotheonellaceae bacterium | reverse complement strand
GTACCTCGGCAGAGACCGTGGTGCTCGTGGTCACCGTGCTCGCCCATGGGTGTCCCCTGCAAGCGATCGTGGCGGCCTTTGGGTTTGACGAGCGGATAGTCTCCGATTGGTGGGCGCGCTCCGGCCACCAGGGCCAGGCCGTGCAGGAGTACTTGGTCGAACAACCCCGGGACTTGGGGCAGGTGCAAGCCGCTGAGCTGCGCGTCAAGAACCCGGGTGGCATCGTGTGGATAGCGCTGGCCATGATGGTCAAGACACGCTTGTGGCTGGGCGGCGAGGTCAGTGAGCAGCGTGACCTGCCCCTGAGCAGGCGGCTCATCGAACGGGTACGGCGTTGCGTGGCACGGCGGCCCCTGTTGGTCTGCACTGATGGCTTGGTGTCCTACATCCGGGCCATCCGGGAGACCTTTCGTGATCCCATACACACGGGAAAGGGCGGACGCCCCCGGCTGAGGCCCTGGTGCCATGTCTGCATCGCCCAAGTCGTCAAGCGCTACGAGCGACGGCGGGTGGTGGCGACCGACCGCCGCATAGTCGATGGCACGCCAGCACGCGTCGAGACGCTCAGGCGTCGCTCGCAAGGGGACGGGGTGATCAATACGGCGTACATTGAGCGGCTGAACGCGACGTTTCGAGAACGCCTCGCGCCCCTGGCACGCCGGTGCCGGGCATTGGCCCGCCACACCGTGACACTGCACGAGGGCATGTTCGTGGTGGGCACCGTCTATAACTTTTGCACACCCCATACGAGTGTGTCCCATACGCAGCAGACAACCCCGGCCATGGCGGCAGGAATCATGGACCATTGCTGGACGATGCACGAATTGCTGTCGTTTCATGTGCCGCTGTCGCGCTGGGTACCCCCGAAGCGGCGCGGGCGTCCTTCACGGGCACTGCAACGCCTGATCGAGCGCTGGTGCTCGTGACCACGGTTAAGGGTGGAGCGACCAGCTCATTTGTAGCTGATATTAAGATAGAAAATGTTGCAAGACTTGGAACTAATGAAATATCCTAGATCTATAAGGACCACAAAAGCACTAAAACTCTGCCATTGTAGCGCTTAGCTCTGTAACTGCACTTGTGCTACGTAGCTGCTTCACGTCGCGACGGAAGTGCCAGAGCTTGATGAAATAATCGATCGAGTCACGCCAGACGTGTACTGTTGACTGCTTATCGTACCGTTTAATGCACAGGCAAGGAACCTCCCTGATCGTGTAGCCAGCCAGATACGAGCGTACCATGATCTCGGTATCCCAGAACCAGTGCTCGTCCACCACCTGATTAAGAATGGGCATCAAGGATGCAGAGTTGAAGAATTTGTATCCCGCCTCAGTGTCCCGCAATGGGACGTCGAGCATCCATCGCATCAGCCACATATAGCTCCTACTCAAGAAAAGCCGGAGCCATAGACGCGGCTGCAATGTATAGATGCGATGCGCCATCGCGATATCCGCACCATTTTGAATCGCCCTTACCTGTAGAGGGATATAATGCGCAGGAATTTCGAGATCAATATCAATGTAGCCAACTACACGGCCGCGTGCGAGGCGGAAACCGTCGCTGACAGCACGCCCTCGCCCGGTATTGTGCGTATGAAAAAGTTTGGTCACATTGCGGTCGGCGTATTGCATCAACATCTCGTCAATGAGCTGCCGGGTGCCATCTTGACTGTAATCGTCCACAAAGATCAACTCATAAGTCCAGGGGGTCTGGTCGAGTGTTTCGATCACCTGACGCACACTCTCAGACAGCGAAGGACCTTCGTTGTAGCATGCAATAATGAGACTCAGGTCGATGGTCTTATCTGCCATGCAGGAGCACTTCTCTTTCTCATACACTCATCAAGGAATCTCACCTTATTTCTGTAAAGCTAGCAGCAACAATAGCCTATTCAAGGGCTATTAAAATGCAGTACAGAGCACAATGAACCACATCGTAATGGATGAACTCCGTGGATTGCACACGGCCGTTCGAGATTGCTTTGCCCTGCAGGAGCCGTGGGACTCATTGTGCAACTGGGCGCCAGCTCTGCATGCAGCTCGTGTTACCAGAGCTTGTATCGTACTCTCTGGCACTCTCCCTATCCTTCCACTCTGGTGGGAGCATGCGACATGGGCCCTAGGGTAATTCAGGCTGTAGTTCTGTGTCAATTAGCTTTTTATGGGTTACAAATTAGAAATGGAAGCAAGGCTCTGCATGGACGCTGCGCCTTTGTGAGATTCTTCGCCTGTGAGCAGGCTCTGTCACACGCATCGGTCCAATTAAACAAAAATACCAAAACTGCAACAGCGTTGCGTGAAACGGCTGAAATTACAGTACTTATGTAAATACAGCCTCCCATTTTACCCTGGTGAGATACGGTGATTTTCGTGCAGAGGCTAATAGAGGTAGGCGATAGGGACAGCCAGTGCTCCGCATGGCTTTCAGAAACGCTCGGAACATCTACATGTCTTATCGGAAATTGTGTGGTCCTCCATGACCTTCCTTGCCAGCAAAACGCCTGTTTTCTTTACGACCTTACTGTACCATGCTGTGGGGCGGAGTTCCCGCGGCGGCGCTGTGGCGGAAAAGGGACGGTGCTCGGCACCACGGCTGGTGGTGTGCCTGGTAGCCAGGCACTACAACGGCTGCATGCAGACGATAGACTCCGCCTGCTCATGATCGATGAGCCATTGCGCTGCAGGGCAACACGCTACAGAATGGTCGTTATCCGAAGTACCCTGACTTTTCCGATACGTGATGTCAGCGAGTATTGATGCGTCTTTCCGGCTAGTACTTCATGAAAGTGCTTTGCTATCAGTAGCTTGCAAGCTCACATCGCTGCGGGGGTTGCCCCCTGTCAGGTCATTGTTAAGGTATCTGCCCCTCAGAGGCTATGGTGGGTCCTCTGCTGGTGGCTCCAGCAAGGCATTCAGGAGAATATGGCATAGCGAGAAACTATTGATTTACATGTACTTTCACGTGGTCCTGTTCGGAAAACAGCACGAAATCTGATCGCAACAGCACAACGGAAAAGTC
>JBMDXC010000325.1:0-9037 GCA_048594805.1 Candidatus Entotheonellaceae bacterium | reverse complement strand
GCACGCTTGGCGTGGGCCTCAGCCTTGGCCAGCGAGGTCTTACCACGCTGCGCTCGCTTCTGCCTCAGCAGAATATGGTTAGTCTCAGCCGTGGTCTTTTCAATCAGGTCCAGCAGCGAGGGTGGCAGGGCGCCTTTGAGCAGCTGGAGCGCTTGCTCAGCCTGGCCTGTTTGCAGCATGAGCGACCCCAGACCCGCGAGCGCCTGAGCACGGAGCTGAGGGTCCCCGCCCGGTGTGGCGAGAATCTGTTGATAGAATGCCGCCATCTCGCGCGTTTTCCGTTGCTCATCGGCCAGTCGCAGGAGTTTCAGGCCTGCTTCACCCTTTCCGTGCCGCATATACGCAAAGCCCACCTTCTGGAGAAGCTCCGGGCCTGCCAGGTCCACGTTCGCCTGGTCCACCACAATCGGTTGCTCAGGTGGCCCCATCGGCATCGGCATCTGTGCTGTCTGCTGGGCGTGCGTGCCGTACCGCTGGTCAATCGTTTGCTGTGCTTCTGCCGCGCCAGGGCCAAACACCCGCTGCACAATCTGCCGTTGCTCTGGGGTCAAAGACGATGGCTGCGCCTGCTGCGTGCGCTGCTGGTCGGTAATCCTGCCCAGCTCGGCATCACGGGCTTGCTGCTGGCGAAAGCCGTATTCCAGGATCGCGTTCTTCAAGGCGGATTCCCGCGCCCGTAATGCGAGTTGTGCCTGCGCCCGGTTCTCGGCATCTGCCGCCGCCAGGGCTTGCACGGTGGAACTGAAGGCTCGTGAGAGACTCATTCCTGTTCCTCCCCTGCCTGCACCGGTTGCCGATGCCGCAACACAAACTGTTCCAGGTCGATCTCTGCCACACGCACAGCATTGCCAATGCGGGTAATCGGCAGTCCAATGCGCTGCCGATACGCGCCATTCTGAAGACTCACCGGGCTGAGCCCTAAGCGCTCGGCCACTTCCGTCAATTTCAAGAGCCGCATACTGTTCCCCATGTACGAGATATATCAGTATTTTAAGTACTATTATAGCAGATGTAGTGCCGTATTGGAAGCGATGGGTGAGTCAAGGCATGGCGCAAATAGAAAAAGGCGGGACATCCTTCCCCGCCTTCTCTCCATGCGTGTCGTGGCACGACAGTTGGTAGATAATGTACTACCATGGCGTCAATCGTCAAGTCCCTTATGCGGCTGGCGCATGCAATACCTGGAGATCAAACGCTGTACACACCGTCTCGTAGCGCTCGCCCGCTTTCCGCTTATCGATGCGGCCATCAAACGCCACCATGGTACCACCTGCGAGCGTGGCCAGGGCCTGCGCCTTCTTGCCGACCACCTGACACTGCACCAGGGTCGAGTGTGGCTTGCCATCCATGCCCAGCTCGGTGAGGCACAGCACAAACGAGGCGATACTTCCCCCACCTGGGGTAGCGCGGACCTCGACACCATTGCGGCCAATCTCGCCGACTAAGACCACGCGGTTGACACTGGTTAACACGGCAACTCCTTTTTAGACAATGAGATGGGGGGGGGATGGCGTGGGTTCGGCTTGGCTCATTCCTCCACTAGTCCCCAGGTTCCCTAAAAAACTCCAATTATCTCAACGGCTTAGGGGGATACGTGGCAACACCGCCGGCGCATCCGGCTTTGGCACCAAGCCTGCACCATGGCAGTGGTGGCATACATCCTGGAAGCTCCGCTCTCGCGCTGCCCTCCACAAGACGCGTTGGATTTTTAGCTCAACACGCCGTGAGAGCATGGGGCTGGCCTCCCACCGTGCCACCGTCCGCCAGTGCACGCCAAGCTCCTGTGCCACGTCGACCCACCGTAGCCCGATCTGCTTCCTGACGCGTTTTAACGCAGGTCCTGCGATCACTGCCGTTCTCCTATGCTATGCGTATGGCGTTTACGTTATACAGTGGGAGAAAATGCCTTTGACATACGCACTTGCTCCCGCACCCTGTCCTGTTTTGCGGCCTGCTTGGCCTTGTATTCCGCTCGCCTGGCCTTAAAGCGCGCTTCGATGTCGGCATCCGTGATCAATTGCACCTCGACGTCACTGGCGCAGACTGTACAGAGCACGGCGCCGTGATCGTGCCAGTAGCGACAGCTGCCACAGCGTTGCCGGGTTGCGGTCATAGCTGGGGCTCCTTACGCCGCGTCAATGGCATGAGTATCGTTTGCCGCGCCATCCCCGATCAGGGCCAGGAGCGCCACCTTGTGCGTCCGTACCGCCTGGCGTAACCGATCAGTCAAGATGTGCTGGGGATCGCGCACGCGCAGGAGGTCTCCATCCTGGTACAGCGTACAGCCCAGCGCCCGCAGACTAATGATGACCTCTCGCGGTCCCAGCTCGGCATACCAGCTATCCAGGGCTTTGCGTGTATGCTCGGGGTAGCTGGTGCGTGATACCGAAAGCGCAAACAGGTCGAGGGCGTCTACTACAAGCTGGTCGCGGATATCCGCCATGGTCTCGCTCATCATTTTGTTCCCCCTGTGTCTAACCTTCGTGGTTTATCGTGGGACCATGTCCCTTAAAAACCCTCGTCCATATTTTGGCTGTCGAATACCTCGCCACACGTTTTGCACACACCGTCAAGACGGATGAGATGTCGGCAACCCCTTGACGCCGTAGCGGTTAGTGCTATTTTTATACCCTCTTTGGTATTTGCGCCGTTGGACTGTGCTGTATCGGCGGAAATAATAGGGCCACATTTTTCTCTAGCATTGACGCGGGGTTTCTGCGTTGCTATTTCCGCCGCATCCTGTTTTCGGGGCGGCGAAAATACCTCACCATTTTCCTCAAGTATTTCTGCGATCTCTGGAGAGGCTGATTCCCGCCGTGTAGTCGCAGAGCCATCGGCGGAAATCAATGCTTCCGACGTGGCTCTATTACAGGGATTATTTCCCCCGTTATTATTTCCGCCGTTATCCTCTTCACCACAGAGAGATACAACCTTTGGTTTCCCCTTGGTATCAAATTGCTCTCTAATAACCCATCGGCCACTGGGGTAGATGTCATGGTTTCCAGCGTTGAGGAGGTTACGGGCCTGGGTACGTGTGAGCCCCAGTCCTCGCAGTACAGTCTCAGCGTCGCCAATCCTGAGAGGCGACTCGTGGAGCTTCATGACTAGGGCATGCTCGGCAGCCTGGACCTTGGCACGGGCCTCATGAACAGCTGTCTGCGCGTTGTCTTCTGCTTCTAGTTCAAACGTCTCGGTCACGTCTTCAACGGTCCATGGTTCGTGTCGCAGGTCAATTTCCAGGACAAACGGCTCTGGTTGGATACCAGGGCGAAACTTCGAGGGGATAAAGGCGAGCCGTGTTACATCGGCGTTGGTCTGTCGGCTCGCACGCTTTTGCCAGGCAAACTCGCCAGCTTCAGGAAGAGATTCCCACCAGCAGTCCTTGGTCTGTGGGGTCCAGTTCGTGACATTGCGGAGTTCATAGACGATGTCCACCCGGTCTGTTTTCTCGCCGCGCCCGCGAATACCAGCGCCGGATTTGTCTGTGTTGTCGAGTGCCAGGATTGCAGGGCCGCGCCGTGCCAAGTCGTTCAAGACAGCAAGGAACTCTTGCGTTTGCCGACCTTCTTTTTCAGACACACCCTCCGTAAAAGAGCCAAGTGAATCAATGACAATGACATCGTATTGCTCAGCCGGGAGCCTCTCCCATGCGGCCTTATCGAGGAGGCTGGGGGCTTTCTCACGCCCAAGAATCTTAAGCGTGGCGTTAGCGGGTATCTGGAAAGCACGCATACGCTTTCGCAGAATGGCAGTAGGGTTATCGCGATCCAGGAGCAGGAGCCGGCGATGCGGCAAGCGCTCACCGCGAAAGACGCCACCTGTCGCCAGCTGGGCTATCAGCCCTAGCGTGGTAATACTTTTCTGACTAGCACGCGGGGCCGCGAGTAACGTGATACAGCCAGGGATAATCAGGTCTCTTGCGTCCGCCTCAAGTTCTGTATCCTTGTGGGCCAGAAACTCAGCGACCGATTCTGCTTCATCCCAGATGCTATGGACGGCCTCTTGTGCGGCCTTGATGCGCCCGGTGATAATCTTGAGCTGCATATCAACAGCTTTTTCGAGGTCCTTAGGAGAGCCGTAAATCTCGGCGTAGCGGGCCTTAATCAGTCCCCAGGTCTGTGGAATGTTGCGGAAATTCGTTAGGGCTTCGATGGATTCCGGGGTCATCCATGCTGATCGGGCAGGGTTGCTCAAGATAAATTCGAGCTGCTCTTCGACGTCGAGGTCTGCCCATTCCAGCGGCTGATTCACGCCAGTCCAGCGGTCGAGGTCATTGGCAGGTACATCGTGGTTGCGGTCAAATGGAACCTTGCCATTTGGCGAGAAATCGGCTAAACTCATAGCAATACCCTTTCGAAAAAGAGGGTGTTAGCGCCTGCGACAGCGCCGATATGTGAGCCGCTTCTCCCAGCCACGGACAGCGGCTCTCGCTGTTTTCTGCCCATCGATTTGCTACCTATGTGACTTCCTATCCGCTCCCCAGCAGAGACAGGTCATCACGCCACACTATCCAACGTGCTGTACCGCCTGCTCCTGCTCAAGACGCTGACGTTCCTGTACCCGCGCCTCATGCTCGTACAGCAACCTGCTCAAAAAACCTCCCGTACCCCGCATGCCACGAGGCGCATAGCGATACAGAATCTCTGCCGCGTCCGCATCGATAGTGCTATTGATCACTCTCGCATCGTGCCGACGTCCAGCATATGGTTGGCCAGGAGGGAGTGGAAGAGCCATGGCGTGTCCTTTCTGATCTTTAGTTCTAATGCAACCTCGATCTCTTTTACTATACGGCTAAAGACCATTCCCATGCAAGAGACATGTGAAGCTATAGATAGGGGTACGTATATATGCACGCCCGCACTTATGGCCATGACGCGCCAGGATCGTTTTTAAGCCTATAAGATATATTGGTCTATAAAGAGTCATACCAGGAAAAAGAAGGGCCTTCCTGGCTAGCGTGAGCGGTCGAGGATGGAGAGATGCTGCACTGGGTGAGTGCCAGTGCAGCGAGTGGAGGCTAGTAGCCTCGGCAGGGGTAGACTGTCGCCAGTGCGACCAGGAAAATAACTTCCAGTGGCTGGCTTTCGAGCTGCTCTGCCGTCATCAGCGGGCCGACCAGCACAATGCTACGCGCCACATCGGCGTTGTTGGTGTCATCGGGTGCACAGATTTTGGCAGGAGACTGGGCATTCAGCCGGATGCGCCGCTTGGGGTCCTGGTACCACGTCGAGAGTTTGCCCAGCGCCCAGGCACACCCAATGGGGCCGTTCATGCGAAGTCCCTCCTCGATGGCTGGAGGATATGGGCTGTTCATATTGGCCACGAAGTGTTCGCAGGTGTGCAAGAGCCATGCGCTCGACAGTGAGGACTGTTGGCTCCACGCCGGTGTAGCGCCCAGTATAAGCCCCAGTACCACCAGCACCACAGTTGTGCGTATGGCCGCTTGCCGGGCTGCAATCAACGCGCGTAGTTCATCAATCGTCTTGATCATGTCGTCAAGCTTCGGCGCCGGGTCCGGGGATGGTGTCGGACGTGGCGTCAGGATCCTGGTGAGGGAGTGGACGAGCTTACGCGTTTTCATGGGGAAGATCCTTCTGGAGTAAATGATCAAGCGCTGCGTCGATATCGCCCAGGGCCTGGAATGCAGCGTCGAGGTGTTGGGAGCGCGGATCGTCTGAAGCAAGAGCGGCCTCTAAGGCACCTAATGCCTTCACGGCAGTGGTAAGGCTGCTGTCCATCGTGACCAGGTGGCTGTTGCATGCCGACGTATTCAGGTGTTGTCGTAAGGCCTGCACCACGAGCGCGGTAACAGTCGCACGCTGCGCTTTCGCCGTGGCATGCAGTGCGACAAGGAGTTGTTGCGGCACACGAATCGACAATTTGCTAGGGGCATCGCCTGGTGCATAGGCACGGGGTCTGCCGGCTGGTCTGCCAGTCGTCTGATATTTCGGCATCGGTCTATCCTGCTCGAGAAAAGGAAAAGGGGCCGTGTGGCCCCTAGCTTGCCCAATTGCCTGCGATTCAGATGGTGTGGTGAGAAACGCTTGGGGATTGCCACCTTCAGTTTATAGTTTATAAAAAAGTAGTATATAAAATTCTATTAGTGTCCGTCAAGAACATGCAACGCGATTTTGCCTGTCTGGCGAGAATCTTTTTCCTCAGTGCTAATGCGGGGGAAGTGTATACCGCGTCATTCTCCCACCGCCTTGGGTCTGCACCGCGCCTGTTTTTCTCATGCCACTCAGAATATCCCCGATGGACCGCTCTGGCGAGAGATAGCCGCGTATTTGCTCAGCGGTCAACCCTTCCGGATGCTGCGCTAGGAGGTCGAGAATCCGCTGTCCCATGGGGCTGCGTTGTCGACCAGCACGCTTTTGGGGCTGTGGAGGTTCTATGATATCTGTAACGTCACTGGAACGTATCGGTATGTTGTCTGTAACGTCACTCGAACGTGTCTGCACATCGTCAGCACCGTCACTGGAGCGGTCGAGAATCTCGACCGCCAATTGCTCCACAATCTGCCGCACCATGCCTGGGAGTTCCGCGTGTAACCATGCCTGTATCTGTGACGTATCGAGCGTATCGCTGTGCTGCTGCTGTGACGTATCGGTGCTGCTACTGAGACTAGGAGGGCGCCCAGGCTGAAACTGGGCTAGCGCTCGCTGCATGATCTCGCTAGGCGAGGTGTGCCACTGCATGGCCAGGTCCTTTAAGCGTAACTCCTCATCGGTACTCAGCCACACGGTTACGGCTTTCTTGCCCTCGTCTCTCAGCCGCTGACGCCAGCGAGCTACCCGGCTGTGCTCTGCCATACGATTCCCTCTCCGTCATAGGGTTACTGATACACCACTGAGACAGGTATGATATGAGAGCCTAGACGCCGGCGCAATGGGGAGTATGTGCCCCTCTCGCCTTTTTGCGGGTCGACGTGGGGGACACTGCGCGCGCAGAGCTGCGCCACGGCTGCACTGCTGTGCTAAGCCCAATTTCCTGTAGCGGGTCATTGTTATAGTTCGACAACAATTCGCGGAAAACTCGCCCACGATATGTTGCAAGATTTCGTGGAACACTTGGAGGGCGAAATATTGACCTTGAATTGAGAGAGCTTCGGGTCCGCTGTCCTCGCTAAACGCCTCTGTATGCGTCCTCCATCTGCAAAAGCGAAAGCTGCTGTCCGTGCAATGCTGTCGCATATCGACAGTGACCCGCTACAGCAAATCGGCCAATGTGCATCAGTGGCACCCTTCCTACGTGTCAGTGGGTATGTACGCGTGGCCTGCATAGTATCAAGACTCAGAGGAGTCTGGTCGCTCCATACATAGACTCTGGGTCTTAAGCCGCTGCGCTTCCTCCATATCATACTCAGCTCACTGCAAGAAGCGTTGCAGCCTGCGGTCTATGAGTAGTCCCGTATTGGCCGCCATCAGAAATAGACGCACCAAGGGATAGAGCATGATAAAGATGATGGCGAAGTTGATCGCGATAGCTATTCCATGGCGATCCTTTAAGAGGTTGGCCTGCTTGAGAATCTTCAGTAGGCCCTAACCTAGCGAAGGCTGATTTTTTGGCCAAAGAAAGTCAACGAAGGCAAAAATACCCACAGAATTAATGTGTTATGCCTACTCACACACGCACCGATCCAGTAGGCAGCAAGAAAGTTCGCACAGTGCACACTCTACGAACGCTCAACACGCCCTATGAAACTTTACGTACCTTTGTACGTTTGTACGTTCCAACCGATTTGTGAGGCAATGGCGGTGCAGCAACGGAAAATTTAGAGAATGAATCTGGCTACAAACCTCAGGCTTCCGAGAATATGGGTTAGCGGCCGCTAATCCTATCTGGATTCTCGTCCCCATTTCCATAAGCTGACTACCACCTCCTCTCCCGTTGATCCTCGGACGAGTGACCATACGAACTCGGGCCAATTGGTATCCAGCATTTTCACCCGCGCTTTCAAGTTGAGGGAGGCTTGACCCGATGACATGCCTTTGGGTGCCTCGATTAAGAGGAACATCCACTTGGCACCTGCTACACTGTCGCTACCTTGCACTATCGCAAAATCCCAACTGGCATTTGGTTCTCCCAGTCCCGCGCCGATAATTATCGGGTGGATCTCTGGATATTCCCGGCCCCATTCGAGGCTGCCGAGCTCCCCTTCTACTTCTTGAAACTTCAGAGTCGGGGCCAAGGTAACTTTTGTTTGACGCTTACCTTCCTGTGATATGAGCAAGGGATATAGGTCCAAGGTAAGCGGTTGACAACCACTGTTATCAGGGAGGAAGCGGATCTCGAAGTGAGCCCACTCTATACGACTTTTCATGGGGTCGGGACGAAACGAACAGAATAAGTTTATGAGATAAAAATCAGCCACGTCTAATCGAGATTGTAGAGCGAGCGGCATCTTCTCGGGGGCATAGATGTTGGACAGAGGCCAGATGACCGGGCGACCAATGCTAACGACTGGCAGCGGTAGTGATAAGTCGATAGTACCAAATAGATTGGGATCATACCAGGGAGTCTGCATTTCCCTGGTCAATAGAATGTCTTCTGGTTCCGGTTCGGCCAATATGAGTGTCCTTTCCATGATCGTCCTCCTCATTCTTGTCAGTCCAGTTAACAGAGGGGTGGGGCAGCTCAACCTCTGCCCGGATTAGCGGGTTGCCAACTGGTACTTTTGCGACTTCCATATACAAGCTATGAGTAGAATGTCATAAAGGAACAAAAACGGCAAGGAAAGAAGCCCTCCCCTACGCCTCCGATGATAATCCTCCGTCCCACGTGTGGTCGGCCCAGTTCAGAAACCTCTCGACATGCAGCCAACCTTGCATTGATTAATGGACTGAGTTCCTGTGCATAATCTGGCGCCATAATTGGGCTGTTCGGTGTGTGTCGATTTAACGGGCGGTTTCTTGACAGGCCAGACCGCCCTAGTGACTCCTGAGAATAGTCACCATCCCCGCCCCCTACGCACTCCAATGTGCCCGCCCTGGAGTGATCTGCCTCACACTTGTGATCAATCCGCCTCCCCGGCGGG
>JBMDXC010000324.1:0-2278 GCA_048594805.1 Candidatus Entotheonellaceae bacterium | reverse complement strand
ATAAACCGCTGAAAGTTAGTGCCAAAACTGATGCAAGAATCAAAGTGCGAACAGCATAGAAGGGTCTCGAGTTCTTGCACGTTTTCATGTCCAACCTGGAATTTTGCACGTTTGTTTGCCGAGGGTCCTGTACTATTGGCTGAGGGGAACAAATTGCAGTCGTTCGGAAAGAAAAAATCATGCTCCCGCTCCTCCACCAAGTATTGTCACAATGAGCGACCAAGTATTGTCACAATGAGCGACCTTTTCATTCTCATGACCTTGATTTTCAATGACTTTCTGCTTCTACAACTTTACTTCTTACAACCCAGAAAGAAAGAAAAACCTACAATCCTGGCTCTAAGGAATAAAAGAAAATGTTCCCCTTATCATCCAAGTCGTACCGAGAGCACGCTTGTCCTTTGATTAAGTTGAGTGCGGGGAACACAACCCGCTTCAGTCGTTCAGTACGCCGCTTTGCAGGTAGCTGTGCTACGTGCCCCATCCCAATGTCAGACAAAAACCCATCTACACTTCGTACATACACACTTTTCTCGCCTAACCGCTTTGATACATGAGCGTAGAGAAACCTTGCCAGTGGCTCCCCCTTACGATCGAGGAAGAGACAAAAATCTAAATCAAGTCGACGAAGATACCCGTGACGCAGACTGCGAAGGAAGATGTCATTAAAGTAAAATCTGCTCTCGCCTTTCCCATTTCGTGCTAACTCCATGCCATCCAACACTCGAAAGAAGGCCGTATGCGTTCGCCCATGTGTCACAGGGTCTATGAAGCGGTCAGTTTCAATCTGTAGAGCAAAATGCCGCTTCATGTCTCGTACAAACCCTCGGTACTGTTGTCCTTGCACAGGACCTTGGTTCAAATGCGACAGCAGCCGATAGGCCGACATCTCGACACATTTCTGGCTGAATAAATCCTTCTGTCCGTAGTACCAGAGTGTATCTAAATAGCCTGGCGACAGCGTGCTCGGCATGCCCCGCAATGCCTCAAGTTGAAAATATGTGCCGTCCTCATAGTCAATTCGTAAATACGTCATGGTGCTCTGTTGCTTGCTAAACGACCACAACGGAAACTCGCATACATGGCCCTCGACGGGCATTGTCGGTTTCGCCTCGGGCACAGGTGGGAGCCCCAGGCTCTCCCGGATCTGACGTTGCACATCTGTCGCTGTGGCGTGTGCCGCCGCATTTGTGGGTGGATGCCTGGTCATGATGCCGGCTCCGTCTGTTGTCGCTGCGCTGCTTTCTGGGCTCGCTGCAGCATCACGCTCATGCAACTCTGCGCCAGCAGGACGTGTTGGTTGCCCTGCATGAGGGGATAGCCCTCGATAATCAGTTGATCGTCCTGGTTCGCGGCCAGGCTGTCTTTGACGCGGTTCCACTGCCGCAGCGCGACCATCACGTTCCAGGTCAACGGGGCTTGGGCTGGCACTGGGGGCAAGCCTCTGGGCAGAGCGCCGGGCGGCTTGCCCTGCATGCGGAACACCACCGCCTGGCCACGCGTCTCGACCTTGCCTGGTCTGCCTATCAGTGTCAGTTTCATGGTGCGTGCCTCTCCTGGTGGGTGTACGGCCAGCGTCTGGATGATGATCTGGACCTCGTCCCAGGTCAGCGCCATGGGCTGGTCTAAAGGCTGGCCCTGGCCGTGCTGTGGCTGTCCCCGACCTTGCTGTGGGGCTGGATGGGGGAAGAGGCGCCGACGTTCGTGCGCCGTCACACGCTCTTTCACCCACTGGAAGAACACGCCCCCAGGCGTGCGGCTGCGGCTGCCGTCTTTGGTGCGCATGCCGCCAGCGGCTTCACACTGGAGCGTGTCCGTGAGGATGGCTGCGGTGCGGTCCTGGCCTAAGGTCCGCAACACTTGCCGGAGCAGGGCCACCTTCGGCTCCTGGAGGACGGCTGCTAACTGCTCGCCCGTGAGGTCGTCCATATGCCTCCCTTGGCAGACAGAGAGCGGAACAACTATGGAACCCATTCGTACGACAGCAGGGTAGCAAGATACCAGTCTGTTGACAATTGCGGCGCAGGCGTGGCTGTGTCCTGGCAGAGGCGCCCCGCACCCCCGAGCCGGAGTGAGGTATGAAGTAGGCTTATGCCAGAGGCGGTGTGTGAGCAAAGCGCTACAGAATGCCTGTTATCAGATCCTGACGGCGGTCGCACATGCCCAGGGTGTACCCCATTTCGTCTCCATGCCGACCACGCACCGGCGTGACTCTGCTTGCTAGACCTTCACTGAGCGGTGTGCAGCGTGTGATAACGGTCACAAATTTACGGTGACC
>JBMDXC010000323.1:0-13567 GCA_048594805.1 Candidatus Entotheonellaceae bacterium | reverse complement strand
GAAGGCGTCAACTACATCATGATCGATACCGGCGTCGGGGACACCACCATTCCCAATGGCCTGGTGACTCCAGTCTTCGCCGATGGGGAGGGCGGGGGAAAACGTAGAGAACTCACGGAAGTCTGGATCCTCCCGCCAGGGAGCATACCTGAACTCGATAGGAGCGGCAAGAGTGCTGGACCGCCAGCGGCCAAAGCCATCGGCAAAGCGCAGCGTGCCCAGCCTGGTAAATGACTCGCAAAGGAGGAGGATATGCTGGGATTGGGAGACAACTGGCGGTTAATGACCTCTCGAGTAGCTCTGCTCACGCTGGGATTACTCTGGCCTGGGCCCGTGGTGCTGGCTGCAGACCCTCCACCGGTGGTTACCCAAACGCTAACCTATGCCAATGGGGATGTCTATGTTGGGGAAATCGTCCACGGGAAGCGACAGGGGGAGGGAGTCTACACGTATAAAGACGGCAGACGCTACACGGGCACCTGGCAAGACGATAAGCGCCATGGCCAGGGGACGATGACCTTTCCCAACGGGGACAAGTACGTGGGAGAATTTGCCGAGGGCCTATTCCATGGCCAGGGGACCTATACCCTGAGCAACGGTCAGCAGTACACGGGGACCTGGCAAGAAGGAAAACGGCACGGGCAGGGGACCTTAACCTATCCGAACGGTGATACGTATATCGGGGCCTGGCAAGAGGATAAACGGCAGGGCCAGGGCACCTACACTCTGCACGATGGCCAGCAGTATATCGGCGAATGGCAAGACGACAAACCAAACGGGAAAGGCACGTGGCTCTTCCTCGACGGGAAAAAATATGTCGGGGACTGGCGCGACGAGAAGCCAAGCGGTCGTGGCACCTGGATCTTCCCTGACGGCAAACAGTATAGCGGAGAGTGGAAAGAGGCGCCGGCTGGGGGGAGTGGCGGGAAATAGCTACCGCAATGCTCTAGCAAGGAGCCCAGGAATGGCGACGGTGAACGGTAGGCGTAAGGAGCCCGACTATACCACCGCGCGCCTCTCCATGATACGAGCGCAACTGCAGCGTCGTGGCATCACGGACCCGCGTGTCCTGCAAGTGATGCGGGAGGTGCCGCGGCATGCCTTTGTGCCACCGGAGTGGCGCCACGAGGCGTATAGCGATCGCCCCCTGCCGATTGCCGATGACCAGACGATCTCGCAGCCCTATATGGTCGCTATTATGACGCAGAGCCTGGAGCTGCAAGGGCATGAGCGCGTGCTCGAGGTCGGCACTGGTTCAGGCTACCAGGCAGCAGTCCTCAGTCGTCTGGCCGCAGATGTGTACACGATCGAATATTTTCCCGCTTTAGCCGAGAGGGCTCGTGCCCTGTTGCAGCGTCTGGGGTATACCAACATCCAGGTGCTCACCGGCGATGGCGGTCTTGGCCTCCCGGCGCATGCGCCTTACCATGGCATTCTCGTTGCTGCTGCGGCACCGCATGTGCCCCAACCCTTGCTCATGCAACTCGCGGACGGTGGCCGTTTAGTCATCCCAGTAGGGAGTGTGACAAGTCAGGAACTCTTGATCATCACCCGCCACGGGGATCATTATGCGCAGGAGCGCTCTGTCCCCTGTCGCTTCGTGCCTCTCCTGGGGCAGGAGGGTTGGGCGGATGCGTAAGGAATCACTATGACACGACGATATGTGTGTCTCTGTAGTATGCTCCTCCTGACCACGATGGGCCTGGCGTATGGAGCAACATTGCGGAATCCAGAGGACGCCAAAGAACTGGCAGAAAAGGTGCTGTCGCGGGCCGTTGCCGGCGATATAGATGGCATAGCGACCGTCGTGAAACCCTATTGGCTTTTCCCGGAGGACGAACTGGAGACCGTGGTCGCTCAGACAGCGCAGCAGCGCAACCTGTTGGCACACCGACTCGGGAAAAGCATTGGTTTTACGTTGGTACGCCGTGAAATAGCGGCAGATACTTTCCTCCGCCTCGTGTATGTTGAGCGGTTTGAAAATACCGGCCTGCGCTGGATGTTTACCTTCTATAAAGGCAAGGATGTGTGGAAATTCAACGGTTTTGCTTGGGATGAAGAGATCGCCAAGCTCTTTAGCAGCAGCGCCCATTAACCAGGCCGGTCAGACGTGCTTTCCGACCCCTGCGCCCTCACGGCACGAACAGCCAGTACGACACCGTTTTGACCGTGCTCGGTCCCGCGTCCCGCGGCCACCGCGCCTCATCAATCTTGGTGACTGCGAGATCACGTCCGGTACTATCCACCAGGCGCAGGTAGAGCGCCTCACCATCGAGCGCCGCGGCGGTGGCTGCCGTGCGTGTAGCTTCCTCGAGGCTAAGCGGTGGCGAGCGCCGCTCGATGTCGCCGACCTTGCGGTGGCCAATTTGACACTGCACACCCTGCATGGCGGCAGCTGGCGTATAATCTTGCACGGTCAGGCGTATAGTGCCTTGCGGGGTGTCGTAGAGGACTTGAAAGATCACGGCAATCTCTGCGGGGGCATCCTGGTTTCCCGGCACGGTAAACCCACCTTCCCTCGTATAGACATGGAGCAAAATCGTGATGAGCCTCTGATGGACCGACATCATAGTGTGCCCCCGGGGTAAAGTCAATGCGCGGTGCGTGGGCCATTTCTGGTACAATGCTAGCTTTCCGAGCTGCGAGTTATATCTCAGGCAGCATTCTTAAAGTGAACCGTGGGCAGTACTGGTTCGACATCTGGAAAGCGAGGCGCGTTATGCAACTGCTCCTTGGAGCTACGCTGATCGACGGCACGGGCGCTGCACCAGTGCCTGATGCCGCAGTATTCATCAATGAAGGACGAATTAGCGCTGTAGGACCACGCCAGACCGTCTCCCGGCCAACAAATGCTGACGTTATCGATATCTCCGGCCTCACGCTGCTTCCTGGCCTCATCGACGGACACGATCATCTCGCCTCGCACGGCTATGCCATGACGCAGCGCTGGGGGCTGCACGAGCCCCTCAGTACGGTGCATATGCGCACGGCTACAGTACTGCGGCAGACCCTGGCCACTGGTTATACCACTATACGCGATGCCGCTGGTCTTGACGTTGGTTTTAAGCTGGCTGTCGAAGAGGGGTTAATTTCGGGGCCACGCCTGATGCTGGCGGTGAGCATCATTTCACCCACGGGCGGCATTGGCGACCGCGTCAGCCCCTCTGGCCACGATTGCTGCATTGTCCTCGACCCCACGCTGCCTTCCGGGGTGGCCAATGGTATCCACGAAGTGCAGCAGGTGGTGCGCTCCATGGTCCGCGCTGGAGCCGATGTGATTAAGTGCGCCACCACCGGTGGTGCCAGCTCCCGGCCTGGTCACGGCCCCAAAGATATCGCCTTTACCAAGGACGAGATGCATGCGTTGGTGGAAGAATCGCACGCCCTGGGCCGGCGTGTCATGTGCCACGCTCTGGGTGGACCGGGCCTGCGCATGGCCATCGAAGCCGGGGTTGACTCTATCGAGCACGGCTGTTATCTGGACGAAGACCCCGAACTTATCCCCATGATGGCCGAGCGCGGCACCTTCTTCGTTCCGACCCTCACCGTGTACGTCTTCCACCGCGAAGTCAGCGCCCCGCACGTGCGTGCGCGTGGCCGTGACCTGTATCCGCACCACATTACCAGTCTGCAAAAAGCGCTCGCCGCCGGCGTCAAAATTGTGGCGGGCACCGATGCCGGTGGGCACGAGCACAACATTAACGCCCAGGAACTCCAGTATCTGGTCGAAGCGGGCCTGTCCCCCATGCAGGCCCTGCAAGCCGCCACCGGGTGGGCCGCGGAGTGCCTGGGACTGGAGAGCGAAGTAGGTACGGTGACGCCTGGAAAGCGCGCCGACCTCGTGGCGGTGGACGGGAACCCCTTACAGAACATCACGGTATTGCAGGATGTGCAGCGCATCAAGCTGGTGCTCAAGGATGGGGACGTCTGTGTCGACCGGCGTGTCAAGTAACATGTGCGCTGCACAGTCGAGGAGGTCAACCTTTTTCCTACTCTTCGACCAGCTAGTCAGGCCATCCAGATTGTGGCACAATACACCGTGTATGATATCTTGGACGCACCAGACAGGCGTCTATTGGCGCCGCTACGTACTCATTGGTGCTGTAATGGCACTATGTCACACCCGGCGAGCTTGCGTCTCATCGGGTGATGGAGAATCCCATGAAAGTTCAAGTGTACACCCATCCGGGTTGATTCAGCTGTCGGACGCTCGAGGAGTTCCTCGCGTCTAACCGTGTTCGGTATGAACACCACGATGTTGCTACAGATGAGGCTGCCCGAGCTTATTTGCAGAGCCGCGGCATTACCGCTTTACCCGTGACGATTATTGATGACGACGAGGTCATCATTGGCTATTACCCCAAAAAGCTCATTCCCGCGCTACATCTAGAGGCTGAGGTCGATCTGTCTGGCAAAACCAGCTGGTTGGCGGCGAAGTACGATATGCTGCTAGGAGCAACCCGGCGCGCCATCCAACAGCTCTCTGATGCGCAGTTGCAACAGCGCCTGCCCTGGCGTGAGAAGTGGACATTGCGAGATCTCATGATGCACGTGCTGTCGTTTCCTGAACTGGCCTGGCTGAGTCATCAGCATGGCAGTATGAGCACAGACGACATGCGGGCGTCAGACGCCCGACTCTATGATGTCCAGACATCCGAGGCGATGGCGGCATACGGCGAAGGTGTCCGTCAGCATATTATCGCCTTCTTGCAGAGCAACGACACCGCTGCCTTTGATCGGGTAGTCCCGGCCCATTATGGCGGTGAAGTGACTGTCCTTGAACTCTTTACCATCATTTTGAGCCACAGTACGCACCATTTAAAGCAGGCGTACTGGTTTATCACCAATGAACTGGGAGTCCCCCTCGTCGACCCTGTGACGGACGAAGATTTGGAGGGGATTGTCACGCCAGCAGCGCTCTTCTGAGCCTACCAAGAGCATCAGGGGCAGTGTGTTGTCCCCGCCAGCACTGCCCCTTGTTGTCCTGAGCTTCTTAGCCTTGGCGGCATTGCTCGTACCTGGCCTGCAGTTCCTGACTCCGGGTCTGCCAGGTCTGGGATTGCGTCACCACGAAAGTGACAAGTTGCGTCAGTTCCGCCTCCAGTGCTTGCCGTCCAGGGCCGCCAGTGACTTGCTTAGCGGCAAGAATGGTAGCAGGCTCTTGCAGACGTTGCACAGTCGCGGCATCGACCAGCACCTCAAGCCCCTCCTCTCGAAGCGCCTGGGACAGGGCAGTGTGCGTGACAGCATCAGAGGTCCCTTGCTGCAGTGACAGTGCGACGGCATATTCCACGACCCGCTTCAAGCGGCGAAACTCAATCCCAGTCTGCGTGACAAGTTGCTCCAGGAGTTCCGTGGCGCCAGCGAAGCCAGTGCCGGCCATGGTGCGCAGCCGAGCCGTATCGATGCCGACGTCGCGCTGCAGCCAGGGATTGGACTGCAAGGGACAGCAGGAGTGGGCGACAATGCGGGTCATGATCGACACCGCCGGCAAGCTCTCCAGGCAGGCCTCCATGATGAGATACTTGGTCCACTGTTGCTCGCGGTTGTAGCCGGTCAGGTTAGCGCGACCGAGCGTCAGCAGGGCGGTTAAGCGGCTGGTGACTTCAGCCGCTTTGGCTTTGATGACCTCCAGGGTGTCAGGATTGACCTTCTGGGGCATGATGCTGCTGCCGGAGCAGAAACGCGGATGCAGCTTGAGCACGCTAAACTCTTGGGTACTGAGCAAAATCAAGGTCTGAGCCATGCTCGACAAGTGGGCGAGCAGTACGGCGAGAATCTGTGCGAGTTCCGCCTCAGGCTCCCAGCGGCTGGCGATCGGATCAATGGAGTTGGGCTCGGGGCCGTAACAGCCCAGCAACTCGGCAGTGAGATGGCGATCAATAGGGAAAGTCGTGCTAAACCCCGTCACGCACCCCAACGGACTATAATTAAACGTTTCGTACCAGAAGTGCAGGCGCTGCACCACACGCCGTATGGCTTCGCCATATGCCGCCAGGTGATGGCCAAAGGTGGAAATGGTGGCGTGCTGGTGGTGTGTATAACCAGCCATAACACTGTCCAAATGTAGCCGAGCCACTTCTGTCAAGGCGTGCAGCAGTCCCAGGGACAGGCGCGCCAGATTGACGACCCGGGCGCGCATCCAGAGGCGCATATCGGTGACGATCTGATCGTTACGACTGCGGGCGGTATGCATGGCCAGACCCGCCTCGATGCCCAGCTCGTCCGTCAAAAATTTTTCAATATTGGTGTGCACATCCTCAAGCGCTGGTCGCACGACAAACTGCCCAGCGCGATAGCGTTGCTCCAGCTCGTCGAGACCCCGCAAAATCGCCTGGCCCTGCGCTGCGGTGAGAATTGTCTGGGTCATAAGCATGCGGGTATGGGCCCGGTTGACCCACAGATCAACCAGCACTAGAGCCTGGTCTGCCGCGCCCTTGGTGGCCACATCCCAGCCGGCCATAAAGGCCACAACTTCCGGTGTGGGACTCACCAGGCTGGTGCCATAGAGCCGGGTTGTGGATTGCTCAAGCTGTTGACTCTGGAGGCGGTCGAGCGTATCGTCGTCACACGCCGGGGTGCCGCACACTCCACAGTAGCGCTGTTCCGGTGGAGCTGTGTCCCAGGTTGTTACAGGCTGTGGCTCACCGCAGGCGCGGCAGGTGTTCATATGCCGTTAAATCTTCCCGAGGGCTTGCAGACATTTTCGCAGGTGCTCGCGCGTCTCTGGCCGCATGGGCACCAGAGGCAGCCGCAGCTTGCCGGCCGGCTGCCCCATCATCTCCATGGCGGTCTTCACGGGCACGGGATTGGTCTCGATGAACAGGGCATTCACCACATCCAGGGTGCGGAAGTGGATGTCCTGGGCGGTTTTGTAGTCACTGCGGGCGATGGCCTGCAGCATCTCGTGCAGCTCTGCGCCAATCACGTGGGCGACGGCAGCGATGGCACCGTCGCCACCCAGGCAAAGCAGGGGATAGGTCAGGGCGTCTTCACCGCTGAGGACATAGAACTTTTTGCTGAGCGTGCGGGTCACCTGCAGCAGAGCCATGCTGTGGTTGATATTCGCTGCCGCGTCCTTCACGCCAATAATGTTGTCGATCTTGGCGAGCTCTAACATGGTCTTGACGTCAATGAGGCGTCCGGTGCGGCCTGGGATGTTATACAGAATAATAGGCAACGAGGTGTTTTTGGCAATCGCCTCGAAGTGCGCCATCAGGCCATGCTGCTCAGGCTTGTTGTAATAAGGGGTCACTTGCAGCGACGCTGCCGCACCGGCCTGTTCAGCGTGCTTGGTCATTTCGATGGCGGCGCGGGTGGAGTTCGACCCAGTCCCGGCAATCACTGGCACGCGCCCAGCCGCGGCCTTGATGACGATCTCGATGACGCGGTGCTGCTCTTCGTGCGACAACGTCGGCGACTCGCCCGTGGTGCCACAGGGGACAAGGCCGTCCGCCTTTTGCTCCTCGATACAGTAGTCGACCAGACGACGTAGGCCGTCTTCGTCAATGCTGTCGTCGTCTTTGAAGGGAGTAATGAGCGGAATGTGAATGCCAGACCAGTTACCCTGGGCCATGGCGTGTCTCCTTCACGAGATGGGGTGTTAGGTGATAACGGTAGAAGATCTCTGTGCAGCAGCAGATTGTATGCTCTCTTCCTCTGGGAGAGGATTAGGGTGAGGGGTTTTCCCAAGGCAGGGGACACCCTCACCCCGCAACCAAGCTTCCAGCGAACTCCCTACACCGGCACTGCGTCCGCGTACCGGTCAAACACCTGCCGGATCTCATAGGTGGTCGTGCGTTCTGCCGGCACCCGATCGATGGCGCGAATCAATTTCCGAAACTCCGCTGGCGGCATGTACTGGCCGGCCGTTGCCCCGGCCAGGCGCGAAATATTTTCGTCAATAAGCGTCCCGCTGTAATCATTCGCCCCGGCCTGCAGGGTGCGCTGCGAAAGCTCGCGGTCTAATTTTACCCACGATACCTGCAGGTTGTCGATCCAGCCCCGCAGCATCAGGCGCGCCAGCGCATGAACTTTCAGCGTCTCTTCCGCAGTCGGGCCGGGCCGGGCAATGCCGAGCTGGTACAGGCCCGTATTCTGATGCACAAACGCCAGCGGCACGAACTCCGTGAAGCCACCCGTCTCCTTCTGGATGTCGCGCAGCAAGAGCATCTGATCGACCCAGTGCTCTGGTGTCTCGACATGTCCGTACATCATCGTAGAGGTCGAGGGAATGCCGAGTTTATGCGCCGTGGTCACCACATTGACCCACTGCTTCACGGTCACCTTCTTGCGTGACAGCAGATGGCGCACGTCATCATCAAGCACCTCTGCCGCTGTGCCTGGCAGCGTGTCCAGCCCGTTATCCTTGAGCATCTGCAGGTAGTCGTGCAGGCTCATGCCAGTCAGTTCTGTGCCATAGGTGATTTCCATGGGGGAGAAGGCATGGGCGTGCATATCCGGCACGGCTTTCTTGATCGTGCGCAGAATATCTCGGTAGTAGAAGGGGTCCAGCCCGCGCGGCAGCCCGCCCTGCACGCAGACTTCCGTGGCCCCCATCTCGCGCGCTTCAATGACGCGCTGCGCGATCTCCTCGAAAGACAGGTTGTAGGCATCGGCAGCACGGTGTGACGTGCTGAACGAGCAGAAGGCACAGCCAATAAAACAGACGTTGGTGAAGTTGATATTGCGATTCACCACATAGGTAATGATGTCGCCGACGACCTCGCGGCGCACGTGATCGGCGACCGCTACCAGCGCTTCCACGTCCTTGCCGGTAGTGTACGCCAGGACGATGCCGTCTTCACGTGACAGTTCCTGACCGGCCATGGCCCGCTCCAGCACGCTCGCCACCGCCGGCGATGTCTGCGGCAGCAGGTACTCTACACGGGCCTGCGATTCCTGCGTATTCGCGGCGATTTTCATGAGCTCGCGACTCCTTTCTCGTCGTCAAGAGGGTATCCGTCCTCGTCTACCATGGCCCGCAGGCGGGGTTCCAGAGCTGGTGCCATGAAGCCCGGCTTGTGCACGATGTACTCCGGGTACACGGTCAGACGCTGGCGCAAGCGCAGCCCCATCTCCATTGATACCTGCGCGAGGGTACGGAGCTGCGGCCAGGGCGCCTCAGGATTGATAAAATCAATGGTGAGCGGCGACACACCGCCCCAATCGTTGATGCCGCCAGTGATGAGCAATTGGTACTGCTCCGGTGTCAGATTGGGTGGGGCCTGGAGGTTCATCGCACCCCCGAGGAGCAGGCGCGCCACGGCAATGGTGCGCAGAAAGTCGAGGAGTGTCGGCTCAGGGTGGGCATGCATCGGGATGTCCGGCTTGGCGCGAAAATTTTGGATGATCACTTCCTGGATGTGACCATAGCGCTCCTGCAACTCCCGTATAGCACACAGAGCATCGACGCGCTCGCGAAACGTCTCGCCGATGCCAATGAGAATCCCGGTAGTAAAAGGGATGTGTAACTTCCCGGCATTTTCGATGGTCTTCAGGCGTACAGCCGGGTCTTTGTCGGGCGCGTTATCATGCGCCATGCCTGGGCCAAGCAGACGGCGGCTGGTGGTCTCGAGCATGATGCCCATACTCGGGCTCACCTCGCGCAGGCGTGCCAGATCCTTCGGTCCCATGACCCCCGGATTGGCGTGGGGCAGCAGCGGTGTGTGGTCCAGGACGAGCTGGCACATCTGCACCAGATAGTCCAGCGTGCGGCGGTGTCCATAGCGCTGCAACTCCTGGCGCATGGCGGGAAAGAGTGCCTCCGGTTTATCGCCCAGGCTAAATAATGCCTCCCTACATCCCAGCCTGGCGCCAGCCGCGGCCACTTCCAGCACTTCATCCGGCCTCATCGTCCTCGCACCAGGGTCGCCCGGATCTTTGCGAAAGGTACAATACCCACAATAATCCCGACACAGGTTTGTGAGCGGCAAGAAGACCTTCCGGGAGTAGGTAATCACATCACCATGATACTGCGCCCGCAACGCATCCGCCACCTGCAGGAGCGCTAGCAACTCGCTACTGGTCGTATGCTCAAAAGCGCACGCCTCTTGCGCCGACAGACACACTCCCGCAGAGGCGCGCTCCAGTACTGCCGCTATTGCTGGTCTACACCCTGAAGCCACCAGTGTCATACGCTCCACCCGGCGCTGGCATGATTCGGACCCACGTAGGCGCTGTGCACGCCATACGGCCGGCGTGGCGACCAGCACCCCTGCTGAAAGTGTGACAGTGGTACCACACCCCCCGCCGTTTTGTCAATTGCATTTCCGTCTCTGGCCTGGCCCTAAGAGACGCACCCGTGCTGAGGTATGCTATCCTATACTGTAAAGTGTGCAGTCATATTCCCTCACATCTCTCCATAAAAGGAGCCAGGCGTGGGCAACGGACTCATCAAGTGCGATCTGACATTAGAGACATATTTTACTTATGGCAATGCCGCCTCGGTCGTGACGCGTCCTGTACTCCAGCGCCGCGAAGGGCAGCCCATCGCCATGCGTGGCGAGATCGGTATCCGGGACGACGGCAATTTCCGTCCGCTAGTGGCCCACAACACCACGCATATTGATATGCCTCTGCACTTTCTCGAGCATACGGCTGATCTTGCGGCTGTCCTCAACAATCCCACATATCGCATCAATCTGCCCATGCGCGCCCGCGTGCTCGACCTCTCGATCTGGCCTGATGCGAGCTGTTTCTATACGCAAAACGGCGTGCGCTACTGCGAACGCGTGTCGCTAGAGATGCTGCCCGCTCTCGAAGAACTGCAGCAGTACGACGCCCTCGTCCTGCTCACAGGCTTTGGGGCTGTCATGCGCCAGGGCTCAGACAATTTTCATCCCGATGCCAACGGGTTTTACCACTTGCCCTCTATCACTGTAGAGGTGGCACAGCGTGTCGCCGCCGCTGGCCTTTCCCTGCTGGCCATTGATTGCGTCACCGTAGAGTGCCAGATGCAGGGCCATCCGCTGCGTATGACTGGCGATGTGCACCCTGTGCTGCTGGGCCATGAGCCACCGGTGTTTATTCTGGAAGGTGTGGCGGGCGATCGTATCGCGGCCCAGGCTGGGTTCGTGCCCACCGAGGGCATACTGGAGGTGATTCCACGCCGCACCAACCCTGCTGGTGCTGAGGCAGCGCACGCCCGCGTGTTTCTGAGCTTCTATCGTGGCTCAGACAACCGCCAGCGGCTGGAGCAGCTTCTGGAGATGGCGACACCGGAATATCTGTACGGCTAGAGGGCTATCAAGCCTGCATGCCGTGACCGTTACGTATAGACTGTCAAGAAAGTTACAGGTGGGAAGGTCCGCCAGCAGGGGGTGATCACGAACTGTGTCCATCATCCAAGGAGATAAAGCCATCATTAGAGGCAGCCAGAGAAGTAACCAGCCAGGTCGTGTGCCCTTTGCTATGACTGACGAGGATTGGGCCATTCTGGCATTATTGACCGATCCCAAACCCCTCAGGGATCTGCCCATGCGCGTGGCACAGCGGTGTTTGCATCTGTACAAAGCAGGGTATCTCTACACCGATGCCCAGGGGTGTGTTGTCCTGTCTCTGCATGGGAGACGGGAATTAGGGCGGAGACAGTGCACACAGTGAGCCTGATAGATAAGGAGCATCATCCCTATGGCCACACGACAAGAACTGTTCCGTCAGGGTGAGGCCGTGCGCCAAGAGCTACAGCATGGCTCGCACGGGTCGACAGGCGGGGGCGTCACCGACACTGTCCCAGGCCTGCGCCGTTTGACCACAGAGGCCGGCTTTGGGGCCGTGTGGGCCAGGCCTGGCCTGGACATGCGCTACCGCATGATCTGCACGCTATCCGTGCTCTGTGTGTTACAGCGCCTGTCGCAGTTGCGCATCTACATCCACAGTGCCCTCAATATCGGCGTAGAGCCGCGCGCCATCCAGGAGGTGTTCATCCAGGCCGGCATCTATGGCGGTTTCCCGACCATGGTCAACGCGCTGGCGCTCGCCAGGGAGCTCTTCGACCGGCGCGACATTGTCGTGCCCGACGCGGCCATTGCTGACCGCAGTCTGGAGGAGCTGGAAACGCAGGGGAGAGCCATACGTCAGGATCTCCAAGGGACGCATGGCCGGCAGGGCTACACGGCCGCCGGCGCGCTAGGGGCTGACCTGTTTCGGCTAGCCCTGCAGTACGGCTATGGGGAGATCTGGCAGCGGCCCGATCTGGACCGTAAGTCGCGCATGGTCTGTGCGCTGGCATCGTTCACTGCCCTAGGGTGTGAGCCGCAACTGCGGGGCTTCCTGGCGGCGGCGCTCAACGTCGGCTTTCGCAAGGAGGAAGTGGCCGAGATCCTCATGCATACGGCCCCGTACAGTGGCTTTCCCAGAGCCCTGAACGCCGTCGCATTGGCGAATGAGGTACTCAAGGAGCCGTGATGCTAGAGGAGCACCGTATGGAGCAACAGGCCCATCACCACCATACAGAAGACACGCAGGACTACGCGGCCGTGCTGGAACGCATGAACCGCTTCCAGGAGCCGGAGGCGCGCACCGCTATCGCCGACTTACGCCTCCCCACAGGCTCACGCGGGCTGGATGTGGGGTGTGGCGTTGGCCTGTACACGCTCTGGCTGGCGGAAGCCGTTGGGCCGCACGGCCAGATTGTTGGCATAGACACCTCGGCTGAGCGCATTGCTGCGGCGCAGCGCCTGGTGGGCAATGCCCTCGACGCCGGTCGCCTGGAGCTACGACACGGCGACGGCACGGCGATCGCTGCCCCCGATAACAACTTTGATTGGGTGTGGTGTGGTGACGTGCTGCACCACATCGATACCCCGGTGTTGGCGCTCAAAGAGTTCATGCGGGTGCTGCGCCCAGGGGGGAGCATCATTATCAAAGAATCGCAGGTGCTACACGCCCTCTTCCTGCCCGGCTACCCCGAACTGGAACGGCAGCTGCAGCGCGCCGAAATACAGTGCCATCGTCACGAGGCCGGCACCCGCTCGTTCCAGGAACGTCGGCAGCGCACGCTGGAAACCATGCAGGCAGCAGGCCTGGCAGGAGTCCAGATACGCACCTATGTGGTGCAAAGGCAGGCCCCGCTCGACGCGGCGAGCCAGGAATACATTCAGCATGTGGTGTTTGCACGCAACTGGGGGCCACGCTTGCTCGCCTTCCTCGATGCGCAGGACTGGCAACAGCGCTCTGCCGTGTGTGAGGCACATTCGCCCCAGTGCATTCTGAGGAATCCAGACTATTATTGCCTCTACCCCATAACGCTGTTTACGGCCCGGCTCCTCGCGTGATTGCTGCGGATGAAGGACGTCACGGAGCGCATCGCCGAAGAAATTGAATGCCAATACGACGAGAAAAATCACTACCCCCGGTGAAACCGTCAGCCAGGGCGCCTGGCCCACACCGTCATCATGCCCTCACTTGCTGCAAGGGGTATATGGGGCAAAAACCTAGTCGGTAAGACCTCAGGGCAACCATGCACAGGGGAGTAGATATGCCAACCAAGCCTCAGACTTTGCGTGTGGCCATGCTGGCCTGGGAGATAGGCCGGGTGAGTAGCGGCTTGGGCGCGAAAATTGGG
>JBMDXC010000322.1:0-11086 GCA_048594805.1 Candidatus Entotheonellaceae bacterium | reverse complement strand
TTTATCGGGCGCTATGCCACGGCGGGCTATATCCGTCCCCTGGACGACCTCCTGGCAGCCCATCAGGCAGCTCTGGCCGATATCTATCCCGTGCTGTGGCAGGCGGTGCGCTTTAACGGTCGGATCTGGGCTCTGCCACAGGATACGGAGGCGCGCATGATGTACGTGCGCACCGATCATCTGCGCACATTGGGCTGGAGTGCGGAGGCCATTGCTGGCCTGCCCCAGCGCGTCGAGCAGGGGGACTTTACGCTCTTTGATCTGGTCGAGCGGGCGCAGCAGGTAAAAGAGGCCGGCATTGCCCCCTGGGGGCTGTATCATCACCCTACTGGTGGAGTAGATGTCTTCCAGATTTACCTGGCGTTTGGTGGACATCTGACGGATGAGACGGGTGCACAGCTTGTCCTGAACCCCGCGGTCCTGAAGGAAGTGTTGCAATATCACCATGATCTCGTCTATCGATCGTGGAATAACTCACTATGAGACAACGGGCCCTCTCTCGGGGTATAGTTCCCCTTCTCTGCCTGGTCTGGGGTCTTGTCCTGGGGAGCTGTCAGCCCACGGTCATGGGACCCACCAGGCCTTCGGGCTATCGCATTGAGCTGCCCGGGGCATCGCAAGCACTCCACTCGCATCCGCTCGCGCTCACGGTGCGCGTCAGTGACACGGCAGGCAAGCCAGTGGATGAGGTCCTCGTGTATTTTCGCGTCCCCGACGCCTGGGCTACGCGCGCTCAGGTGGACCCACCCACGGTAGCAACGCGCCAGGGGCAAGCGACCACGACATTCCGCGCCCGGGCAACGGGACAACTGATGGTGCAAATTACTGTAGAGGACCGTACGGCGGACATCCCCATCACAGTCGTAGGGGAAACGCCGCACTTTTGAAGCCCATGCACATCACACCTTCGACCAAACGCCTCAGGTCCCTTCGCCACTGCTCCTGTTTCTCCTGCCAGCGCTGCTGCTCATCGTGGTGTTTTTCGTCATGCCTATTGGCATCACCGGTGTCATCAGTCTGACCAGCCTGGATTATCGCTTCCGCTGGGCTTTTGTGGGGCTGGCGAATGTTGTAGCGCTTGTACAAGATGCCCTGATACCCTGTGTGTTGCTCAATACAGCGGTCTATGTCTTCACCACGTTGCTGGTGTTTCATCTCGGACTGGGGCTAGTGCTAGCATTGCTCACCGCCGCTTTACCGACGCGACCGGCAGTGATCTTCCGCATGATCTGGCTGCTCCCACGCTTCACGCCCTCCGTCGTCTACGTCCTGCTCTGGCATCTACTCCTCGACCCCACGGATTATGGCCTACTCAATCGCCTGCGGGTCGCACTCGGCGCAGCCCCCGTTGACCTCCTCACCCAGCATCCCTGGAGTGTCATCGTGCTGGTCAATGGCCTGACCGGGGCGTCCCTGGGCCTGGTGATTTTCACCGCGGCCATCGAATCGATCCCCCGTGATCTGCTGCGTGCGGCGCGTGTCGATGGGGCGACCACGTCCCAGATCGTCTGGCGCCTCATCCTGCCTCTACTGCGCTGGCCCATCATGTTTGTCACCACCTCTCAGACGCGGTCGCTCCTGGCATCGTTTGAAGCTATCTTGTTGCTCACCAATGGTGGCCCCTTTTATGCCACCGAGGTGTGGACGCTATATGCCTACCACCACGCCTTTACATTTTCGGCCTTCGGTTACGGCTGTACTATGACGTTTGTGTTGGTGCTGATTGGCAGTACGGTGTCGCTGTTGTACTGGCGTGTGTTCCGTTTCACCCGCCAGTTACAGACGCCGCTAATCGACAATGGCTAGATAGCCATTTTGTAAGTTCTGCGCCAGTGCGTTCCCCCTGGGAACGCCGGGTAGGAGCCCGGCGCTAGAAGCCACGCTGGCTTCGCTGGCAAGGTGGGATTATGGCAGATCATCATACGCATCATTGACCATGGACTACCTCACGCGTGCAGCGTAATCCTGGCGGGCCTGGTCAATGGCACGGGTCCGCCCCGTCACCAGGGTCTCGCGACGTTCAGCGGCCCAGCGGTTGGACGCCGCGGTACTTGCCACCGATCCTTGGAACTGGGGCATGACATAGCGTGCTAGCAGTTCATAGCTGTGCATCATCTTGTCCCGTGGAGCCCAGTCAATAGTTTGTACGAGGAAGCCACCATACCCACCGCTGCGCTCTTCCAGGCGCTTGATGCCCGCTACGCAGTCGTCCGGCGTACCGACAATCCAAAAACCGGCATCGGCCATAAAATCGATCACCTTGTCCAGGGGGCCATCAAAGACTGGCCGCCGCCCGTTCGTGCCCTCCGAATACTCCCGCAGATAGCGGCCGGCACCCAGCCGGGCTTCCGCCCGCGCTTCTTGACGGCTTTCCGCCAGGTGTACTGGTAGCACCAGGCGCCAATCTTCTCGCCGCACCTCCTGCCCATGCTCCGCCGCCGACTCCTCAGCGATGGCCCATAGGTTCCGCAGATCAGATTCGTTGTCCGGCGACGGGTCCCTGGGGACAGTAATAGTGAGCACCGCGGCCCCGTACTTCCCGGCCAGCACCACACCCGCTGGCGACTGCACCGAGGCCACCGCTATTGGCATGTACGGCCGCTGATAGGGCCGCAGTTGGAGCAATGCCTCACGCAACTCGAACCAGTCGCTTTTGTACGTGATGGGTTCGGTCTCGGTGAACAGGCGAAGGATGACGCCTAAGGCTTCATCCATGCGCGGCCGCTGCACGGCGTGGTCAATGCCCATCATGTAGGCATCGCTCGGCAGGGCGCCAGGCCCCACACCCATCATGACTCGGCCGTGGGTCATGTGGTCCAGTTGCACCATCCAGTTGGCTACCATCAAGGGATGGTGGTAGGGAAGGCTAATTACCCCGGTGCCCAGTTTGATATGGCGGGTGCGCTCAGCAGCAGCGGCGATGAAAATCTCGGGAGAGGAGATAATCTCCCAGCCGGCACTGTGGTGCTCTCCGATCCAGGCCTCGTCAAAGCCGAGGTAATCGAGCCACTGGACCAGCTCCAGGTCGCGGTCTATGGCCAGGGTGGGATTTTCCCCGACGCGGTGGAAGGGACCCATGAAGACGCCGAACTTCATTCGCTCCGGTAGACTCATGTTCGTCTACGCTCCTCTCGTTGGGGAAAGTCGCTTAGAGTCTTGCTTCATCTCGTACTGTGCAATGACAACACTTCGCCATTATAGTCCCCCTGCCCCGGAGGAGCAACCAGCCTTTGGAAGGCTATAAGATCAAAGCTATTGACGCGCTGTGGATATTTTGGTACAAAAATGCACAATGTCTCAAGAGTGAACTGGCTGTGGCATACTGTCGCAGCTCTAGGTGGCAGAGCGCAAGGAGGTAGTTATGCACGCGCAGCCCTATACAGCGCCAGTCGAGTATGCTGGAGCAAGTGTCCGTGTAGATTTTATACGGCGGACATACCAGCACCTGGCCTGGGCGGTGCTCGGTTTCATTGTTGTGGAAGCCCTGTTACTCCAGTGGTCTGGGGCGCAGGTGCTGGTTCGCACTATGACTGGTGGGTATTCCTGGTTCATCGTATTGGCGGCGTTTATGGGGATAGCGTGGTTAGCGGAGAAATGGGCTCGCTCGGGGGCCTCAACGCAGATGCAGTACGCCGGACTGGCGCTGTATGTGGTAGCAGAAGCAGTGATTTTCTTGCCACTGCTTTACATTGCTGCCTACTTCAGCTCCCCAAATGTCATTCCGACGGCAGGCATTGTGACCGTCCTCTTATTCGGGGGATTGACTTATATTGCCTTCACGACGCGCCGGGATTTTTCCTTTCTGGGCAGCCTCCTGTCACTCGGCGGGTTTGTGGCGCTCGGCGTCATCATCGCGAGCCTGCTGTTTGGCTTGAGCCTCGGGGTGTTCTTCGCTGGACTCATGGTGGCGTACGCGGGTGGCGCCATCCTCTATAACACGTCAAACATCATGCACCAGTATCGCCCCGATCAGCACGTAGCAGCAGCGCTGGCGCTGTTTGCTTCCGTGGCCCTCCTGTTCTGGTACGTATTGCAAATTGTCATGTCACTCGCTAATGATGACTAAATGCTCCAATGTTGTGTGTCTGGCCCGAGGCAACTCTGGCGGGCCAGACAACGCTGCTCCTTGCTCTCTTACTTCTTAGACTTACCCCCGCTCCCCTTCTTCTCCGTACCACCGCGTAGCTGCTGGGTGATCTGCTGTCCCATGACCTCTGCGACACTCTGGACCAGGGCCCCGGGAAATGCATACCGCAATGTCGCTGCGTCCTGGCGGGTGAGGAGATCCACAACCATAGGCTCATTGGGCCCTTGTTGTAGCTTTTCGATCAAGGCTTGCGTCACGGGATCTTGGCCACCTCTCTGCCCCTTCTGCTTGCTCAGTTGTAGCAGAGGGGCGAGGAAGAGCTCCAGGTGCACGAGCGCATCAGTTTTGGTTGGAGATTGCGACGAGGCAGTACGCACGCGATCGAGGAGCCCTTGTAACGGTACAGGCGAGTTGCCAAGATGGAAGGCGAGCATGTCCCCTTGGGAGGCAAGGAAAACCGCGTGAGGCCGTGCGGAGGACCCGTTAGGAGGCAATTCCAGACGATGCAAGGTGGTATCTCGGTACGGCACCGCGTTCCTGGTTACTTGCATTGGAGTCGCCCCAAGCACAGGAATCTTCTCCACGACGTCGAGAAGCATCTTGACGGTGCTCGCGCTTGCAGCAAACGGTCCCCAACCAGTCACTTCGGGTCCCGTGCTATCCTGCATACGTATCTCTACAGCGAACTCGATCTCAGGTTGAGCATACCACTGTTCAGCCAGCTTCAGGTAGGTCGTAATGGCCTGCATCCCCGCGTCACGCTGCTCCTGTGACAGCGCTGGCATTGCTGCCAGCTTAGCCTCGAGCATCTGGCGGGATGCCGGTAACAGCGCCAGCATTTCTTGACGGAGCGTATCCGTCATGCGCAGGTTTTCGACAAAGCGGAGGAGTGCGCCAGGCGCAAAGAACTGCCCTGTCTGGGACATATGGCCAGCCTGGGCGTTGACGAAAGCCGCACTGGCCGACGCGGGTCGCATCCTTGTCTCCAGATCGAAGACCCAGCCCGTCGGAGCCAGGGTGAGACGACTCTCCCCCAGGAGGAGATCCTCCAGAAATTGGCGCAGGCCTTTTTGTGCCAGCGCTACAGAAGCCGTCATGGCCTCCTTATCTGGAGACGACAGCCCCTGCTTCTCGGCGGCATTTTGCAATGCTGCTTGCCAGAGCTGCTCCATGCCAGTCACCATGCTTCTCCAGGCAACGTCTAGCTGTTGCTTCACCGCATCGACATCGACTCGTAAGACGAGATCGGGACCACTCTCCTGCGTCCCAAAAAGATCGGCAGGCAATGTGACATCAAAACCCTGCAGCGCCTCTGCTGCAGTGGCAACAACGAGCACACTCGCTTGCGCGTCTATATGTCCAAAGGCCGGTATGGGCCCGCCCTGCAGGCTCAGCTGCGTGCTATTTTCGACAATGGTTTGCGGAAAAAAGTTGCGCAGGGTTTGTAGCATGGCGTCCCGTTCTGTGTAAGGGACTACGACAGCCAGGGGAGGCTTGTCAGCCACGCTTACGGTCGGGACCACCACGCCGATGGGACGCTGGCGATCCAACCCCCCAAGACCGGCGAGTTGCAACTGTACCATGCCGAGCATCATGTCCGCCAGCCCTGGAGTCTTCGCCATCGTGGAGATCTCGCGTAGCCGCTGTTCCAGGCGCTGATAGCTCCGCAGGGCGAGCCAGGCGACCGGCCTAGCCTTGCCGGCCTCAGCTGCCGCCGTGAGGACCGGGGTGAGGGTCAGGAGCATAACGAGTATGGCGCACGAGCGCCGGAGCAACAGGGCCATGATTCCTCCTGCGAGACACGCGGTCATGAAGACGCTTGATGTCACTGCTTGACATCGTGCATGAGATCGTATCCTATTGTACAATGCCGTAGCCTCTGTGCACCAGAGAGGAAACGGTGCCTAGATACCTCCGAGGGGATGCTGCCAGAATCACTTGTCGCTCAGGCGCGACTGAGGCAGGCGCACTACGGTTCGCGAGACTAGCAGGGATTACCACTTGTAGTACATTTCAAAATCCCCCCGGGTGTGATCAAGAGTTGGGCACCTGCTGTAGCGTTCGACACGCCGTTTACATTCAGGCGCATCGAATAGGTATCTGCGATGCCATCGCCGTCACCGTCATAAAAAGCGTAGTGGCCGACCGAGAAGATGGCATGCGGCGGCAACATACCACCATGCGCATTCACCACAAGACGCAATGAGTCAAAATCGGTGATTGCGCCTGTCAAGGGATAGGCATTCTGCAAACTGCTCGCCGCATAGGACGCGAGGGCGGCCCGAATCGCCTCGCTGCTGCCAACGACCTGGGCGACACGGCTCCTATCGCGGAAGGTGATGAAAGTTGGCAGCGCGAGAGCGGCAAGGCTGGCAATAATGGCTATAATTACCATCAGCTCAATCAGGCTGAAACCTGCTGTTTTTGCCAGGACTATTCTATGCATTATGCCCCCCTTGGGACTTTGTTTGAAAGGTACAATTTTGCAAAATACTATGCCACTCGGGTAATCTCAGCAATCCCTGCTTCCCTCCAGGCATGTTCTTGCAGGGCTCTGAACAGTGGACGAGGAACGGTCATCTAGGGTATCGTAAAAGTCGCGATGCGTACGGCAGCCTCTCTTTCTCAAGTAAGGCAGACTCCATGATGCTTCAGACCTACTGTCGTCAGCCCTATGGGCTGCTGGCGGCGCTCCTGGCAGGGTGGCTTATGCCGCTCGGCTGGCTCATGATGTATCCAGGGTTCCTGGCAGCACATACTGCTCTGGTACGCACAATGCCTACCGCCAGAGCAGTGGTCGCCCACCCCCCCCGCGAGGTCCGGTTCTGGTTTAATGAACCCATCGAGCGGTCTTTCAGTCGCATTGAAGTCTTGCGGGCTGTCCTGGACCCCGGGACTGGTGCGGTGCAGCCTGGGGAGCGCATTGACCAAGGCTGGCTGCCGGGACCACGTGCCACGCGCGAGGTGGGCGTGCGTCTCCCGGAGACACTCGCACCAGGCGACTATATGGTGCAATGGATGGTCCTTGCCATCGATACGCATCGGACCCAGGGCAGCTTCATGTTTACCTATGATCCATCCTCGGCGCCCTAGCACCGTATGAACTCCTTCCTGAAAGCTGTGCACTACCTGGCGCTCTGCCTCGCTCTGGGTGGCCCCCTCTTTTGGACGTCTATCTGGCGCGTGCTGGACATCCCGGATATGCGCCGCGTGACCCTCCAGGTGTGGCAACGCGTCTGCTTTGGGATATGGCTTGGGGCCGTCTGCTTCCTGTTATCAGGGGCGGCTGATCTGGTGCGTGTGGCGCATCAAGTGATCGATCCCACAGACCTCGAGAGCCACTTACAGTTTCTTATCGGCACGCGCTATGGAAACATGACTCTCTGTAAGAGTTTGCTGATGCCCCTCTTCCTCCTGAGCGTTTTTCGGCTCTCGACTTCCTATCCGCGGCTGGCGCAGGTGTGTGCTGTCCTCTGCGGACTCGCACTCCTCAGCACCCTCAGTCTGACAAGCCACGCTGCGGCCAAGCCTGGCATCGTACCCGTGCTGAGTGAGACCATCCACCTAGCAGGGGTCGTCGTCTGGGGAGGAGGACTCCTGTACTTTGCCCTGCTCCCCTGGAAAACCATACGACAGGAGACCGAGACGTATGGACGCTTACTGTGGAAACTCGTGGAGCGTTTTTCCACCATCGCTCTCGTGGCCGTATGCCTCCTTGTCATGAGTGGTGCGGTGCTGGCGTTTCTACACGTCTATGGTCTCCCGGCCTTCTCGGACACCCCGTATGGACGTATTCTCAGCACGAAAATCGCCGTCTTCCTGCTGACGCTTGGCGTGGCTGGAGGGCAGCTCCTGTGGCTCAGCCCGGCTCTCAAACGCCAGGCGCGCACACGTATACCGACCATGGCATACACGCTGCTCGGCCGCTGCGCCGCCCTTGTCCGGACGGAGACAGCCCTGATCCTCGGGGCTCTCCTCCTCGCGGCGGTGTTGACGACCCTGCCTCCAGCGGAGAGGCCGGCGCAAGTCCCACACGGAGCCTGGGACAAGACCCTTGACGACTGGCATGTCCATCTCACCATGACCCCTCAGGGAGACAGAGGACAGGTCCAGTTTGATATTGCGCTCACTCCTGTACACAATGAGCAGATCCCACACGATCTGCAGCTCTTCGTACATCTCCGCATGCGCGATCACGACATGGGCACGCTGCGCCGTGCCGCGGTGCCCATTGCCCTAGGGTACTACACCACACCGGGACTCATTAGCATGGCGGGGGCTTGGGAAGTGGAAATCACTCTCCAACCTCCAGGCGCTGCGCCCCTGACTCTGACATTTGCCTTTGAAGCAGCCACCGGTACGCTCGATCGCGATCGCACCCGCCGTCTGGAGTTGGTCGCCATACGGGCTTCCCTGCTGTCCATGCTCTCCTGCCTCCTTGGCCTGCTGTTGGGCGCCTTGGCTGTCGTGACGCTCTGGGCCAGCCGTAGCGGCAGGATGCCCGAGTGGGCCACACTATTTGGGTTCTGCCTGATGATCTGTGGTGCTTATCTCGTTTTACGGATCGTCCTCGTGGACGCTTATCCGACTACCTATCTCGCCAACCCTATTCCCTCGACCCGCGAGGCCATCGTGCAAGGCCAGAACGTGTTCCAACAGCACTGTGCCGTGTGCCACGGTCGCTATGGGCATGGTGATGGTCCAGCCGCAGCAGGGCTCAATCCGACGCCAGCCGATCTTACGGCCGCGCATGTTGATGACCATACGGATGGTGATCTCTTCTGGTGGCTCACGCATGGCATAGCTGGTACGGCCATGCCTCCCTGGCAGGAGCAGTTATCAGAGCCTGAGCGCTGGATGGTTGTGCACTACATACGAAGCCTGCGACATGGTGGGCTCTGAGCCACGAGCGTTTAACACGCTGTGTGCTGCAAGGCACCACCAATATGGATATAGACGATTTGTATTGATTTGTAGGCAGAGCAGGACGTACTCGAGGCAATTGGCCATGGCCGGCATGGAGGCAGCGCAGGCGAGTGCTGGTCGCTGTAGTGCCGGGCGTCAACCTGGGCAGTTGGCGCCCCAGGACTGGAAGCCTACCGGACTAGGGCTTTAGACCTCCTTGCCTAATTGCTGCCGCATGTCGCGAAATGTCCTGTAGAGCAGGTCGTGCTCAGCTAGCTGTTGTGCCAGCATCGCACCACAGGTCGGCATGTCGGCGTGGTTAATCACCAGATTCACGCTTTGACTGTAGGCAGTCATAGGATCGGCAGTCGGCAGCTCTGGGGCACAGAGGACCACAAACTGATAGCGACGTTGATCCAGTGGACGCTCGCGCAAGAAGGTCAACACCAGATTCGTATCGAGTGAGGTCCCGTCAAAAGCGGCATCAAGTACAAAGAGGCGATAGGAGACATCACGTAAATACTCCAGAGCCTTAAACTGATTGGGCATGATATCAGCCGTGTAGCCAAGGGATTGGAGCATCTGTTGACACACTTCCTGGTGCTCTGGACTATCCAAGCAGACGAGGGCCTGCATGGCGTTTGCATCGCCCCTTATCGTCCGCTGCGGCATTGAGACCATACCTATCTGCGGTGCCAGTCCTGTGTCTACAAGGGTACCGCCAGGGGTGCGGTGCGCCCGTGGGTCATAGGGGAAGCGCTGCTGACAGGCCGGGCACGTGATGCGGACCACATGGTTTGTGGGCAGCTTGTTATCAGGGATCTGTAAACGCTTGTTACACGCCGGACAGGTAAGATACATGGTGATTCCTTACCGCGAGCTGACTTTCTGGCGCTCCTCGTGGATGCGCTGTTCATATTCCTGATCTATCGCCAATTTAACGCCGAGTTCGTCCTTCGCGGCGCCTATCGCATAATTGAACTCATCAATACCACGTCGGACTATGGAGCGTTGTGACGCATAGGCCAGCGCGGTTTGTTCAGTGATCAACCCATCACGATAGCCCTTGATGATGGACTTGTCGAACGTCTGCATGCCAGACGCCACACCCGCATCGATGATTTCGTAAAAGGTTTTGCCTTCGGATTCTCCATGCAGAATGGAGTCCTGGACACGCAGATTCGTGCGCATGATTTCTAGCGCGGCCAGGCGCCCACCGCCAATCTTGGGTAAGAGACGTTGGCTGATGATCCAGCGGAGCATAGCGGCGAGTCGGCCACGGACCAATTGCTCCTCAGCCTGCTCAAACATCCCGATGATGCGGTTGATCGTCTGCCCGGCGTCAATGGTGTGCAGCGTACTCAACACCAGATGGCCGGTTTCCGCAGCGTGCAGGGCAATTTCCACGGTCGCCCGATCACGCATCTCCCCCACCAGGATCACCTTAGGAGCCTGCCGTAGCGCCGCCCGCAAACCACTATCAAACGTGTCAAAATCTACACCGAGCTCACGTTGATTGAAGGTCGCTTTTTCATGTTTGTGGACAAATTCCACCGGGTCTTCCAGCGTCACCACATGGACCGCTTTTGCCTGATTGAGCCGACGTAAAACGGCTGCCAGTGTAGTCGATTTGCCGCTGCCCGTGGCTCCTGTCACCAGGACCAGGCCGTTTTTTTCCTCCACGATCTCGTTCAAGACTGCAGGCAGTTGCATTTCCTCTACAGTCGGAATGTAGGTAGGAAGCCGCCGCATCACCACGGAATAGTTACCACGGGCGGAGAAAATATTGATACGAAAACGTGCCCGATCCCCCATCGCATATGAGAGGTCTGCCGAGCCCTGTTCGAGGAGCATGTGTGTGTTACGGCGGTCATTGTTGAGCAATTGCAGGGCGAACGTTTCGGTCTGAAATGGGGTGAGAGCCGCTATGGAGACCGGGAACTCTACAGGAATTAATTGAGGGGTGTGCATAAGGCATTGACATAGTCGGCACAAGCAGGTTTTCTCTGGAAGAAAGCTGCCAAGCTCTCCAGGAGGTCCTGCTATGGTCACACCGACCTTTGCCGACTATGTCGAGTTGTTGTTTACGCTCTT
>JBMDXC010000321.1:0-3580 GCA_048594805.1 Candidatus Entotheonellaceae bacterium | reverse complement strand
AAAAAGTGGAGGATGGATCCTCTCTGCGTCTTGATACCTTTCAGCTTTGATTTGTAAGGGCTTGACGGTTTAAGGTGTCAATTCTGAGTCTCATAGCGTGTTCTCCCTATGATGTACAGGGACAATTAGCTCTTCAGTATTCCAGGCCTATATCACACGAAGCTCTTCGGAATTTCTCCCTAGTCCACTGCACGGGGCGATTATCCCAACACCACGTCAATAGGGGGTGGATGGAAATGTGATTCTCTTGATTGCGAGCATCATTCATCAAGAGCTCTATCATAGGACAGGAGTCTAGTTCTACCTTTGACATGCAGCGAGATAGTTTGGCTCGGTCAGGATCGGCGTGCGTGTGTGCTGGAGGCTCGGATAGTTCGTGTGTGAGCGGGCGACATTGTATACCGCAGAGGATCTCGTGTCAACAAGGCCTCCCAGGAGCAAAGAGCAGCCCTGGTTAAGGTGACTAAGATGCTGATTTGTAAGCACATATGAGAAGTGACTACTTTTTAGGCATTTGTGCCTACATGAATACTTCATTCCGCTTTCCGGTAGCTTTGGAGAAAATATGGCACATGTGCGATATTCGTGTTTATGTCCGATCCGACATAAGCATCCTTATGCCGCGCGCCAGATTATGTTGATCAGAGGGCGAAGGATTGCCAAAAGCCAACAGATTCCAATGGCTTGAGCCATGGGCAGATGGGCGTATGCACGGCATAATCCTGGAGGCGTTTGCTACCCAAAGTATGGCAAATAGACGCCATGTATCGCACATTCCGCACCCCGTTGGAACCTCTTGATTCTATTTTAGTTATTTTTTAGGTCTATGTGGTCTAAAAAAGAAATAAGCAATAAATTCAAAGGCTTATGCGAGTGGGTGCGGGATGTGCGATGTATACCCTCTGAGGGACTGAAAAACCTCATTGGAGGGCTTTTGATTGATCTTCGGTCCCTTGCTATGGCTCCTGATTATGCCGCGTAGAAGAGAACAACAAGTCAGCTATAACGCCGGATTTCGACAAGGACGCGGGATAATCAAGGACGCGGCATAATCGTGTTTATGTCCGATCCGACATAAGCACGCATCCTGAACATACCCCTTGGATAGCGGTTTTGAAGTCTGCAAGGAGGGTATCCGCTTAAGGCGGGACAGTTGACATATGACTGCCGTTACTCAACAATGCACGGCATGCCCGTCACTGGCGGGCCGCGGCTTTAGAGGCCTGAAACCATTGTGGTATAGCGGTGTCCCGCCTTAAGCGGGTACCCTGCAAGGATGTCATAAGCAAATTGTCAACGGTGCTCAAATTTGCATTGTATCGACGTATGCCATTTATTTTCAATAGCTTGTAATCACCTTAACAGGCCTGGCACAGGGGGATAAGCCGGTAAGGCGACTTATCGTACTGTTGGTAGTTCAACCGGCAGGATGTCGCGGCCGTCACGCATGGACGGTGCGGCGGCCTCCCCTAGGGCCCTGTGGCTGAAGGTGCTCCAGGGTAAGTGCTCACGCCGTCCCGTGGGGAGCGCGCCCTCCTGGGTCGGGAGATCATTGTGGGGCATCCCCTGCATGGGCATCCCCTGGAGAGGTACCCCATTGACAGGTATCCCGTTGGGTCCGATCCCATTCCAGGGTATCCCATTGAGAGGCGTCCCATTCAGGAGGAGCCCTTGGAAGGGCATCCCATTGCGAGGCATTCCGTTCAGGGGGACGCCATTCAGAGGGAGTCCATTGAAGGGCATCCCGTTTATGGGCAGCCCATTCATAGGGAGTCCATTCAAGGGCAGCTCTGCATATGCGGCAACCGCACTCAACAGTACCAGGCCACAACATGCCACAACCCCGTGGGCTTTGATAGTGGCCCTGAAGAACCTTGCCGAGCGTCTCGTGGTCCGTTGTGGCTGCGTCGCCATGATGTGCTCCTTTGGGAGGGTATCCCTGTGCGCCTGTGCGGGTATCACCATCCAAACCCGCTGTGTTTCTGCCCATGACTGTACCGCGGTGGCGACCGCAGATCTTGACCACAGCCAGACCATTTTGTGACGGATTCTGACCAAGAAGCTCAGCATGAGACCGGAGGAGCTGGTCGAGCAGAAGCTGTGCGGTCCGTTTCTCCTGGAGGGGCACTTGAAGGGGCGTGGGCACGATCGAGTGCATGCCGAGCGCAGCACGCACACTGTTGTGCCACCTCTCCTGGATACGGTTCTAGGAGTTGTAGAGTTAGGACCAGGATGCTCGGCCTTGAATCGTAGGATCGGCTTGACGGCAGACCCTGTGTGAGGTACAAGGGACCCAAAATGAGGCAAAGCCGGGGTATAGGATCGAAGGATACCGCCATGATCTATCACTTTGGCCCCTACCAACTCGATGCGCAACGCGGTGAGCTGCGCTGTACGAGTCACCCCGTCGAGATCGAGCCCAAGGTCTTTGACGTGCTGGTCTACCTTCTCGAGCATCGCGACCGGATCGTGACCAAAGAAGAACTCCTGGAGCACTGCTGGGCGGGGACGTTTGTCAGTGAAGCCGCCCTCACCCGGTGCCTGGCCAAAGTCCGCAAGGTCGTTGAGCCAGAGCCAGCCGGATCGCCGGTCATCCAGACGCGCTATGGCCGCGGCTATCGCTTTGTGGCTCCAGTCACGGTGCGGCCGCACGAACCCGTCCCGCCGTTGCTGCCTCCGGCACCTGCCCCCACACCTGGCGCACCGAGACGCTCCAAAATTCTGATCGTAGATGATGAGCCTTTTAATGTGGACTATCTGGAGCAGGCGCTGGCCGATCTGGGGTACGAGACCCTCAGTGCGGCGAACGGCCAGGAGGCCCTCGCCAAAGTGGCGGCCGACGCGCCTGATCTGATTCTGCTGGACGTGATGATGCCGGTGATGGACGGCTTCACGGTCTGTCGTCTCCTCAAAGCGCAGGACGAGACGCGGCTGATCCCGATTGTCATCATGACGGCTCTCGATGCCAGAGCCGATCGGCTCACCGGCATTCAGGCGGGCGCGGATGATTTTCTCACGAAACCTGTGGATGAGGCAGAACTGATAGCCCGTATCGAAACAGCGCTGCAGCTCAAGCACACCGTCGACCGCCGTATGGGCGAGTTCAGTGCCCTCAAAGACCAGGTTGCCCAGTTGGTCCGCTTCGTCACCCCACGGGACTCCCCTACGTCCTAACAAGTGCAGGAGACAATGGTAAGCAGGCCCTGCAACGTTTGAGACAGAACAGCTACGGGAGGCACAGCCATGCCGTCGTGGCTGTGGTCCAATACTCTACGCCTTTTCGCCTCAAATGTTGGGGGAGCGGCTTGCGGCCTGACAGCCCGCTCCTGCCGTAGAGCCGCCAGCAAACGCCCGTTATTTGCACATCATACAAGAGGGGCAATGTTGCCGGCACCAGGTGCACAGAAACTCAGTACACAAATGAATGTCGAGTTGATGGGTAGCCAGAAGTTTTTGGACGGTACGCGGACGGAATTATCTCGCATCCGCACTCCACATGACGGCGGAGTCCATGCACGTCTCTTGCCTGAGGTGCTTGGGCCTCTCCAAGCGGGAGCTGGGAGGGCCAACGTCATGAGCT
>JBMDXC010000320.1:0-14013 GCA_048594805.1 Candidatus Entotheonellaceae bacterium | reverse complement strand
GATTGCGAATAGTATCTGGGGACTGCCGCTGCGCAATATCTCCACGATGGCCGCAGCCTTCACCTGAGGCTTTATGCACACCCCTCATTTAATTCCCCATCGACTTCCACTTGAAACGATCGGCCAACGCTCACGTTGATGTCAGACACTTTCGGATAATTGTCGAGAATATAATTCAGGATGAAATCCACCTCACGCATGGGCATGGTCGGCCTCCTCGCCCTTACACCAGATCCTCATCAGCGACATTGCGCAAAAACGCCCGGAAACGTACTTTGTCCAAACAATGCAGGTAGGCATCTTCAGGGTTAATGCGTCCTTTCTCCAGGTGATCGAGAATGGCATCGTCCAGGGACTGCATACCGAATTTTTTGCCCGTCTGTAACACCGTGGGGATCTGGAAAGTCTTGCCATCGCGTATGAGGTTACGGACGGCTGGCGTAGCAATGAGAATTTCCAGAGCGGCACAGCGACCGCGTTTATCACGACGTTTGAAGAGCGTCTGGGCCACTACCGCCTGCAGGGAGTCTGCCAGTGTGGCACGGATTTGCTCCTGCTGCTCATGCGGGAAGACGTCAATAATGCGGTCCACGGTCTTCGCGGCACTCTGGGTGTGCAGGGTGCCAAACACCAGGTGCCCCGTGGAGGCCGCTTCCACCGCCAGAGCGATGGTCTCCAAATCGCGCATTTCCCCCACCATAATAATATCGGGGTCCTCGCGTAAGGCGGCCCGCAGCGCTGCGGAAAACGACCTGGTATGGAGACCCACTTCGCGGTGGTTGACGATACAGTTGCGGCTTTTGTGCACGAATTCAACGGGGTCTTCAATGGTGAGGATATGGTCTTTGCGATGCGTATTCGCATAGTCAACCAGGGCCGCCAGGGTCGTCGATTTACCGCTTCCAGTTGGGCCGGTCACCAGCACGAGGCCTTTGGGATACAGTGGCAATTTGTTGAGCACTGATGGCAGGCCGAGTTGCTCCACCGTCAAAATTGTATCTGGAATTTGGCGAAACACGGCGGCCACGCCGTACTTCTGCACGAAATAGTTGGCACGGTAGCGCGCCAGCCCAGGAATCTCGTAGGCAAAATCGACGTCGCCTGTCTCCTCAAACTGTTTTATTTTATACTCTGGTGCTACTTCGTACAGCATCTTCTTGAGGTCATCGCTTTCCAAGACCGCATACCGCACGCGCTGCAACTCGCCGCTCACCCGGAGAATGGGCTGTGACCCAGATACGAGATGCAGGTCACTGGCCCCTTGATCAACCATCAATTTAAAGAACGCATCGAGCTTTGCCATGATGTTCTACCTATGGAAGACTCTACGCTCCTTGACGGCACATGGCTGTTTTCTGACGTCATGCTGCTCACACCGCCGCCAATTCTCGTGCCTGTACTAGACTGTAAAAAAGTATACCTAAAAAGTGCTAATAAAGCGTATTTTAAGTCTTCTATGATCTATTATAAATAGTTCATTGTCCTCAGCACGCGGCGCTGAGCCTACCACACCTCGGCAAGAAAGGGGGAAGATGTGCTACCATTACAGGGCATAAGCCCGAGAGACGAGGGGAAAGAAGACATCTGTTCCACAACATTTAATGATCCCCTGGCAGCCTACGGACATCTGGGGAGTACTGGTACAAACTCAAGAGAAGGAACATAACTGATGCACATCTGTGTCATTGGTACGGGGTATGTGGGCCTGGTCACGGGGGCATGTTTCGCTGAGTTTGGTGTGCAGGTGGCCTGTGTCGATAACGTGGTGAGCAAGATTGCCCTGCTTCAGGAAGGCCGGCTCCCCATCCACGAACCTGGTCTGCATGAGCTGGTCAACAAAAACCTGCGTGAAGGGCGCATGACTTTTACCACGGATATTACGAAAGCGATTGAGCAGGCTCTGGTCATTTTTATTGCGGTAGGGACACCAGCGCGTGCCGATGGTGCCACAGACCTGCGCTATATTGACGAGGTCGCCGACTCCATTGGACGGTCTATGCGCGACTATAAGGTCGTTGCTACCAAAAGCACGGTCCCTGTGGGCACGGCTCAGCGCATTAAAGAACGTATTCAGGCGGCGCAATCAGAACCCATTCCGTTCAGTGTCGTATCTAATCCGGAATTCCTACGTGAAGGCGCCGCCATTGAGGATTTCATGCGGCCCAATCGCGTCGTAATTGGCGGTGAAGACGCCCATGCCCTGGCGATTATGAAGGAGCTCTACAGCCCACTGTATCTTATTGAAACTCCCGTGGTCATTACCGACATCGTCACGGCTGAGATGATTAAATATGCTGCCAATGCTTTTTTGGCCATGAAGATCTCGTTTATCAATGAAATTGCCAATGTTTGCGATGCGGTGGGAGCCGATGTGCACGATGTGGCGCGGGGCATCGGGCTCGATCACCGCATTGGCCGCTTATTCCTGCATCCCGGACCAGGCTATGGCGGTTCGTGTTTTCCCAAAGACGTGCAGGCGCTGGTGCACTTTGCTCAGGAAGCCGGCATCGATCTGCAGCTCGCAGCGGCCGTGGAGCGGGTCAATACCCATCAATGGCAGCACATGGTCGAGAAGATCGTGGCCGCAGTAGGCGGCACTGTGGCTGACAAAACCATTGGCATCTTAGGACTGTCTTTTAAGCCCAATACTGACGATGTGCGCGACTCGCCAGCGCTCAAGATTATTCCGGCTCTCCAGGCGCGCGGCGCCAAAATCAAAGCCTACGATCCAGTTGCCGTGCCCACAGCTCAGCAGGCTTTGCGCGATGTGGAGTACTGTGTGGATGCCTATGCCACCTGTGCGGGGAGTGATGCCCTGGTTCTGAGCACCGAGTGGAACCAGTTCCGGGCTCTCGATCTGGAGCGGGTGCGTGCGTTGTTACAGCAGCCGATCATGATCGATCTGCGCAATGTCTATGAGCCTGAGACGATGCGTCGCCTGGGCTTTCGCTATGCGGCTGTAGGACGGCGTGGGGCTTATACGAATCGTGCGTACGATGGAGTATAAGCGCTGGGAGACCTGTCTCGACTCCCGCTGCTTGCGGGAGTGGGTTGGCGCTGGGGGACCCTCACCCCCAGCCTCATTTGATAATGCGGAGATGCCCCCGTTGCCGGGGTGGTTGTGGTCCTTCATCATCCTGGTCCGTGCTTTTCTTATTGGCTCTAGTCACAGGCCGTAAACGTCCCCGTAGCTTCGGCGCTTGGGCTGGTGCTGCTGATCGGGTGGCTTGCTGTGGCGGTGCGGTATGGGGCTGTGAGGTCTCTTGCTGCTGTCGCAAGGCAAGATCAGCTTTCACTTCCGCTGGCATGCTGTCTGGCCACATCATGCCTTGCATGGTGTCGGGATTAAACGCCGCCCATACCGCTTCCATCGGGACATAACAGGTATAGCGTCGTCCGCCAAACGAGAGATTCGCACTGATCCCCTGGGCTGTGACCTCAATGGGCTGGGGAAAATTCAGATTCAGGATCAGTCGTAAGGCATGGTTGTTGGCGTGCTGAGAAGGCACACGCACTCCCTGGTGACGTGCGTCCAGGCACAGCATCGTGTCCCCCTCCGCTAGCAACTTGAGGACGACGGCTTCTTTACTCGTTGCGGTATCGGGCATGGTCTCTCCCCCTGGCAAACTCCAAAACCGGCTGCAATAATCTTTCCAGCAGTGTCTCTGTTGAGGAATCTAACAGCCCACCGGAGGGACGTCAAGCCAATCACACTTTCCTCGTGCCTAGGGCCTCTCTCCTCGTAACCTTGCCAGTTCAGCGCGCAGCCGGGCCAACTCGGCTTCAGCGGCTGCGGCCCGCTGCTCTGCTGTCTCAGCTCGCTGCTTAGTCATCTCGGCCTGTTGCAGTGCTATCTCCGCTATCTCTCCGGAGGTCAAGACGAGCCGGTCCTCTGGATCATAGAACCGCAACCAGGTAGCCTGGTCGCGGCGATACATGCCCTCCCAGCGTCCAATCCACAGCTGTAGCGCCGGGCTCCATATCCAACCGCGCGCGTCGGGCGTCACAGCCTGATATCTGTTGTCAGAGTCGAGGCGCCAGCCCTGGAACTCGCGCGGGTCAAAGGGATCATACCAGTAGTACTCACGGGTCTTGAAGGTCTGCTCATACAGGGTCTTTTTCGCCGTCTGATCGATGCGTCGCGTCAAGGGCGATAGGAACTCGAAAATCACCTCGGGGTACCGTCCCCTTTCGTCCCATACCACCCACTTCTGTCGCCGAAAGCTGCCATCCACATCTAAGACTATAAACAGATCGGGCCCACGAAAAGCCTGGCGCGGGCGTGCCGGGTCAGCCTCCTCAGCCAGGATCTCATGAGCCTGTTCGGGACTGTAGTACACAAACATGTTGCCGCCCATGTAAAAATCCTGTCGGTCATGCCAGTACTGCTCTAGCGCTTCGTATAGCAGGACGATTTGGAAGTATTCGCGCTCGTTTTCCATGGGCTCTCCGTCGCTGTCAGGCAGGTCCAGGGTCAGCACGGTCAGTTCGGGGTGCGCTGCTAACAGGGCCGGATCGATTGCGATAGGTGTCCGTACTGGACGCTCACTGCTCATCTCAAGATCTCTCTCTGCTGGCTTGGGCCAGGCGCTCGCGTATCTCTTGCACTGGCCGAGCGGTGACAAAGGTGCGTCGGAGTTCCTGATCCTGTAGCTGCTCCGCCACCCCTTCGATCACGTCCATAGCCCTCTGATAGGCCACGCGGGCTCGCTCCAGGTCAACCTGCCACTCGTACAGGGCCCCCAGGGCTTGGTACGTCTTCCAGAGTTGCGGTGGGTTGCCGATCTCCCGCGCGATGGTCAGTGCGTGAGACAGGGCTGTCTCCGCCTGCTCCCCCTGCCCCTGGGCCAGGAGGGCTTGGCCCTTCAGCCGCCAGCCCTTGACCAGATTTTTGCGGCTCAAGGTCGGCTCGGCCCGCTTCAGGCACTCTTCGGCAAACTCCAGCGCCTGTGCTGCATCCCCCTGAGTGAGCGACAGCTCTCCCAGGCTATGATAGAGGCGCTGCGCGTAGCGCCACTTCATCCACTCTTCGCCCCACTGCCCGTGCTGCTGGGTATCCTCGTGGACTTTCTCCAGATAGCGCTGGGCCTGCTCAAAATCGCCCAACAGCAGGTAGTCATCGCCCAGGTTGATCTCCGCATTCCGAATGATCTCGGGGTCACCAACCTTGTAGGAGGCCTCGGCTCCCTCCCGATTGTACCGGATGGCCGCCTCCAGGTTGTATAGCTCTCCGTGCACCCAGCCTAAGGTATTCCGGCTGCGACACTTGAAAACCTTATCGCCTAACCGGTCGCTCAGCGTTAGGGCATCATGCAGCGCAGCCAACGCCGCCGCATACTCCCCCTTGCCACCATGGGCCAGGCCCCTGTGCCAGAGGATGTGTATTACAATGAGCTGCAGGTCTTGCTCGTGCCCTATGGTGAAACCTTGCTCCAGAAGCTGCAGCCCCTGCTCGTACTCCCCCTTCCAATTATAGAGTTGTCCAAGCAGGGTGAGGTTGAACCCTTCACGACCTTTCTCCCCAGCCACCCTGCTGACTCGTAACGCTTCTTCAAGACCATGAGTGGCTTCGTCGAGTTTGCCGGTCACGGCATGGACGAAAGCGATGACAAAGAGGCTCGCCGCCAGGATGTTCGGATTGCCGATCTCCAGGGCGAGTGCTTGCGCCTGGCGCGAGAATTTCAGGGCCTTTTCGAACTCATGGGACCGGTGGAAGCCAAAACCGATCTGGTACAGGGCCTCCGCCTCCTTGTTCCGGTCTCCGAGCTGTCGGGCCACCTCCAGCAGCCCTTGATGGGCTTCGATGGAGGCACGGAACTCGCTCAGCAGGAAATGCACTGCTCCTTTGCCGGCATAGATTGTCATCCGGGTCGCCGGCTCCACCGCCTCTCCAAGCCGCTCACATACGTCCAACGCCCGGCTATAGTGATCGAGGGCTTCCTGGTTTGCATAGGCCTGCTGTGCCTTTTGCCCAGCTTTGACTAGATACTCCAGCGCCTTCCCCCATACTTCCCCGCGTTCGTAATGATACGCCAGCATTTCATAGGACTCCGGGAGGCGTTCGGCGTAGAGATCCTCAATGGCTATGGCGATCAACCGATGCAACTCCGTGCGGCGTTGCATAAGCAGGCTGTTATAGGCCACGTCATGGGTCAGGGCATGCTTGAACATGTACGCCCGTTCGGGATAGAAGCTGCGCTCGTAGATGAACTCCAACATCTTCAGTTCCTGGGGGAAGCGTTCGAGCTGCGTCTGCACATCCGAGATGCGCTCCAGGAGACGGACCAGAAACTCACGCCCGATAACTGAGGCGAGTTGTAAGGCCCTCTTGGGGGCTTCCTCCAGCCGGTCGATTCTGGCCATGATCACATCCTGGATAGTATCGGGGACGTAGACCTCAGAGATGTGCTTGGCGAGCACGTACCGACCGTCGCGCTGTCGCAGGGCCCCTACTTCCAGGAGGGATTTGAGCACCTCCTCCAGGAAAAAGGGATTCCCTTCCGCCTTGCGGACGATGAGGTCGCGCAGCTCTGGAGGGAACTCGGCCATCGCCAGCATGCCCGCTGCGAGCCTGAGGCTGTCGTGGTCTGACAACGTCCGCAACCCAATGCGTGTCGTGTAGGTGCGCTCGCCAAAGAGATTTTCGTAGCCGGGGCGATAGGTCACCAGCAGCAGCACCCGCGCTGCGGGGAGGCTGTTGGCCAGGTACAACAGGACCTCCTCAGAGGTCTTATCGATCCAGTGTAGATCCTCGACGACGAGGACGAGGGGTCGACCTTTCCCCCCTCGCAGTGTCATAGCCCGTAAGGTCTCAAAGAGCTTGAGCCGCCGCTGCTGGGCATCCAGCCGTAGGACGCTGTCATCACCCGGCGGGACCGACAACAGGTATTTGATATGCGGGATGGCCGGCTGGAGTTCCTCACCGAGTGCCTCCATGCCCCGCTCAATCCTGGCGCTGATGGTGGCGTCGTCGTCCCCCTCTTCGACCTGAAAGTTGTGCTTCAAGAGGTCGATAATGGGCAAATACGCCATCTCCTTGCCGTAGGAGATGCACCGACCCGTCAGCCACGTCACCGACTCGTCGGCGAGCTGGCGTTGGAACTCCAACAGCAGGCGGGATTTGCCAATCCCCGCCTCGCCCATGAGACAAATGACCTGCCCTCGCCCCGCCTTGGCCTCAGCCCAGCGCTCCTTCAGGAGCGCCAGTTCATGCTCCCGTCCCACAAACGGGGTGAGCCCCCGTTCCGCACCCACCTCGAGCCGGGTACGCAGCCCACGGGCACGCACAACCTCGTATGCGTTGATGGGTTCTGCTTTCCCCTTGATCGCCTGCTCGCCCAGGGGTCGGGTGACAAAGTAGCCGCTCACGGCCCTGTGGGTGTCCTCAGCGATGACGATCTGCCCCGGCTCCGCCAAGTTTAGCATGCGCGCCGCCAGGTTGGTCGTATCTCCCACAGCCGTGTAGTCCATGCGCAGATTGTCACCGATGCTGGCCACCACCACGAGACCCGTATTCAGCCCCAGGCGCACGCGAAAAGCAATCCCCAGGGTGCGTTGGAGTTCGGCGACGTAGCCTTGTAAAGCACGCTGCATGCCCAGGGCTGCATGCACCGCCCGCTGGGCATGGTCCTCATGGGCAATGGGTGCGCCAAACAGCGCCATGACACCGTCGCCCAGGAACTGATTGATCGTGCCTTCGTAGCGATGCACCTCACCCAGCATCAACTCGAAGGCCCGGTTCATCAGCTGATGCACCTCTTCAGGATCGAGTTGCTCAGAGATGGAGGTGAACCCGGAGACGTCAGCGAACAGGACGGTCACCTGCTTGCGTTCGCCAGCAAGCGCTGTCCTGGAGGTGAGAATTTTCTCGGCGAGGTGCGGTGGTGTGTAGCTCTGGGGGGAAGCGAAGCGTGCTGCTGGCGTAGGCGGCGAGGCCAGGGACTGACCACACTGATGGCAAAACTTGTTTGTGGGAGGGTTACTCGTGCCACAGTGCGGGCAAAGGCCCTCGATCCTGGTACCACACTCGCCGCAGAACTTCACCTGCTCAGGATTGTCATGACCACACTGCGGACACCTCATGACCCCTCTCCTCAAAGAGCTAGGGAAGGCTTACCCAGAAGGAGAAAGAGGCAAACCTAGCAGCTTAGTGGCCGTTGGTGTGCTCCTCACCTTCCCAATGGTGCACTCCCTGGGGCTCGTGCGCCCCTACCACGTGGGCTGCCTGTGTATCCACCGGTGGCGTCACATGGATCAGACGGCTTTCGGAGTACACATGCCCGTCGACCAGCAGCGGTGTGCTGCGATCCAGCACGTCCTCCGTGTCCACTTTCTTTTGCAATAACATCAGCCCCTCTAGCACCGCTTCGGGACGTGGTGGGCAGCCAGCAATGTAGACGTCAACTGGAATGACCCGATCAATGCCCTGCACAGTAGCATAATTTCGATAGAACCCTCCAGAGGCGGCACATGCACCGAAAGCTACTACCCATTTTGGCTCGCACATCTGGTCGTATACGCGCTTGAGTATTGGAGCAATTTTATGGTTGATGGTGCCTACGACCATCAGGAGGTCTGCCTGACGCGGTGAAAAGCGTGGGAACTCTGCACCAAAACGCGCCACATCGTAGTGTGAACCCCAGGTCGCCATAAACTCCATGCCACAGCAGGCTGTGACAAACGGGAAGGGGAAAAACGAGTATTTCCTCCCCCAATTAATGACTTGGTTAAGTTTCGAGGTGATGACCCCCGTCCCAAATATCGTCTCCAGGCCCATATGGGCTCCTTTCTTCTACTCGCAGACCTCTCACTCACGCCATCGTGTTCCGGGCTTCCCGCGTGCGTATGAGTGTAGACAACATGCCACTGGTTAGCAAGCCGCCTCAGGGCGTATCGACTCCAAATGGCAGGCGGATAAGGTATTTGTGGGCTACGGCGAAGAGGAGCAGGGCCGGAAACATATAGAACAGCCCTGCTGCCATCATCAATCCATAGTCGACAAACACTTCACCTTCGCCCAGGATGCTGGCCAGATATCGTGACAGCGTCCAGCCGCTTTTGTCCAGGATAAACGTCAGCAGGAACACGTACTCTCCCCAGCCAGAGAGAAACGCGAAGAGACTCAGCGCGGTAATCCCGGGACGGATCTGTGGTAAGAGAATACGATACCAGGTAGTGAAACGACTAGCGCCGTCCACCAGGGCAGCCATCTCCACTGGCCAGGGGATGCCGTCAAAAAAACCCTTCATGACCCACAGCGCAAACGGCAGTTCGAGCGCCACTTTGACCAGCATCACACCGGCCAGCGTATGCAGGAGATGCAGTGCCCGCAACACAAAAACACCGCAATAATCAGGGTAATAGCCGGAAACGCATGCAGCAGCAAGGTGCTCTGCAGGAGCAGCAGGCGTCCGCGGAACTGCCAGCGCGATAACACGTAGCCCGCCAGTAGGGCTATGCTGACTTCCAGGACCATGACAGCAATAGCAAAAAGCAGCGAATTGCTGGTGACCACCCAGATATTAGGATAGCCAGGCTTGACACTGGCTACCCACAGAAAACGCCAGTGCTGCAGCGTCCACCCCGTGGGCAGGAAACTCGCGAGGCTCTGCCGATTCACGGAAGCCAGCAGCAGCCAGAGATACATCAGCACGATGGGAGTTGACAGCAGCGCCAGGAAAGCCACGAGGATTCTGTGGTAGCTGCGGCGTTGTAAGACAACCTCGTAGTCTACGAGCACAACCAGTTGTCTCCTATCAACGCAAGCATGGGTTAGGTCATCCCTCATGCCTTCATTTTTGCTGTCATGAAGGACGGGCGCAGACTCGTCCTCCACCTGTGCAAACGTGGCCGCAGGCGATCGCCTATGCTCACGGCACGAGATGATCGTAGATCACCTGTAAGCTGGCACGGCCAATGCGCTGCCGGGCAAAGCGCATGCTACTGACACGGCGGTACTCATGCGCCGTTATGGCGTCGTTGCCATGCGCGAGCGCGATATAGGCGACGGTATCCGGGCCACCATGGAGGCGCTCAGCGCCAGTTACTGCCAGGCCCAGGTCGGTTTCGTTGCGGCGGCGTACGCCACGGGCCATGGCCGCAGCCACCTCAGGACTGACGGGGCCGTACTGCTTGAGTAAGGCTTCCGGCACATCCAGGAGATGCTCCAGCGCCGCTGGCAGGTGCGCCATGACGGCGGCGGCAAAGTGCCGCCCGTCAGCCAGGGCTGTGGCCAGTTGATGGCCCACACCGCCACTCAGGCCAGATTCGGCCACAGCGATGGTCAAGTCGTGCTGCCGAATGAGGTTTGCCACGGCCTGTTCGTATTCCAGTTCATCTATGCCAAAGATGGCCTTCCCAAGGCGTTGCCGGACCTGGGTATCTAGGGGATCGATCAGAGCGGTCGCTGCGGCTTCATGGGCAGCCTTGGCAGTCAGGCGCACGTGAATCTCGCCCAGTTGCATCTGGGCCAGCAGACCGATAGTCGGATTCGAGCCCTCTTTGATCAAATCGTCCAGGGCCTCATCGATGTAGCTCTCCGTCAACCCCATGCACTTGAGCGTGCGTGAGGCAATAATGGACTGCACGTGGAAGCGCTCCTTGAGGTGCGGCATGACTGCACGCTCCATGAGATACCGCAACTCGCCAGGCACGCCTGGTAAGCTCACAATGGCACCACCACGCGGGGTGGGAGCAATGAAGCCAGGGGCAGTCCCGACAGGGTTTTCGATGGGGAGGGCGCCGGCAGGGATGTAGGCCTGGCGAGCGTTGTTCTCGGTGTAACGCGACCCCATCATGGCCTTGATCTGCTCCAATAGGTGCGGCTGGAGGACGAGCGGTACCTCGAGCACTTCGGCTACAGCCTCACGCGTCAGGTCGTCCAGCGTCGGGCCGATACCGCCCGTAGTGATGACCAGATCACTGCGCTCGCTGGCCATCTTCAAGGTTTCCACGATGCGCCCTTTGTTATCGCCCACGGCGCTCTTGTAGTACAGGTCAATGCCGATACTGGACAGTTGTTGTGCCAGATAGGCGCCATTAGTGTCGATGATCTGGCCAAGGAGCAGTTCGGTGCCGATGACCACAATTTCCGCTTGCAAGGTGTTCTCCTTACTCTACGATGCGACTACTGCTCATCGAAGCGCAGAATATCCACAATGCGCAGATGGCGCTGGCCGGCGGGGATGGTGATGGCCACCTCATCGTCGAGCACTTTCCCGATCAAGCCGCGGGCCATAGGAGATTGATACGAGATGATGTTTTTTTCTGGCACGGCATCGGCTTGCCCCAAGATGGTATACACCACTTCCGTGCGGGTTCGCAGGTCGAGACAGAGCACTTTCGTGCCGATCGAAACGCGCTCGCACGAGATCGGTAATTCTTCGATGAACCGTGGGGCGCGTAGCTGTTCTTCGAGCTCATAGATGCGCCGTTGGAGCATTTCCAGGCGCTCACGTGAGGCGTGATACTCGGCGTTTTCACTGAGATCACCTTCGGCGGCTGCCGCGAGTTTGGCGCGACTGACCGCTGGCAGCTCTTCGGTACGCAGCCGGTTCAGCTCTTCCATCAGCCGAGTGTACGATGCACGAGTATAAAAATGGCTCATAGCACTCCTCGCTTCCAAAGTACCTAATGCGTCACATGCGCTCTGCGAAGGATGTCACGAGAAAGATCCTCTCCGAGGAGAGTAACACAATTTCACAACGCGGTGGGAGAACAGGATGCGGGTGCCTAGTTGCTAGCAGCCAGGACCCCGAGCCTCTCGATGACCTCCCACACCACCTCTGCCAGGATTCTGTTGCCCTTGACAGTAAAATGACCGCTCCTGGTCGCGCGGTTCGTGCAGAAATACTCACACATATCGCCGTCCTGCACCTTGGCCAGGAGTAGAGGCCCCAGATTGATAGCCTGGAATACCCCATGGTCGTGCAACATGTTCAGGAGAGAAGTATAGCTCCACTGCTGCGTTCTTTGAAAATATACCAAGTCCCGGGCGGTAGGAATCACGAAGATGAGTGGACGCTTCCCGTCTCGTCTCGCCTCTGTGTCAAAGTGCAGCAGGATATCGCGTGTCACCTGCAGGGCGTGCGAAGGATGTGCCGGGTCGTACAATTCGGCAAACCACGGGGGTACGTCAAAGGCGTAGAACAGCAGAGAAGCATAGAGGCGTTTGTACGTGAAGAGATACGGCACCGTGATCATAAATGGGAAAAAGACGCGCCGTTTGGACAGGACACTCTGTGAGGGCAGGAGATATTCTGCATGTAAGAACTGACGCATATCACGGCGATAGGCGTCATAGTCTGCCGGCGCCAAGCGTGGCATAGGGACCAGGCGGAGAGCCCCGGCAAATTCTATCACGAAACGCGGCTTAAGGGCGAGTGTGAAATTATAGATGAAGCCGAGATCCTGGGTGATATTGCGTACGATATTCTCACTGAGATGCGACAGGATGACTACTGGTGCCGTGTCAAGTCCATGCTCGTGATGATACTTGAAATACAAGTAGGCCTGGTCTGTCCCATAACCAGCGACACCGTAATTGTCGACACGACAGCCCAGGCGCGCGGTGAGGAGATTCCCCCAGGCAAATTCCGGGGAGACTTCATACCCAAACGTAAAAGAATCGCCATAGAGGGCAATGCAGGGTGTCGCCAGACGTTCGCCGGCAGGAGCACGACGATAGCCAGCCGCAGAGAGTTCGTGCGGCTCTGGACGCCAGCCGAAGTCCCAATCAATAGGGCTCGCCAGATAGTGGAGGAACGCCTCGCGCGTTGGTGGTGTGTAATACCAGTGCGTAGGAATAAACCACCAGAGGCCGTAGAATACGCCATCGAGTATGGACAGGACGAGGAGTGTGGTGATCACGTAGAAGGTGCCTGGCCTCGGCATACCGGTGCGGGTCGTGCACCTGCCCCTGGCTCTACGCGCCCAGGAAGCCATCGATGATCTTCTGGTCTACGGCGTCGACCGACGTCAACCGGATGCGTGTCACGCACATGCCATTGTGCCGCTCTTCGGCCAGCACCTTCCCGTAGAGGTCACTCGAGTCGTGGTCGAGCCCTGGATACCTGAGCCGCATGCGCACGTTGGTGAGCGGTGGCAGGGGCATGTCCAGGTGGACAGCGAGTTGCCGCATGCCCAACCGGAGAACGCTACCGGCGATCTCGATCTTGCTCACAACCTTGCCGTCAATCACCCAACACGCCAGGGGTAGTGAGATGTCCACCTGCGGGTCCACGCGCGTATCCATATCGGGTAGGCGTTGCGCAAATTGCCCCCCAATGCCGCGCAGTTCGTAGAGCAGGAGTGGTTCAGCAATGCCTTTCACTTCGACAGGTACTGGTGGCGCAACTTCGACTATGTCACGTATGCGTTCGTACGTGGCTGAGCTCAGGAAAATCTGCCCTCCCACCGTACACCCTTCGACGCGGGCGGCGAGGTTCACGGCGGCGCCGACCACGGCGTACTTGGCACGCTGCTCGGAGCCGATATTGCCGACCACGGCCTCTCCCGTATTGATGCCAATGCCCATTTCGAAACACGGTCGACCGCGCTCGGCGTGCTCCTGATTGAGCTCAGCCATGGCGCGTTGCATGGCGAGCGCTGAGGCTGCGGCACGCTCAGCGTGATCGGGGTGCGGGATGGGGGCACCGTAGACCGCGAAAATGGCGTCGCCGATGAACTCGTTAATGGTCCCGCCGTAAGCGATGATAATGTCAGTCATGCGCGCCAGAAAGTTGTTCAGCAGCTCCATCACCCAGGCAGGATCGCCCTGCTCAGCGAAGCGCGTGTAGCCCCGCAGGTCAGACATCAAGACCGTAATCTCGCGCTTTTCCCCTCCAAATTTGAGCCCCTCAGGCGATTCGAGCAGGGTCTTCGCGACCTCCGGGGATACGTAACGACCAAAGGTGTTGCGGATAAAGTCACGCTGGCGTAGGCCCTCGACCATCTCATTGAAGGCACCCGTCAGACGGCCCATCTCGTCGCTGGAGCGGACCGGCAGCACCAGGG
>JBMDXC010000032.1:0-2471 GCA_048594805.1 Candidatus Entotheonellaceae bacterium | reverse complement strand
AGGTTTGTCGCCGCGTGTCAGCAGCGCTCGGTCATCCTCGGCATCGATGATGCCCACCTGATGCCGACGTTGACCCTTAAAAAGCTCTGCACCCTGGCTGAGTATGCTGCCTCTGCAGGGGCCATACTCCACATCGTACTGGCAGGTCACCCGGATCTCGACGCCAAATTAAACGCCTTGACCGTGCACCACCTCACGCCGGATTCCGTGGCCCGTTATACCCTTTTGCCTCTTACACCAAAGGAATGTAGAGCTTACATCTACCACCGCTTGGCACAAGTCACCACGCAAGCAGACACCGTCTTCACCTGCAGGGCACTGACACGGATTATCAAGGCCGCCCGAGGTGTCCCTGAGACCCTGAATGTTCTGTGTACGCATGCACTGATCGCCGGCTTCTGGGCGCAGCAGAGACCTGTGTCTGCCAGAGTTGCCCGGGAAGCGATTGCGCAGGAACAGAGTCCTAGCCCATCCCAGTTGAGGCGCTGGTAGTCATAGGATGTGATCGATGAGCCGGCTATTGATCTCCGCTGCCCGCTATGTCACGCTTGGCATGGCGTTTGCTGTGGAGGTACGAGGAGAGGAGGCTGTATGCACCCCGACACAGGGCGGAGACGAGTGGTTATTGAGGGGATACAGCCAGCCATCAATGCTGGCCGCTATCCCATTAAGCGCACTGTCGGCGAGCAGGTTGTGGTTGAGGCTGACATCTTTACCGATGGTCATGACCTGCTAAGCGCTGTGCTGTGCTATCGCTACGCACGTGACACGGTCTGGACGGAAGTCGCTATGGCTCCCCTGGGCAATGACCGCTGGCAGGGGTGCTTTAGCGTGTCCCGGCTTGGACGTTACTTCTACAGTATTCAGGCCTGGGTGGACCATTTTGCTACCTGGTATGAGGCACTGCGCAAGCGGGTGGAGGCCGAACAAGAGGTGCAGATCGAGCTACTGATTGGCGCCGAGCTCATTGAAGCCGCCAGTCAGCGTGCTCTCGGCACAGATGCTGCGGCTCTCCGAGAACGCGCGCACCAGCTGCGTCTGCCGCTGGAGTCAGGCAGCCTGGCCCAGGCCCGCCAAGTCCTGGAGGACGAAATCTTACGCCGGCTCATGACCCTGTACCCTGACCGCCGTTTTGCGACCACCTCCCCATGCGAGTTCACGGTGGTGGTAGACCGTGATAAGGCCCGCTTTAGCACCTGGTACGAGATGTTTCCACGCTCCTGCGCGGCGGTGCCAGGACAGCACGGCACCTTCAAGGATTGCGAGGCACGTCTGCCCTCCCTGGCGCGTATGGGTTTTGACGTGCTCTATCTTCCTCCCATTCATCCTATTGGCCAGGTGCACCGCAAGGGCAAGAACAATGCCACCGTGGCCACCCCCGATGATCCCGGCAGTCCCTGGGCCATTGGTTCGGTCGCCGGCGGGCATATGGCCATCCATCCACAGCTCGGGACCCTGGACGATTTCCGGAGCCTGGTCATGAAAGCCCAGGAGTATGGGATAGAGATAGCCCTCGACATCGCTTTCCAGTGTGCCCCTGACCATCCGTATGTGCAGGAGCACCCGGAGTGGTTCCGGTGGCGCCCCGATGGCGCTGTGCAATACGCGGAAAACCCTCCCAAAAAATATGAGGATATCTATCCCTTTGATTTTGATACAGCGGATTGGCAAGCCCTCTGGGAGGAGCTCAAGCGCGTCGTCTGCTTCTGGATCGAGCAGGGCGTGCGCATCTTCCGCGTGGACAACCCCCATACCAAACCACTGCGTTTCTGGGAATGGTTGATCAATAAGATCAAAGCCTCTTACCCTGAGATCATTTTTTTGTCGGAGGCCTTCACCCGGCCTAAGGTCCAATACAATCTCGCCAAGCGCGGCTTCACACAGTCCTACACGTACTTTGCCTGGCGCCATACCAAGGAGGAGATCACACGCTACTTCACCGAGCTCACGCAGACCGACGTCCGTGAGTATTTCCGTCCGCACCTGTGGCCTAACACTCCGGATATTCTCACGGAATATCTGCAGCACGGTGGCCGACCGGCCTTTCTCATACGCCTGGTGCTGGCTGCCACGCTCGGCGCCTCCTATGGCATCTATGGTCCAGCCTTTGAACTCTGCGAGCATCAGCCGCGCTCCGAAGGCAGTGAGGAGTATCTCGATTCGGAAAAATACGAGATCCGCTCTTGGGACCTGGAGCAGCCTCAGAGCTTGCAAGATTTCATGACGCGGGTGAATCGTATCCGGCGCCAGAATGCAGCCCTCCAGAGCAATCAGGGCCTGCACTTCCATACGGTGGATAATCCTGAACTCCTCTGCTACAGCAAGAGCACTGCAGACCGGTCCAACGTTGTGCTCGTGGTGGTGAACCTGAGCCCCTATTACGTGCATAGTGGCTGGGTCGAGTTACAGTTCGACACCCTGGGGCTTGATCCAACACAACCCGTCCAGATGCATGATGAACTCAGTGCCGC
>JBMDXC010000319.1:0-18422 GCA_048594805.1 Candidatus Entotheonellaceae bacterium | reverse complement strand
TCTGAAGCGAAACGACCGCGCACATCCTGTACGACGACTGCATACCCGGCGCTCGCGGCCCGCACAGGATTCAGGAGGAGGGATGAGATACGCGGGACGTTCTTATCGTATGGCGTGCGCTGTAAGAGGACCGGCCATGGTGCATCGCTCTCAGGCCGGTAGACATCAGCCCGCAGCACAGTGCCATCGCGCATCTCCACTGGCACGTCGCGGTCAATGATGAGGCGCATACATTTCCTCCTCATACCCATAATTTGCTTACCTTATGCCTGGTATTATGGCACAGAACGGATATCTGGACCATCCTGGGCGACGCACTCAGGGGCAGGGAATCGTCTGCGCCAGGTGATACTGCCCACGCGCCCGCGCCACATTGTGGGCACGACGATGCGGATAGCGCACGGCGTCAAAACCAAAATAGGCATCGTGAACCACGTCGATGAGAAAACGCGCGGCAAGTTCGAGTGTGATTTGCCTGGTGGCACGTAAATGCCTGGCGCGTGTTTCCGGAGTAGAGGGCAGGCCAAAACCTTGAGCATAGCCAGATGCGGCGGCCTCGAAGAAGACGACATCGAACGTGGCGTCCGGGTCATCTTCAGCCGTGCGGTTGCACCACGAGCGGAACGCATCGCCCAGGTCAATAGCGCGGGCGTGTCTGAGGATGGTGTCAAAATCAATGATGCCCACGGCGTGTCCCAGGTCATCAAAGATGAGATTGGAGATTTTGAGATCCCCGTGGATAAGCTGCTGCGGCTCGTCGGCAACAATGAGCGACGGCAGCGTCGCGATGATGTCGTCAGCAATACCGCGCACCTCATCCGGCAACTGGGGATGTACGTTCTGCAGTTCTGCCAGGACAAAAGCCGTATCATGGAAGTGCGGGATGCTGCCTTGCGGTATGTAATCACATGCTGCCAGGTGCTTATGCAGAAGGCCGACGAGGTGTCCTGCCGCGCCTGCCAGGGCAGGGTCTGGCAAGCTCTCGACCACATGACCCGGGAGCCAGGGATATACCCGCCAGCGCCCACCGCTCTTATCGCGTGCAAAAGGCTTCCCGTCTAATGTTGATGTTAAGGACGGTACCTGCAGGCCGCAGGCCACTAGATGCGCGGTCACCATACACATATCGTCTATGGCACTGTCAGGGATGGCGGCATGCAGCTGCTGAATAACGAAGTCCCCGCCAGCAGTGACCACTCTATACGTAGCATGCAGCAGTCCACACCCCACAGGGGTCACGGTGTGTACGGCTGGCAGGGAAAAATGCTGTATCATGACCTCTGGTCGCATGGCTCAGGCTCTGCCCTCAAGGCGCACAGAGGGAAAACGCTCCGGCTGGTGGAAATCCGGCGTGCGACCAGGGAGGGGATGATAACACAGGTAGTGGTTGCGGCTGATGGCATAGGCGTTCACGCCTTGCACGTGTGCGGGCACCATAGACCAGGGAATCAGGATGCTGGAACGCCAGGCTGGCTTCCCCACCAGATATGGCTCGAATGTCATACGCGGGACAAACGCTTCGTAGGCATGGCGGCGCACACGAGGCGCGGCAAAATCGAGCACAAGAAAGTGCCCACCGGCGCCGAGTTCGACTTCAAGATAGCCCTCTGCTCCCGCGATGAAGCATTCCACCACATCGTACTCCCACAGGTTCGTCACACGCGTGTGCGGTGGCATCGCAGGGACACACGGGCATTCTTGATGTGGTAACGAAGCAGTGAGCCAGAGCCCCTCATCCTCAACGCCTAACGTCACCGCACCGTGCAAGCGTGTAGTGGCACACGGTGTCCCATCCCAGTACGCCACGATGGGGAGGACGAGCACGTCTGGGGTGTGAGGAATAAGCATAGGGCAATGCTGTGCTGTGAGGATAGGTTTGTGGATAGGCATGACCTCAGACATTACACCACGAGAATGGAGTCTATGCGGGATGCATAAACCTTCTTGCTAGAGATAGGACGGATGGGAAACGGGGCCCGCACCCTGCCGAGCCCCGTACCACCAGCCGACGCCTTGAGACGCCTTAGACTTCATCAAACAGATACGAATTCACAAACTGGTGAATGCGTTGCTCACACGTCTCGGGATACATGAGCCAGGCCGTGGCGGCGATACTGCTCAGCAAGGAATTCCCATCCTGTGGGGTAAAGCAGAAGCCAGTGATTTCATGCCCCTCCCGCACCGTCAACGTCGGCGTGGAGACCACGGTCTGGTTGAGGATGCGTCCGAAAAACCCATGGTCACGGCCAAAAGAAAAAATGGGACTGGCCATGGTTTTTTCCGTCATGGCGACATATTTGTTCGCCTGGAGTTTCTCAATCACCTCGTCCAACGTCACCGGCCGCTTGACCTTGAGGTTGAACCAGATGCTATGCATGTATTGCGTGTTCAGCTTAATCGCTGACGAAAAGAGATTCAGATCAAAGCCACGCGTGTTGAACAGGTGCCAGGCGTCCTTCGCGTGATGCGTGCCAAACTTGGCATCTTTGTGTTTCCCAGCCTCTGGCGCCGCAATAAAACTCTTTTCCTGGCTAATATCACTGGAGCGCCGCATGCAGACAAAGCGGCCTTCAAGCAGGTTGTCGGGGGCCTCATCATGCAGTGCCAGGGTTTCCGTAAGCACAGCGAGGTTGTGGGTGTTACAACTGACGATTTGGATAAAACGATCTTCTCCCGGCGCCAGTGCTGCATCGTTGATGCCACGCGCATAGGGCTTCCCAAAGCCAAATTCACTCCCCTGGGCGAGAAATCCCTTGGGGGCGGGCATATGTTGGAACCAGTCAATCTTATGCTGATTTGCCACCCCATCCGGCGTGCAATCAATAATGACAGTGGCCTGGTCCATGGCCTGCTGGACCTCATAGGTAGGCTGCATACCGAGTTTTTCAAAATCGCTCATTTTCTCCGCAGCCACAACGAGCTTGGCACCACGCCGAATGAGATTTTTCACTTTGGCACGATCGCCAAGCAGAGGCCGATTCTTATGGAAGGTAATCTCATCGAGTTCAAGCTGCTCACGCAGATTTAAGAAGAGTCCAATCAGCGGTTCACCAATCGTCCCGGTACCAATGATGTGTACGACTTTTTTAGCAGCCATGGTGTCTCCTTTCAGACTAGGCCTCTTATTACAGGACCTTTATGCCATACCATAGGGTACAGTTGACACTCTTCATCCTAACAGCCTCTAGAAAGCGGCACCCTCTATCATACTTAGTGCTGCGCACGGTACGTAGACGTTGCTCTGCGTCACATAAGCTGCTCACCCACCTCTCATCTCCTGGGAACATCAGGCCCGCCTATCTCACTTGACACTGCACTCGCAGGAAAAAACGTGAATAAAAATGCCTTTCCTCTTAGAATGAGACGAGGAGCCTTCTCCAATATAGTGGGTAGCCTGGACATGACGTCTAACAGGAGATTAAACATTAAAGGCAATTTTTCGTGATTGTAGCACAGGGTCACTGGCATTGTGTAGCTGAAAAGTAGCGAGGGAACGTCGTCCACGTGACCACGCCTACATCTTGCCTCTACCAGCTTAAGGTTGGAGTAGAAATAGAGTGTGCCCTTTCCCTGTGGGCTGCCTGTAGTGTACACTGCTGCGTGTATGGCGCCTCCTTGCGAGTTGGTCACTCGTCTGCGGATCAGTTGGCGAGGAGAAAAGCTCTCCTGTACACTAATGTGAGGTTATGAGCCAGAGAAGTCGAAAGCGAGGTACCATCATTGCACATGCTGTTGAGGCTCTGCCATAGAATGCTGGCATGGAGGTTATAGATGAACAGTAATCAACCGAACCGTAATCGTAAAGGTGTGGGTCCAGGACTGCCTTTTTCCTTCTGGTATATTTTGGTAGCGATTGGTTTTTTGCTCGTGATCCAAAATGTCTTGTTTGCCCGACCGTTTGAACAGCTCCCTTACAGTGACTTCAAGACGGCTCTACGCCAGGACCGCATTGAGGACGTGCAAATTAGTACCCACACCATTCGTGGCACCTTGCGGCCTAATACGGGAGACAAAGCACCTCCCCTCCGTTTTATGACGGTGCGCGTCGACGATCCGGAGCTCGTCCAGGAGTTAGAAACCCATAACGTCAAATATACGGGTCAGTATGACAGTGATGTGCTGAAAACGCTGCTGTCGTGGATTGTGCCGTTGGTATTCCTGTTTATTTTGTGGGGCTTTCTGTCGCGCCGCCTTGGTCCTGGTCAGGGGGTGATGAATTTTGGCAAAAGTCGCGCCCGGATTTACGCAGAGCGTGAAACAGGGGTGACATTTGCCGATGTGGCCGGTGTGGATGAGGCCAAGGAAGAACTGCAAGAGATTATTGATTTTCTGCGGTATCCCCAGAAGTATGCCACTCTTGGGGGACGCATTCCCAAAGGCGTCCTGTTAGTTGGCCCCCCAGGCACTGGCAAAACCCTCCTGGCACGCGCTGTGGCAGGGGAGGCGTCGGTCCCTTTCTTTAGTCTGAGTGGCTCTGACTTTGTGGAAATGTTTGTGGGGGTGGGAGCAGCGCGGGTACGCGACCTGTTTAAGCAGGCGCAAGAAAAAGCGCCCTGTATCGTGTTTATCGATGAGCTGGACGCGGTGGGCAAAGCCCGTGGGATCAACCCTATCCAGCAAAATGACGAACGCGAACAAACGCTGAACCAGTTGTTAGCAGAGATGGACGGCTTTGACCCACGCAAGGGCGTGATTATCCTCGGTGCCACCAACCGTCCTGAGATCCTGGACCCGGCGCTGCTGCGCGCCGGCCGTTTTGACCGCCAAATCGTGGTTGGCCGGCCGGATCTCCAGGGCCGTCTGCACATCCTCAGACTCCACGCCAAGAAAGTACGTCTGGCTGGGGATGTCGATTTGCAGATTATCGCGGCGCGTACGCCTGGCATGGTGGGATCTGATTTGGCCAATGTCATCAATGAAGCTGCCCTCCTTGCTGCCCGCTACGGCAAAGACGCCGTCACCATGGACGAACTCGATAAGGCCATCGACCGCGTCATGGCGGGGCCCGAAAAGAAGAGCCGGGTCATGGCGCCGGAAGAGAAACGCCGTGTCGCCTATCATGAATCAGGACATGCCCTGGTAGCCGAATCCCTGCCGACGGCTGACCCGGTGCGCAAAGTGACCATCATACCCCATGGTGTCGCAGCCCTGGGGTATACTCAGCAACTCCCAACCCAGGATCGCTACCTGTACACGAAAGAGGAACTCCTGGATCGTATCACCGTTATGTTGGGTGGACGCGCCGCTGAAGAGGTAGTCTTTCACGATGTCTCTACGGGCGCCCAGGATGATTTACAACGCGTTAGCGAAATGGCCCGACGTATGATTACGGAGTTAGGCATGAGCGAGCATCTGGGTGCCTACGCCGTTGAACAGGTGCGGCAACCGATGTTCTTGGATGGTGGCTACCAGAGTGCACGGCACTACAGTGAGGACACCGCCCGACGCATTGATAATGAAGCGCAAACGCTGGTTGAGCGCCTGTACCAGCGGGCTCGCCAAATCCTCGAAATGCATCGCGACAAACTCGAGGCGCTGGCGCAGTACCTGCTTGAACATGAAGTGATCGACCAGGCATCCCTAGCCATGCTGCTCGGCGATTTGCGTTCTGGACAGCAGCCTCAACTCATTGGCTAGATAGCTGGTGCGTATCTGCACTCCCCATTCCCTGGGAGTGCAGGCGTCTCACTGCTGCAGGAGCGGGCGAGACGCCCGCGCTCCCAGGCACGGCTACAAGGTATCCGCCACAGGGGCAACAGTGATACGAATGTGGTCAAGCTCCTTCACGTTGGTGCAGGCGTTAAAACTCTCAACGTCACACGACTCAACATCCGTCATAAATAACCGTACCGGCCCACCCTGCCGGGCGGAGAGGGGTTCGAGTCCTTGACGGTACACGAGGACGGCTCTGTCGATGACGGCAGCGAGAGGCACACTGGCAGAGAAATTATCGGCACTAGCGCCGAAAGTGACGTGCGTCGCGTGCTCCCGCACACCAGCTACCTCAAGGAGCGTCCGCAGCCGCACCGCACTGCCGTCGCGTCCAGGGATCAATGCCCCAACCTGCGCTATCTGATCTGGCAGAGCAGCCAGATCAACAAAACCAAACGTCAGCGGTCTCTCGACCTCACCATCCACACGCACAGCAGTCTGAGCCCGCCCGTAATTATCCTGGCGCCGCACGATGTCATCTTCGCCAAGATAGTCACCACACTGGACTTCAATCACCACAAGATCAGACGCCCCAGGGTTGGCTAGCCGATGCCAGGCCTCGCGTGGGATATCCATCGCCTCGCCGGAGGCACGCCGCAGTTCGCCATCATTGAGGGTTATGAGAGCTTCTCCCTGCACCACCGTCCAATGCTCTTCACGCCGAAAATGTTTCTGATAACTGAGTCTTTCCCCTGGCCATACAGTGAGCCGCTTGACTTTATACGTCGGGGTATCCAGGAGCACCTCCCAATGTCCCCAGGGAGGAGTCGCATGATGGGCCCGCGCTTTTTCCTGCTCCAGGAGCTGAATATAGACCTTGACGTACGCAGCGATCATACGCGCTTGAGAGCCATGCGTTGCAACCCAGTCACGGCAGTACTGGCGACTTATGGCAGGCACCTGGGCCAGACACGAGACAGCCTCAGCCACATCAGTCACCACATACCCGGTTTTTCTATGGCACACAATGTCTGCCATTGCCTCCCTGGCAAACGTCACCACGGGTGTGCCACAGGCGAGCGCCTCCATGGCACTCAAGCGCTGCACTTCAACGTCACCACCCGGCTGTAGGAGGGCGTATGCCCCCCCTAAAAGCTCGTCATAGGCACTCGCGGCCACAGGACCAACATAGCGCAGGCGCTCTTGATTAAGGTGTGGCTCCACGTTGGCCGTAAAATAGGCCTGATCCTGTATAGGACCGGCGATAACAAGCGGCCGGCCACACTGCTGTGCAATCGCCAGTGCTTCGGTGATGCCGGCGCGGGCATGGACACTCCCATACAACAACAGATATGCGCCTGGCTGCGGCTGATAGGTAAATGCCTCTAGATCGACCCCAGGGGACACCGTGGCAACGTAGGGCAAGTCAGGATGACGCTCCCCAGGAGCGAGCGCTACATAATAACTTCGGTCAATGTGGCGCTGCCACAGGGGCAGCGATTGTGGGGCAGGACAGCGATAGAGGGTCGTCACTACTGGCGTAGGAAGGGGGCGACTATACGCCAGCGGCAGCGTGTCACAGTGATTATGGATAAGGTCGAACTCAGCAGCCCGCGCGCTGAGATGCGCGATGTGCAGGCTCTCCCAGGCTTGGCGATCGAGGGAAGGGTCTGCAGCCCACGCCACCGGGCATACGGCAGCCAGGGCTCCTGCTGTCATTGAATCCCCACTGGCAAACAAGGTCACATCCACTCCCTGCCGTATCAGTCCAGCGCAGAGGAGCGCAATCTGTCTCTCGCGAGGGCCATCATACCGGGGTGGGATACTCTCGGCGATAGGAGCCAACAGGGCAAGACGCATACAATCTCCTTCCGTTCACACGCTTCGTGCGCACCTAAATACAAGAAGGGTAGAAATTTTACCAGTACTTTTCAAGCCCGTTGCAGCCTACCCACATGCCCACATAGGGTGAGTTGCCCTGCCTCATGCCTTCGTGTGAGGGGGCACAAATATCAGTGGATGATGGGTGTGATAGGTCCCCTGGACCAGCACGAGCTGTTTGGCCCAGCCGTTGGCCCGATTAATGAGCACCGGGCCTTGTAAATTCACCGTGGGGTAGGTCGTGGGCTCCCGGGGCAGCGTGACGATGGCAACAAGAAAGAGGTCAGTGGTGGCGGGGGCTCCCACACCCATGAGATCCAGATGGCTCAGGTCGACCTGATAATCAGGCAGCAAGCAAAAGGGGTCGGTGATGACAAAGGCCAGGGGCAGCTCATCGCGGGCCTGCAACCATTTCACAGGCAGTGCTGGTTCAGGATCAACGATGAGATACTCCTTGACCTCAGGAAAGCCGAGGAGGCCAGCAGGCATGTGCAGCGGCATATGCCAATCCTGCTCCACAGCTCCGAAACGGCTCAAGTCCATGGACGTTATGCTCTCCCTGTCTCAGTATGGGGCGGGCACGGCCACAAGGCACGCATCGCAGCAAGATCGTGCTGACGCGTTGTCGCCGCCTGTTTATTGGCTTCCATAATCTTGGCGTAGATCTCCTGGCGATAGATCTTGGTCTCGGCTGGCGCGTCAATCCCCAGCTTCACCTGATTGCCTTTGAGGGCGATGACCGTAATGGTGATACGATCATCAATCGCAATGCTTTCGCCCAATTTCCGTGACAAAACCAGCATAGCACCCTCCATGGCGAGTATGCGGTATGGTGTGTGCGCAGTCGTTAGCGCAAAAAGTCCAGCAGAGTCGATTGCAGCATACGTGCGGACGTCGCTAAAGCCGCTTGTAAGCCGACATTGAGCTGGGATAAACGCGTGAAAACCTCAGCCACATCACTGTCCTCTGTCTCCGACAGCAGGGACGTAAGGTGCATGGCGAAGTCGGCTTGCCTCTCTGCTGTGGCCGACACGGTGTTTGTGCGCCCTCCAACTGCCGCCCGTAGCGCCGTAACGCCATATATTCCCTCGTCGAGCGAGGTCACCAGGGCACTCAAGGCAGGCCTGTCGTTTTTCTGCAGCGCTTCTTGTAACAGGCTCAACATGTTCAATGTATCGTATGCTCCTAGACCTAAGGCAGCAGCGCTCTGACCGCCCCCGACCTCGGTGACCACTGCGACAGTACCAGCGTTTATCGAGCGTACTTGCAACGCTGTCCCGTCGGTATTGAATGTGGCCTGTACCCCGGCAGTGGAGGTATTGATGGCGAGCAGGACATCACCCATAGTATGCGCTGTCGAGAGGTCGATCTCCGTTTCTTGCGTCCCATTGGTAATATGTATGGTACCCAAATGGACCCCGCGTCCTCCATAAAGCAAATTCAGAGAGGTGGTAGCTGCCAACTGTGGGTGAAGCGGCGGACCAACGATTGAGCCAGGACGATCAACAGCAATGCCCAGATCACGCGCCGTGGTTGTACCACCGACATCTGCTATGGTCAGATTCCGCACTGCAGCAGCATTGTCGTCAACAATGGTGAGGGCACTCTGCGTACTGTTCACAGTCGCCGTGACGTTGACACCCGATACCGCCGAAATCGCCTCGATCACGTCCCCCACCGTCACGGCTTGCGACAGATCGACAGTTGCCGTATTCCCAGCGCGGTCTGTAATAGCGATACTCCCCGGCTGTATCCCCTGGCCCTGCCGCAAACTGACGAGCGGTGTGGAGCGGTCGAGCGCTGGCTGGAGGTCGGCGGCGAGGAACTGTGAGGCTACCACATTGGTGGTCAGCGTTTGCGTCGCTCCAATGGCTTGCGTGATGCTGTGATTATCCCCGTGAAAACGAGCCGTCAGATTGACCGGTCCTGAACGCAATCCAGCGTTACCAGGGTTGAGTCCGTTGAGGGTAAAGCCGTTAGCAGAGGAAAGGGTGACGACGCCGGTGGTCGTTTCACTCGCAGCGGCCCCACCGCTCGGGTTAAAGCCCAGGAAGTTTATGCCACTGGCAGCGCTGCCATCAGTGGCAAGCGCAATATTGCGCCCGTCAGCAGCGGTCAGGGTGAGATTGTTCACCGCACTCGTAGAGGCAAAGACCCCGGGAATCTGGGCTGCATTGACAGCCGCGACCAGGGAAGACGCGTCAGTGATAGTCCCCGCGATCGGGACCCCGTTCACCGTGAGCGCATTGCCGGCGAGATCACCAAAGTTGAGCACTATCAGGGTACAAGTCGTACCACCGGCAGTGGCCTGCACTCCCGTGCTGGGAGTCGCAGCGTTAATGGCTGCAGCGATAGCCCGTGCACTGGCCGCAGCGTCGACGGTGGAGAGTGGATCATCGGCAGTCTGGGTCGCACGTATGCCCACGCCATTGATCGTGATATCGTCGACACCCAGGGGCGTCAGCGTGCCCGCAGGTGTCGCACTGCGCACTGTGCTTACCGCGGTGGCCTGCACCGAGAAAGGTGGTTGGTCATTGGCTTGCCCAGCAAACAGGTAGCGACCATTCACGTCGCTGTTGCCAAGAGCGATGGCCTGCTGCAACAGACCACCGACTTCACTCGCGAGTGTGGCCCGCTGCTCAGGACCGAGCGTGTCATTCACCCCACGCAGCACCAGCCCTTTGGCGGACAACAGGAGCGTTTCAACGTTTTGCAGGGCAGTATCAGTTCCCTCTAACAGGCTCGTCGTCACGGCACGTTGGCTTGCAAACTGCTCCAGTGACGACAGTGCCCCACGCAGATCGAGCACCCGCCGGGTGCCGGTCGGATCATCGGAGGGACGATGCAGACGACGGCCCGAGGATGCCTCTGCATACGTCTGCAGCAGACGCGCATTGTACTGTTGAATGTTGGCCAGGGTCGTATTGAACACGATAGTGTGGGTAACACGCATATTGGGATACTCTAGCGGACGAGGTCCAGCACTGTCTGACCTAACTCTTGCGCAATACGAATAAAATTCGCTGCGGCATTATACGCCTGCTGAAAACGAATGAGATTGACCTGTTCTTCGTCCAACGACACACCAGATAGGGCCTCACGGCGATTCTCCAGATCGGTCAGGACAGTCTGTTGGTGTTCTGCCAGGCGCGAGGCCTGCTGGCTTACTGCCCCAACGCTCGTCACCAGGGTATGATAAAATGCCCCAAATGTGCTCCCGTCAATGGCCAGTGTATCGCGGAGCTGGGCGAGGGCAAGCGCATTAGCGTTATCGCCAGGGTTGAGCGATTGGGCCGCAGCTACCTGCCGTGGGTGTGTCAGCAGGGTCGGAGCCACGGCGATGTGTTGCGCTGCATTATGGGTGGTGCGCAGCAGAAAGGTATCGCCAGGCTGCGGTGGTGTGCCATTATCAGCCAGTGTCACTGCCAGCCCGGCGAAGCGGAATGTCGCACCAGCGGTATAGTTCTGGCCAGAGGCCACAGTGGCGCCGGTCGTGGCCTCCACAATATCGAAGGTCGGCTGTGCACCAGCGCTGGTAAACTGGAGGCGGTAATCTTCGAGGGTGAGTTGGGAAGGGTCAAAGACGCTGACGCTCTGCAAGGTCCCGCCGCCGGTATTCGCCGCCAAAGCCTGGCCTGAAACTTGCCGTGCGACCAGGAAGTCCTGTCCGGTTGTGCCGTCCAGACCGTACCCCGTGCTATGCGTCTGGTTCAGACTCGTGGTCAGTTGTGCCGCCAGGCGATCGAGACTGGCCTGCAGGCGTGGCAGCACGGTATCGCGTCCGACGAGCAATCCATGGATGTGCCCACTCCGAATCTGGGCGGTCACATCTGTACCATTACCTTGAGCATCGTTGAGATCGACGAGCAAGCGCTGCGGATCATCGGGATCAACTTTGGTCGCCAGGTTGAATGACTGCGCGCCTTCCACCAGGGGTCGGCCACCCCCTAAGAGGACGGTCACCTGGCCAGCGTCTGTGGGAAAGAAAGTAATATTGATCTTCTCGGCGAGCTGCTTCAGGAGGAGGTCCTGCTGATCACGCAGGGTGTTAGCGTGATTCTTGGGGTCCACCTCCCGCTCCCGGATCTGCAGATTGAGTCTGGCCAACTGGGTAGTCAGATGATTCACATCCGTGACAGCATCGCCCAGCTCCGCATTGCGCCCTTGATACAGCCCCTGGAGCCCATTGGCAAGCTGATGGAACGCTTCTGCCACGTTCTGACCTTGCTGCAAGACGCTGCTACGCTCCGAGAGGCTCTGGGGGTGTTGAGCCAGGTCGTGCAAACCCTGGAAGAGCACTTCTAGCGCCGCGGAGAGACCTGTCTCCGGCGTGTTCAGATCATGAAATAGGGCTTCGACTTGTCCCAGGAGGTCAGACTGGGTCTGTGTGCCCTTGAGATTGCTACTGGCCACAGCGACTTGCGTTGTGATAAAGCGATCGTAGGCGCGCGTGATCTCCTCGACATGCACCCCAGAGCGCATGATCCTGGTGCTGGAGGAGGGTGCCGAGACCAGCTCTGCACGTTCACGGGAATAGCCAGGCGTATTGGCGTTGGCAATATTCTGACCCGTGACCTGCAGGGCTGTCTGGTGTGCCAGCAGGGCTTGTTGCCCGGTGAAGAGGATACTCCCGAAGGTACCCATAGCCGTTAGACCCTCCCGGAGAGGAGACGTGCCGGCGTGGGCGTGGTCAACTTTCCCGACTGGAGATACGTCGGCTGGACCGGGAGCAGGCGCGTCAAAAAGTCCAGGGCCGTATCCACAAACGCCCGTACCTGACTTAACAGCTGTGCCTGCGTGCTATTGAGCTGCTGGACCTCGTTGACCAGTGTCCGGAGCCGGGTACGATACTGGCGCAAGCGGCTCGCATAGAGGGCATCGACCCGTGTGCTCAGGTCCTGCAAGGTGACCTCGGTCGCTGGAAGCTGCAAGAGTAATGCGAGTTGGGCTGTCACTGCAGCGCGTTGGTGTTCCACGTGGGCGAGATGACAGGCCACATGTTCTCTGGCCTGCAGGCTCGCCAACAGTGGGTCGAGTGCTGGTGCTGCCAGGCAGCGTTGGACTTCCTGGTGCAGCGCTCGCAAGTGCTCATAGGCTTCCACCTCCTGCTGCAGGAGATGGTCTAACTCAGCAAGCAACGGCGCTGATGTGCTCATGCTCTCTTCACTGAGTATGTGTGGGGCCACGACACGGCTCTCCCGGCTCTGCCCAACCAGACTGGTCCCAAAGCGCCATGACACTCAGGCGCTACTGCTCTCAGCTTGGCAGGGAATCCTTCAGGAGTTTCTCTGCCAGATCCTGACCTTGCAGGTTGAGGTTGCCACTTTGCACGGCGCGGCGTGCTGCCTCGACCTTGTCATCCCGGACCTCTGGCGCACTCTGCGCTACTTCCCGCGCCCGCTGGATATCGCGTGCCTGGGAAGACAGTTCAACTGTATCTGATGGTGCAACCTCTTTACTATTCTCTACGTCCTCAGAAGACTCGGTATGGGATACTTCATGGCTGCGTACCGTATTCTCAGGACGTTGTGCATTATTGGTTGTCTGTGGACCGGTAACTGTCATGGCGTTCCTACTCCTTTATGGCCTCCTCAGGCATATACACTGCTCGGCCCTATTGTATAGCTTTTGTATCGGTAGAGGCCATGAGAAACTTCAATGCTATTTTTGCAGCACTGTCGCCCTCAACCGTTGCTGCAGGTTTTAGCGTGCTGCCGACGGCAAAGAACAGGGCTGGGTCGAGCCGCTTGCCATCTTTGCGGACCTCGAAGTGCAGATGGGGACCGGTTGACTGCCCTGTGCTCCCTACCGTAGCGATTGGTTGTCCCTGGTTCACAGTAGTCCCAACGGCCACAAGGTTTTCCGTGTTATGGGCGTAGAGGGTAGCATAGCCTTCTGCGTGCTGGATGACTACAACATTCCCGTACCCTTCTTGCATACCACTCAAGACTACCTGCCCGGCGGCAGCGGCCTGGATCTGGGTGCCGGCCGCTGCCGCGATGTCCATGCCACTATGCAGCCGCTCTGCGTGGTCTACGGGATGCAGCCGCATACCAAAACCAGAGGTACGCGGCCCCTCCACAGGCAGTATAAACCTGCCGTCCGTCGGTCCAGCTTGCTGACGATACGCGTCGATGGCCGTCGCTCTCCCCGCGTGCAGAGCTATGGGCGGACGCGGTAGCGTTGTGCTTGGCCGGCCCGGGAACTGGCGGTCGGCGTCAGTATCCTTGAGCTGTCGTTGCAGCAAGGCTGTCAGACCTAGATCTTCCCGTCGGGCCATGTGACGGGCTATCTCCTGATCGAAGAGGGAGAGATAGGTATCATGCGCAAACCCCTTGTCGAGCAAGCCTGACCTGGACACCGTGCGGCGCATAGCCGCCAGCATCTGGTAGACGAAGAGTGAGGCCAGCTCTGCTGCGGCACTCTTGACGTCCTGAGGTTTGCTGCTCGGCACATGCTCCCCGATCGTTAACCGGGCATGTAACTGCTGTACTCGGGTACTCTCATCAGGTTGCAGTGCTTGGGGTGACAGCGCAGCAGGAAGGGATAGTCCCACGTTACATGATCTCCAATTTCGCTTGCAGAGCGCCAGAGGCCTTGATCGCTTGAAAGATGGCCACCAGATCACGCGGCGATACGCCGATGCTGTTCAGCGCGCGGACCAAATCACGAATGGTCACGGCCTGTGAGAGCAGAATGACTTGACTCTTATCCTCCTTGACCTGCACGTCGCTCTTGGGCGTAACGATCGTTTTCCCCTGTGACAGTGGGGCTGGTTGAGACACCTGGGGTTCTTCGCGAATTTCGATGCTGAGATTGCCATGCGCAATCGCCACTGTGGCAATACGGACATTTTCCCCGATCACGACCGTACCTGTGCGCTCGTCGAGGACGACTTTGGCGACCTGGTCTGGGGTCACTTCCATATTTTCCAGGGTGGCGACGAAAGCCGCGACATTAGCGCGATAGGGCTCAAGAACCTGCACCTCAATCGTGCCGCTATCAACCGCCCGTGCCGCAGCTGTCCCGAGCTGCGTGTTGATAGTATCAGCCAGGCGGGCACTCGTGGTGAAATCAGGCGTGTTGAGGAGCATGCGAATATGCTCGCGCCCGTTCAACTGGAGGCCTACCTCGCCTTCGATGAGGGCACCATTGGTAATTTGCCCCACTGTGGGGTGGTTCTGCTGGACACTACTGCCAGATCTGCCGCGGACCGCAAAGCCGCCGATGGAGACTGGCCCCTGGGCTACCGCATAGATCTGGCCATTGGGGGCGCGCAGCGGGGTGAGCAACAGGGTCCCTCCCTGCAGACTCTTGGCATCGCCCATCGAGGATACGAGCACATCGACATGCCCGCCGGCTCGGGCAAACGGTGGCAGGGTGGCCGTCACCATGACCACGGCAGCGTTACGGGCGCGGATTTTTGCGGCATCGATGGTCAGCCCCATACTGCGCAGCATCGTACTCACTGTCTGACTACTAAAGCCGGTATTGTTGCCGTCTCCAGTGCCATTTAAGCCCACGACCAGGCCATAGCCAATGAGCTGATTATCACGCACGCCAGCAATACTGGTGAGATCTTTCACGCGCGCGGCGTGGGCGTCCCTGGCCAGTAACAGGCTCAGAGACAGGCACACGGCGATACCGTAGAATGCTGGGACAGCGCAACGCAGAGACAGCCTCATGACGAGTCCTCGTTAAAACGGCCAGACGAAGTCCACGACGCGCCCGAGCAAGCCCGGACGCTGTTTGTCGGACAGCACACCGCGACCGGAATAGACCAGACGGGCATCAGCGAGCAGGGCGGACGAGATGCTATTGTCTGGCGCAATATCCTCAGGGCGGACGACCCCGGTCACCGTGATGTATTGGCGTTCGTTGTTGATAATGACTTCTTTGCTACCCTCAACAAACAGGTTGCCGTTGGGAAACACTTCGCGGACCACGGCTGTGACTGTCGCACTCAGGGCATTCTTGCGCGTCGTGGTGCCCTTCCCGTCAAAGCCGAATTTGAGTTGTGCCTCCACGACATTACCGGGTTTATAGCCGAAGACGTTGTCCAGGTTCCCGGCGACTGAGGAGGCACGGCTGGTATTGGTATTTGCCTGCCCTGTGGCGCTGGTGACATCGGCGATGCGCACCGTCACCACGTCGTTCACGGCGCGCGCCTTGCGGTCCACAAAGAACATGTTGCGGCCATTTTCACCCGAGAACAGCGAGCCTTCGTAGCGTGGCGGCACCTCCTGCGGGGGCGGCGGCAGGGCCCGATAGACCTCGCGGTTGACCGGGGTAACCTGGGGTTCGATCAAGGCACAGCCCATGGTGAGCCCGAGCGCACTGAGCATCAGGGCGAGCACTGCAGCCCACCTGCAGGAGCAAGTGATAAAATGTTTCACAGTGGGATCCTCACAGTTTGCTTGTCAATCACCTGGGCCCGGACTTCACGCTGAGACGAGGTATTCTTGACGCGAATGGTATCGCCGGGTTTCCCAGCCTCGAGCGCTTCTCCGGGGGTACTCACTTTGATGACAGGCGACTCCAGAACAATACGGACCATGTCACCCCTATGCACAACGGCCACTGTGGTGACATCCTGCGTTGAAAGCGGTGCATTGCCAGCTAACGAGCGGCGGGCCCGTTTGCCGATGATGTCCTCCGGTTGGGTTACCACCTGGCGCAGAGGCTGCGTCACCTGAACCCGGGTGCGGGAGACGGCATCAGCCGTTATGATCTCGCCCTGTGCTATGGGGCGGACCAGGCTCACCACCTCCCGCGTCACAGCGATAGTGGCTGTGCCGTGGAGCCGTTTTGCGACTTTGCCGGCAACCTGGATGGTGAGCGTAAAGGAGGTAGAGCCGAGCAACATATGGCGTCCTGGCACCGTGACCTCATACGCCACTGGTCCAAGCGGCACGATGATCGCACTGAGCCCACGAATGTCACGAATACTCGTCTGCTGCATGGTCTGTGAGAGACGCCGGCTGAGTGCCTGCCGCACCACGGTCTCCATGTGTTGGGGATCAAGACGCTGGCTGGCACGCCTGACGCGGATCTGGAGCGCTCCCTGGAATTGGAGATCCTGCGTCCACAACCCCTGGTGTTTGAGCTGGGTGATGAGCGTGCTCTTGGAGAGTAACCGTGCCACCCGAGATGGTGGGGCCTGTCCCAGGCGCACTTGCCGCATGCGAGCCACCAAGTCCGCCGGCTCACCCTGGATCTCAGCCACATCCCCCAGCGTAATCTGTGGTCCCTGGACCTGCGCTTCTGGTGGCACAGTGATCACGACGGAAGCCCCCCACCCCACCAGCGGCACACAGATGCATGCCACAAGGCTGAGGGAGAGCAGCCAGTGCCGAGACCTCATGCGTACACTCCTAACGCCGCAGGTTGGCGGCCGTTTGCAGCATCTCGTCAGACGCCTGGATGGCTTTGGAGTTGATTTCATACGCCCGCTGCCCCGAGATGAGATTGACCATTTCTTCCACCACACTGACATTGGAAATTTCGAGCACGCCCTGCGACAGCCCGCCAAGACCACCCTCGCTAGGCGCCCCGGTAATGGGGTCTCCTGAAGCCGTCGTTCTTTGCAAGAGACTGCGCCCTTGCCCGCTCAGGCCAGCAGGATTGGGGAAATTAGCCAGCTGGATCTGGCCGACCTGTTGCGGCGTCGCATTCCCTGCCTGCAACACGGAGACTGTGCCATCGGTGCCAACGGTGATGCTGACAGTATCACTAGGGATGGTAATCTCCGGCTCCAAGGGGAAGCCGTCGGAATTCACCACGCGACCCTGGCTATCGAGCTTGAAAGAACCAGCGCGACTATAGGATATTTCTCCATCTGGCCGCTGAATTTGGAAAAACCCGGCACCATCGATGGCAATGTCGAGCTGATTCTGCGTCTGCTGAAAGTCGCCTTCCAGGAATAGGCGCTGCACTGCCGCCGTACGCACACCGAGCCCTACCTGAATGCCAGTAGGAATTTCCGTCTGGTTCGAGGAGGCTGCTCCAGGCTCACGCAAGGTCTGGTAGAGCAAATCCTGAAAATCCGCTCGCCCCCGCTTAAAACCTGTCGTATTGACATTCGCCAGGTTGTTGGAGATGACATCAATATGTTGCTGTTGCGCCGTCATACCAGTGGCTGCAGTGAACAAGGATCGCAGCATGTCGTGCTCCTTCTTAGGCTCGTCCGGCGATATCGTTGACAGCTCGCCCGGCGGTGTCATTGAACGCCTGAATGACTTTTTGATAGGCTTCGTAGGCCCGCGAGGTCTCTATCACCGAGACCAGGAGACGGACCGGTTCGACATTGGCCGTCTCGATGGCTCCCTGCCGCACCACGGCGCTCGCCGTGGTCTCAGACGGCTGGGGAACAACCGAGCGAAAGACACTATCGCCTCGTTTTTCCAGGGCATAAGGTTGTGGCAAATCGACCACTCTGAGACGGTCGACGACCGTGCCACCTGCCCGTACCTGACCGGTGGCATCAATCTCAATCTTCCCCTGCGGTAGTCGCAGGGGACCTTTGTCACCCAGGACAGGGAGCCCGTGCGCCGTGACCACCACGCCTTCCGGATTGAGGGAGAACGTGCCTTGGCGCGTATACGCCACGCCATCAGCGGTCTGTACAGCAAAAAATCCGCGTCCTTCTAAAGCCACATCGAGCGGGTTGCCCGTGGTGCGCAGATCGCCCTGGGTGAAATTGGTGTGCATGGCACTGAGCCGCGTCTGTGCGCTATCGTGTTCCTGGAAGCGGTTGAGCGGCGTCATCACTGCCGGCGATGTCTCTGAGATGACGAGCGGTCCAACGACATTGGGAGGCGGCTCGACTTGAAATACTGGCCGGTCTGCTTTGAATCCCACGGTATTGACATTGGCCAGATTGTTGGTAA
>JBMDXC010000318.1:0-1558 GCA_048594805.1 Candidatus Entotheonellaceae bacterium | reverse complement strand
CCTGGAAGTCAGGCCGCTGCGCAGCGCGGTCTTGGTCTCTTCCGGAATCTCCTCGGCCGGCTCGCTGCCCGCTACCGCGACACGCTCGACGAAGACGCCGCCCGCGCGCTCCCAGATGCGCACGTCGACCACGTTGGGGCGCGAGCTGCGCACGAGCGCTACGGCGTTCGCCATGTCCTGCGGCGCCCCGGGCGTCGGCAGGTCGGAGATCGCCTGCGCGAGGCTGATCGCCTGCCACTCGGCCAGCGCCTTCTGTTCGTCGCGCACGAGGTCTACGACCCGCGCGCTGATGGTCAAAAGCGCGACGATCAATACGGCGACGGTGATCGCAGAGGCGAGCACCGTGGTCTTTGTGTGGAGTTTGAACGGTCGCATGTTCGATCGGCAATCTTATCAAAGACTCTCCGCCCAGTAACAGCGGCGCATCCCCCGCGGCGAGTCCCTTGTAGAACCTAATAATCAAGTCCGCCAGCGAAGTTCCGCTGGTTGTCGAAAGAATCCGCCGCGGGGGCTCCAACTCGCGGCTCTTTATCTCTTCGATGCTCGAGAATCCTTTTGCCTGCGCCGCTACAGTCGGCGCCTCCGATTCTGTCAGCAATTCATTAGCCAGACCGTCTTGCCGAATCCGCCCGCCTTCGATGATCTTCGCCGACCTGCCTTCGGGCGCCTGGTCGGGTCGGCGGCGATTGAAGATGGGGCTGACGAGGGAATAACTGGCGTCAATCAGCGCGAATGCGCCGACCACTGCTTATCTTTCGGCTACGGGCAATGATAGCCGGAACAATCAGAAGTGACATAACCTTGCTCTTCGCTTCAATACAAGTCCGAACGCCCGCTCGGTTTTGTGGCGCTCCTGCTCTTCCCGCCCGGGATTCGCCAAATCCGCCACGCCACGCGCCGCCCGGACGGGAAGTGAATTGAGAGTATCGTGGGCTAAATCCCTTGATAAAGCCATCTCTGATCGGACAACGCCGACGGCTCACGCTGGCACATGTGTTGCTCCCACCGATACGTCTTCAGCGCAGCGCGGCGAGCGCCGATGAATTATGCGCTGTTGACAAATAACAAGCTGACAGGACTTGTTATTATTGAGGGGATAATGAACCCCCCCTGGGAGCGCAGGCATGGATGCTGGCGCTCCCAGGGATTTTCTGAGGAGAAGTATGAAAAAGATTTTCGCATGCTTGACACTGGCCGCCTTCATGCTGGGTGGCGCGACCGCCTTCGCTCATGCGCAAGACCCGGCGGGCAATACGACGGCCAAGACGGCGACTAGCCACAAGAGGAAGAGTAAGAAGAGAAGTCATAACGCCTCGGCCACGAACGCGGCGGCGCCTGGCGCAACTGCTCCGAAAAAGAAATAGCGACGGCCTTCTTTCTTCGACCTCCGGATGGGCCTCCCCGCCACGCTCGGCAGGGAGGCCCTTTGCGCGCCAGCGGCTCTTCAGCGTCACTTCTTCCGTTTGAACGCGCGCACGTTTTCCTTCGTGATCACGACCGTCCCGGTGTCGACGTTTGTCGGAAGCGGCAGCACGCCCGCGTCGCGCCAATTGTCGAC
>JBMDXC010000317.1:0-8014 GCA_048594805.1 Candidatus Entotheonellaceae bacterium | reverse complement strand
ACCGGTCAACTCTGCACGGAGCTGTCAAAGACGCTGGGCCGCAGCATGGGCATACGACGCCACGGAAGACTCTACTGAGCGTTTCTTCACGAAATACGCGCCGGTGACTCCTGACACCGCAGCGGAGGTCGCCAGATAGATGAGGGGCGCAGCGCCCTGCTCCGAGCTGAGGGCCGTGCGCTGGGCAAGCCAGACGCACAGGGCGACCAGACCACGGTTATTATGGCCCAAACTGGTGGCCACACAGTCGGAGTGGGACAGCATTGGCCGTGACATTTATGCCGGAAAGACGTCATGCCAGTTGGTAGGTGCAGAGGAGATGTGCGCGAGCTTTGACTGACAGTAGGCACGCCAACCGCGATAGCGGTGTGCTCCCTGCGGGTTGGCAAAGGCAGACTGTGCCTTCGATCTGAGAGTAAAAGGCGGCAAAATTTGGCAATGCACTATACGTCCGACTTGCTCGTGATTGACTTGGAGATAGAGCTGGGTTAAGGTCGGAGAGTTTTTAGATAGACATTGTATGGGCAGAGGGAGTAACGGGTAGAGACCGCAGGCGAGAATGCTGGCCAACTCTGGAAGGGGGGAGCAATGGTACGCAAGGGCACAGGTGGGATGCAGGTGTGGGCTGTAGTAGGGGTACTGAGCGGAGCGTTGATGTTTGCCATTGCTCTGACGCCCGTGAGCCAGGCGGCCTCTCCACTGCGGATTGGCTTTGGCATGGCCCTCACTGGTGGCCTGGCGGCGAACGGCAAGGCCGCCTTGCTGGCCATGGAGATCTGGCGAGACGAGGTCAACAAACAGGGCGGTCTTCTCGGACGACCGGTGGAATTTGTCTACTATGACGACCAGACCAAGCCAGCGTCCATCCCAGGGATCTATACCAAACTGCTTGACATCGATAAAGTTGACTTTGTGGTCTCAGGGTACGGGACGAATCTCATCGCCCCGGCCATGCCCATTGTCATCGAGCGCAACCTGGTGTTTATGGGCCTTTTTGGGCTCGCTAACAACGAAAAGTTTAACTATCCCTACTATTTTCAGATCGGACCGAACGGGCCGGAACCGGCTAAAGAATTTTCCCGGGCCTTTTTTGAACTCGCTGCTGCACAAAATCCCAAACTGCGCACGGTTGCCCTGGTAGGGGCTGACGCCGAGTACCCACATAGCGCCCTGGCTGGCGCGCGGGAAAACCTCAAGCACGCTGGCCTCGAGGTCGTCTATGACCGCACCTACCCTCCGGCCACAACCGATTACACGCCGATTGTCCGCGCCATCAAGGCTACGAATCCTGATGTGGTGTTCGTGGCCTCGTATCCGCCGGATTCAGTGGGCATAGTGCTGGCAGCGCACGAGGTCGGCCTGCAGCCGAAACTGTTTGGCGGCGGCATGGTCGGCCTGCAGTTTGCGGCCTTCCAGACCAAGCTTGGCCCCAAGCTGAACGGTCTGGTGAATTACGACTTCTGGGTCCCCGAGCCGACGCTGAATTTCCCGGGCATTAATGAGTTCCTGAAAAAGTACCAGGCGCAAGCGGAGAAACAGGGTGTGGACCCCCTGGGCCATTACCTGCCACCGTGGGCCTATGCCATGATGCAGGTGCTGGGTCAGGCCATCGAGGGCGCCAAGAGCACGGAGCAGAAGGCCGTGGGCGAGTATCTCCGCACCCAGACATTCGACACCATTGTTGGCAAGGTCAAATTCGGGGCGAATGGCGAGTGGGAAAAGCCCAGGATACTCCTGGTGCAGTATCAGAACATCAAGGGCACCGACATTGGCCAATTCGCCGGGCCTGGCAAGCGCGTCGTGCTGTTGCCTGAGGCATGGAAGTCGGGGAGCTTGATCTATCCCTACACCGAGGCGCTCAAGTAAGCAGAGGATACCCATGTTCTCCTTTGACCTGCTGGTAAACGCGGTGGTGGCGGGGATACTGCTGGGCGGTTTCTATGCTGCCGTCAGCCTCGGGATCTCCGTGACCTTTGGCTTACTGGACGTGGCCAACATTGCCCATCCAGTGTTCATTATCGCCGGTGCCTATGCCGTCTATGCCATGAATACGGCTTTTGCCCTTGATCCCATCCTGGCGGGACTGCTCTGCACGCCGCTCTTCTATGGCCTTGGGGTCGTCATTTACCGTATCTATTACGTCAGTTTCGAGAGGGCAGGCGAGCAGTCCTTACGTGGCCTGGTGTTTTTCTTCGGGCTCCTGTTCATTGCTGAAGTCTCCTTGATCCTGGCCTACGGCGTTGATTACCGCCTGATCGAGGCCCCATATATTGGCCGCTCTGTATCCATTGGCCCCATTGGTATCTCACTCCGCCTGGGTGTGCCATGCGTGGTGGGGCTGCTGCTGACCCTGGCCTTGTATCTCTTTCTTGCCAAAACCTTCTACGGCAAGGCCGTCATGGGCGTCTCCCAGGACAGCCTGGCGCTCCGCCTCATGGGCGCGAATCCGGTCCAGATCAAAACCATTGCCTTCGGACTGGGAATGGCCACGGCGAGCCTTGCCGGAGCGCTGCTCATTATCATTGTTCCTGTCGAGCCCTCCATAGGGCGGGAATATATTGGCCGGGTCTTCGCCATCGCCGTACTCGGCGGCCTGGGGAGTATCGGCGGGACGCTGGCGGCGGCGCTGATTCTGGGCGTGGCGGAGAGTTTAACGTCCACCTTCTCCGGTCCGTCCTGGGCCCTGGCCGTGTCGTTTGGGCTTCTCTTATTAGCCCTGGCCGTGCGGCCCTCCGGCCTGTTTGGGAGATAGAGTGTGAAGCGCACCTGGCCGCTGCTGGTAGTCCTCAGCATACTTGGTGTGGGCTTGCTGCTCACGAGCGTGCTGGAGAACCGCTATGTCTATTTTGCAACCTATGTCATTCTCCAGTACATTGTGCTCGCCACCGCCTGGAACATCCTGGGCGGCTATACTGGCTATGTGAATTTCGGCACGCCAGCCTTCTTCGCCATGGGTGCCTATACGGCGACGTTCCTCATGCTCGCCTTCAAGGCCCCCTTTCTGGTGCTGCTGCTGGCCGGCGGCCTGATCTCAGGTCTCCTGGGCTTGGGACTGGGCTATTTGACCCTGCGGCTCCAGGGCGTATTTTTCTCGATCGCTACCCTGGCGCTGACCGTGGTCTTGCAAACCCTGATCATCAACTGGGAGTTCGTCGGCGGGGCGAAAGGCCTCAGCATCATCCGGCCGGCGACGATACTGTTCTTCAGCAGCTATAGCAAATTCCTCTTTATGGTCATGCTCTGTCTGGCCGTTGGTGCGGTGACCATTGCCAGGTGGATCGAGCACTCCTGGATTGGCAGAGGGCTTGCCGCGATCCGGGACAATGAAGAAGCCGCGGAGTGTATGGGAGTGCCGACGTTGAAGCTGAAGATTTTAGCGTGCACGCTGAGTGGGGGCCTGATGGGGATGGCTGGTGTCCCGTTTCCCTGGCATGTGACGCTCATCGAACCCGGCTCCGCCTTCAACCTGGATTACGCCGTGAACAGCCTGGCCATGCCCATGATCGGTGGGACGACCACGTGGGTAGGCCCACTGGTCGGAGCGGTGCTACTCGGCGCCGCGCAGCAGGTCGCCACCGTGACCATCTCCTCGGAATTGAACCTCTTGATTGTGGGGGTTGTGCTGGTGGCCTTTGTTATCCTGGCGCCAGAAGGGCTTGTGGGGCTTGGGCGGCGGCTCGTCAAGCGGGAGCACGCCTGATGACTACCACGCTGCTTGAGGTGCAGCATGTTACCAAGCGCTTTGGTGGCTTCCAGGCTCTCACTGATGTGAGTCTCCGGGTGCATCAGGGGGAGTGCCTGGGCCTGATCGGGCCGAACGGCTCGGGCAAGACCACCCTCATCAACTGCATTTCCGGTGTGCTGCGGACTGACGGCGGTAGCATACGGTTGCACGACACGGACATCACTACCCTCCCAGCGCACCAGCGCACCCGCCTGGGGATTGCGCGGAGCTTCCAGATTCCGAAACCATTTACGAGCATGACCGTGCTCGAAAATTTATGCATTCCCCTGGCCTATACCGCGCCGATGCAGGACCGCAACACTGACATGACGGCCGAGGCTCTGGCGATCCTCCAGCTCATTGCCCTTGAGGCCAAGGCCCACATGCGCGCAGCTCACCTTACCCTGATCGAGTTGCGCAAGCTCGAGCTGGCCCGTGCCATGGCAGCCAGGCCGCGGCTGCTGATTGCTGATGAAGCGATGGCCGGGCTCTCCAGTGCCGAGGTCGATGAAATCCTGGCCATTCTCACCGCACTCAACGCTCGTGGTATTAGTATTATTATGATCGAACACATTATGCGAGCTGTGATGCGTTTTTCCCACCGTATTGTTGTCCTCGATGCCGGCCGCACCATTGCCGAGGGCACACCGGAGGAGATTGTGCATAACGTCGCAGTGGAGAAAGCCTACCTTGGCGAATAGGATTGTGCTTACCGATGTCGACGCTGGTTACGGGGTGGTACGCGTGTTGCACCGTGTCTCCATCGTAGTGCACGAGGGTGAGACGGTAGCGCTGCTTGGCACCAATGGCAACGGCAAAAGCACGCTGATGAAGTGCATTATGGGCCTGGTGCCGGTGGATAACGGCGAAGTGTTTGTGGAAATCGACGGCCAGCGTATCGACTTGCGCGGTAAGCCCCCAGAGGCCATTGTGAATCTGGGTATTGCGCTTGTACCTGAGGGACGCAGGCTGTTTCCAAAACTGACCGTAGAGGAGAACTTGGTGCTCGGCGCTTACCGCACCGAGGCTCGCAAGACCATGGCAGACAATTTGCGGTTCTGCTTTGAGGCGTTCCCGATCCTGCACCAACGACGGCGCCAGCTCGCCGGCAGTATGAGCGGCGGCGAGCAGCAGATGCTGGCCATTGCGCGCGCCCTCATGTCCGCCCCGAAAATTCTCCTGGTGGATGAACCCTCCGTGGGGCTGGCGCCCATTCTGGTCAGTCACACGATTGCGAAGATTAAAGAGCTTAAGGAACAGTACCATCTCACCGTGCTGATGGCCGAGCAGAATTTCCATCAAGCGGTCAAGATCGCTGACCGCGGCTACATCATTGTGCACGGCCGGATTGCGGTCGAAGGGCGTTCTGCACAGGAGCTGAGCGAGAATGCCCTGGTGAAACAGTATTACCTGGGTGTCTAGGTCTGAGGTTGTATTGGCTATAAATATCAAGCACTTGTAGCCTCGTGTCGCTCCTGAGATGGGCAAGAAATAGGCGCTTTCTGCTGGGCAATTGCACCAAAAGTGCACCACGGAAATAGTCATAACTGCCGAAGATTACACGATCATGCTGGTTCTGGCTAGCCCTATGCTGAGGTTGTTGAGTCTCCCGGACTGAGTCTGGAGGTGGCCCACTTGGGATGTAGGGTAGGACGGCCCATACCTGTCGGAGATTGTCTCTGCTCAGGGTCCCGAGTGAGTAGGGGTCTCCAGAGCAAAACCAGGTGTTTCTGTGGCACCATAGCGATTGGATACCCTGAGGAAGGCCCCACTGGCCGCGATCTCGCTCAACAGCCAGTGGGGAAGAGGCAGTTTACATCTTTGCTGCTTTACACGAGGTCATTCCCTCTTTCTGTTCGCACTCCACTTGGGCTCCGACCTGCCAACCCTCGCCTTTCACCTTATGTTCTTTCCCGTCCGTTGTTCTAATTGTCGCCATGCCTTTATCATCAATACTTGTGACCGTGCCTTTCATCCCGCCTGCAAAGGCGAGGGTGGTCCCCAATATTAAGCTGGCACAGCTCAGCGCGAAAGTCTTGCTGATTTTCCGGATCATACGATATCCTCCACACTTGCGTGATAGTTGGCTCACGTCCCTTGCAACATGGGACACCTATAGCCAGTATACCGCCCCCCCAAATTTAGCAAAAAGAGTTGACAGAAATAGGCTGGTATGGTCTAGGTATGCCTGACGAGCTGGCCTTCGCCTGACTCAGCTACGGCCATAGGTGCGCTGACCCAGCCCTGTTAAGGTACTAAATTTTTCTGCTTAGAATTCAAAAAGTTAGAGTTTATAGTGCAAAGAAGTCTTTCTAAAAACAGGCTTTAAAATCAATGCTTTCCTAATTGGACCTTAACAGGGGTGGTGCGCTGACCGTAAAAAGCCCACATGACACAATGGTGGAGGGGAAGTGTGTGCTGGGGCCAGGGGCAGCGGAGCATGAAAACGAAGACCCGGTGTATGGCATACACCGGGTCCTCAACACATCACAAAGCTCCTGCAACGACACCTGTACCCGTCTCCAGGAAGCCCCGCCGATGGAGGTAAACAGAGCTTCCCGTGAGAATTACGGACACATTCACAGTATGCCGTTGGGTGTTGGGGACTTCAAGAGCGCAAGTCAGAAACATCGCTTTTTTGACAGTCAGCGTCCTACATTTTGGGTGAGGGATAAGGCGGGGTACGGACAGGCACACAAAAGCCCGTAAGACATGCTCCTGCCGCGTCTGGTGTACACCGTAGAACCTACCCCTGCCAGGATTGGCCATTTCTAGCATCCAGGAGAGAGTCGTTTCTCACCAGTGCGTTCTCCCTCCCTGCGCTAGGAATACCAAGGGGCAGACGCCACAGGAGAAGATGGACATACTGCTGGCGGATTACGGGACACATTAAGAGGGGAGAGTTTATCAATAACCCCCGCCCCTCGCGTGGCACAGAGCTTGCAATAGTAAGGATATACACATTCATAATGGCGTATCCTCTAGCCAAGGCGGAGAGGAGAGCCGTTTACACTGTGACACTTTCAGAGAAACCTTCCCTCTCATTTTGTGGGACCAAGTCTCACAATGAGATATCAGCAAGGCGTACGAAACACCATGGCTCATTACTACAAAATTACCAAACACCCGGAAACAGGCAAATTTGAAAATGCCGCATGGCTGGATGTTGGACGATTTTACTACGTCGCCTTTCCTGACGGGCGCATGTACAACGAAAAGTACTGTGTATGGGAATTTCAGGAGATGCCCGAAATTGCTATCGTAGAAGAGGAACAACTGCCCCTGCAAGAGACAGCGTAAGCTGAGAGACTAGTCGCTAGCAAGATATTCCTTTCGTAGTATAGTTATGCCATAAGACAAACAAGCCTTCCAAGCAATGTGTTCACCGCCTTAAAGAATGCGCCATGGGTAGAATCTACATAAGACCTCCCAAATCTGACCCCCTCCAGAGGGTGTGGTATAAGACGGGAGAGGAACAAGCACACAAAAGCCCGTAGGCAGGCTCCTACGGGCTCGTGATCCTTGCTTTTCCTCCGTGTCGCTAGTCCACGTCGAGGGCCAGCCGTTGACGGATCACTTGCCGTTCCTCTGGGGTGGCCTTCTCCCACAGCCGTACGACCTGAGTGACGAGGGACACGTCTTTGATAATACCTGCCTCTCGTGCCGCTTCCCGGACTGAGGTAAACGCTCCGGCCTTCATCCGCTCCAGGATGTCTGGCCTGTCGCGGGCTATCCGGGCTACCAAGTAGTCACTCCGGTTGCCTGCCTTGGCTTTCTCATGTGGCTTTTTGGTGTGCCCTCGGCCAGGGCCAGGGTGGTGCTCGGCAGGCTGTAAGGGGCAGCCCTTTCAACATGATCATTTTTGCGTAAGAAGCTTAGCGGTCGAAACATGGTGCCCATTCTTATACGGAGCTCGCTCAGGTGGCTTTTTCTTGGGACCGCGGGGGTGCTTCTGATATTGCGAGAGATCCACTGATGCCGCTAACTCCTGTAACGCGCTCGCACACTCCTGGGGTGAGAGGTCGCGAAACACTGCCCAATACGGAGCCGGAATTGCCATCATCAGCCCGTCATAGGGCCGGCTGATTTCCAAAGCCAGGTCATAGCTCGAGACTGCGTCATTGACCTTCTGGCGGCCATGGTGGCTGCGGAGGGCCGCGTTGATCAGCGACACCGCATTGTACGCCATCAGCGCCAAGCAAAAGGTAAACAACGCGGCCTTGGGATACGCCAAGGTATTGATCTCACACGCCAATGTTGTCGTGATCTCCCAAAACGCGCTCGCGATGC
>JBMDXC010000316.1:0-8840 GCA_048594805.1 Candidatus Entotheonellaceae bacterium | reverse complement strand
GGTCTGGAAGGTCGCGTGAACCTGGCCGGCACACAACCCGACGACTGGATCAAAGCCGTGCAGGGCTGGGAAGCGGTCGGCGCCACCCATCTCTCGGTGTCGACGGGCGGCAAGGCGTTTCAAACTCCGCACGAACATCTGGGCGCGCTACGGCACTTCAAGCACGAAGTAGGGCTATGAGGTCGTTAGGGGCAATGGCGGCCTTGGCCTGATGTGCTGCTCGCGAGGAGGATTTCAACCTGGCGCATGGGGACGGTGAGGGTCAGAAGGAAGCGGCGATTCATGTGCTAGATGATGGGGCAGCGGCGGTGACTAGCATACCGGTTGCATCTATGCGCAAAATCGAATTCAGAAGGGCGGCATGAAAACTTTTTCGCGCCTCTGAGAAATAGGCTGGCTGTTCCATAAAGAAATAAGCCCAGGCCAGGTTTCTCAGTGGCATAGAGCGCGCAGCCCCTGCGAGCGGGGCTGCCAGGGCACTCTTGGTGTCAAGATGTGCCATGCTCTTGATATTTTTCTGAAGCCGGAGGGAGAATTGCTCAAGAACGTTCTCAGAATGTTTTTCTTTATCGAGACGAGGACGGCTGTGAGCAAGATCGCGAGCACGCGAGACGCCACCAGATTTGGTGCCAATCATTGCAGAAAACGTTCACTCGAGAAACCGCCGTACCAGAGATACCTCAACCGTTTGAACGGCTAGAACTAATGCCGCGAGTTCTCACTATGTATTCGGGTACAACCAGCCGTCGATGAATTCCTTTGTATGGCCGTCAAAGTTTTGAAGGAATTTCTCAACACTGTTATTGGTTAATAGCTCCTGTGCCTGAGAGACAATGTTGTAACTAAGACCTCGCAAGTCATTTATCCTCATAGATATTGTTTTTGCCTGGCTGATACGCAGGGCTAACGGGTCAGTATCCAGGCCGATGGCGCGCCGTCCTTCAAGTAAAGCTTCAACTATACTTGTTCCTGTTCCCCTGATGGATTAGGAACAAAGCCGCCAGGAGCAGTGAGGCCGCGAATCAAAGCACACGGCAATTGCGAGGAAACTTTGCTGCGAAGGCATGGACATCATGCGAGGCGTAGCTGCTGTCTGCGCCATGAGAGTTCAGTTTACCTTGTAAAAGCACACCTAATCTTTGCCGTTTACTCAATTCGTGGCGCTTGCATGTCTTGCCAGTGAGATTAGATAGGGCGAGCTATACGCGGAAAAAGTTACAGTTGTTCTTTAACTTTAAACGGTAATGTGCCAACACCCGATAGTGTAGAGGCCATGCCTTCTTCCTGTTTGCAGCCGCCCGATCTCGCCGAAAATCACCTGTCACGATGAAAAACACACCATAGCACCAGTATCCCTGGCGGACAGCTGGCACCTCGATTCTATGAATTTTTCTTGTTGCTGCACATTGCAATCAAGTGTGATCTGAACCACTGCAGAGGAACAGCAAGTCTATGGCATTGTCCAGGTGGAAGGGACTATAATGCGCCAGCGCAGCGGGTAGGAGCATGCGCTTGCTGCTAGACGTCGCGTCATAGGCAGTCTCCTGGTCTCGAAGGAGTTATACCAATGGAACGCAAGAAAGCGACCGAATTTCCGCAAGAGTTACTGAACATGTTTGACCAGTACGTGCACGGCGATATCAACCGCCGTCAATTCCTGGAAGGCGCAAACAGGTTTGCCATCGGCGGCTTGACTGCCACCGCGCTCTTCGAGAGCCTGCGCCCGCATTTCGCCTGGGCACAACAAGTAGCGAAAGACGATAGTCGGATCAAGACAGAATCAGCCACCGTGCCCTCGCCACAAGGCAATGGCAACATTCGTGGCTACCTGGTGCGTCCTGCCCAGGCCAGTGGCAAGTTGCCTGGCGTACTGGTCGTGCATGAGAACCGTGGTTTGAATCCCTACATTGAGGATGTTGCCAGACGGCTCGGTACCCAGAATTTCATCACCTTTGCGCCGGATGGACTCACGTCCGTGGGTGGTTACCCGAACGATGAAGACAAAGCCAGGGAATTGTTTCAAAAGGTCGATCGCGAAAAAATGACCCGGGATTTCGAGGCTGCGGCACGGTGGCTAAAAGCGCGTGACGACTGCACCGGCAAGATCGGTGTCGTGGGTTTCTGTTTTGGTGGAGGCATCGCCAACACTCTGGCAGTTCGCATGGGAGCAGACCTTGCTGCAGCCGTGCCCTTCTATGGCCCACAGCCTGCGGCGGCAGATACCGCGAAGATCCAGGCTCCTCTCTTAATCCACTATGCGTCGCTCGATGAGCGCATCAATGCCGGCTGGCCGGCGTACGAGAAAGCCCTGCAGGAAAACAAGAAATCCTACACCGTATACATGTACGAGGGCACCATCCACGCCTTCCACAACGACACCACACCACGTTATGACGAGGCCGCAGCCAAGTTAGCCTGGCAGCGTACGCTCGATTTCTTCAACAAAACCCTGCGGGGATAATGGGACCGCGCTGGCTCAGGTGCGCTGGGCCTAGCGCACCCGCTTTGTGATAGCTCTGGAGACATCATCCATAGGAAAACTTGCGGAGGTAGACGTGCGCAGCATTGATATTCACGCTCATTTGACGCCGCAGTGTTTCATCCGCGCCACGCAGGCAGGGAAAGCGTGGCACGGCATTCAGCCGGGGACGATGCGTATTGCGCCCCGGGCGGTCTGGACCCCTGAACAACGCCTGGCGGACATGAACTCCCTCGGTGTGGACGTGCATGTGGTCTCGACGGGAGCGGCATTTTATTACTACGATGGGGATGCCACGACGGTCGCGGCCATGCATCGCGAGTGCAACGACGAAGTGCATCAGATGACCGTTGACTACCCCGACCGCTTCAAGGGGTTCGCACAGATTCCCATGCAAGACCCCACCACGGCCATCGCCGAACTGGACCGGGCGGTCAATCAGTTGGGTCTGGTGGGAGCCATGATCAACGATACCGCCAATGGTCGGACCTATGACGAGCCAGAGTTCTTACCGCTGTGGAAAGCGGCCGAGCAGATGGGAGCCCTCATGTTCATTCACCAGCAGGGAGGCGAGACGCTGGTGACCCCGCGTCTCAACCGCTACCATTTGCCCAACACCATTGGCAACCTCGTGGACCGGGCAGTGACTTTTGCCTCCTTCGTGTTTGGCGGCGTCATGGATAAGTGCCCCGACTTGAAGATCTGTCTGGCGCATGGCGGTGGCTATACTTGCTACGGTATTGGCCGCATGGACCGCGGCTGGCAGGTGCGCTCTGAGGCCCGCGTCAACATCCAGCAGCCGCCGAGCGCTTATCTCAACAAATTCTATTATGACTGCCTCACCCACAGCGAGGCAGCCTTGCGCTATTTGATTGACACCGTGGGTATCGACCGGGTGGTCTTCGGCACAGATTGGCCCGCCGACATGGCGATCGACTGGCCGGTGTCCTGGGTGCTCAGTTTGGAGAGTCTCACCCAGGAAGAGAAAGAAGCGATCCTCTGGAAGAACCTGGAGAAGCTGCTGGGTATCTAGTCGCGCAGTCCTGCTTCTTACGCGCTACCTCGGCGTTCCTGGTACGCCTGCCTGGCCCTGTCAACAGCCTGGGTCATGGACTCGCGTGTCGTATCTGCGCGCGTCCGGGCCCACTGGTTGGATACGTGCAAGCCAGCCAGGGAGCCCTGGAAGTGGGGCATCACATAGCGGGCCATGAGCTCGTAGCTGCGCAGCACTTTGTCTCTGGGAGCGAGATCCTGGGTGAACCCCACCAGGAAGCCGCCGAAGCCCCCACTTCTTTCGTCCAGACGCTTGATGGTCTCAATGCAGTCATCAGGCGTGCCGACAATCCACTCACCCGTGTGCACCAGATGGTCGAGGATTTTATCTACAGGGCCGTCGAACTCCATGGGCCGTCCAAGGGTTTCCCCGAGGTATTCTCGATTGAAACGCCCGGCACCCATGCGCAGGTCGTTGAGCGCCTCATTGCGGGTTTCGGCCAGATGCACGGGCAATACCAGCCGCCACTCCTCACGCCGCACCGTCTGCCCGTGCTCGGCGGCCGATTCCTCGGCAACAGACCACAGATAATTTATGTCCGCTCGGGCCTCTGTTTCCCTCGGTACGCTCATAGAGAGCACCGCGGCTCCGTGCTTGCCGGCCAGCGCCGGCCCCGCTGGCGAGCGCACGGAGGCGACGGCGATAGGCATGTGGGGCTTCTGATAAGGACGTACCTGCAGCACCGCGTCGTGCAACTCAAACCAGTCACTCACGTAGGTGATAGGCTCCTGCTCCCTGAACAGGCGCAGAATAACCCCCAGGGCTTCGTCCATCCGGTCCCGCTGCACGTGTGGATTGATCCCTAGTATATGCGCATCGGTCACCAGGGCTCCAGGGCCCACCCCCAGCATCACCCGTCCCCGTGTGAGGTGATCCAGCAGCACCATGCGGTTTGCGACCATGAAGGGATGGTGGTAGGGCAGGCTGATGACGCCCGTACCCAGCTTGATGTGTCGGGTACGGTCCGCGGCGATACCCATGAAAATTTCCGGGCAGGAGATGGTCTCCCAGCCGGCGCTATGGTGCTCGCCGACCCACACCTCATCGAAGCCCAGGGTGTCCAGCCACTGTACGAGCTCGAGGTCGCGCTCCAGGGCCAGGGTGGGATTCTCGTTGATGCGATGGAAGGGGGCCATGAAGATGCCAAATTTCAGTCTTTCAGGCAGAGCCATATGCGTTCACGCTCCTTTAAGCAAGCTATGGTACGTCTCAAGATGGAATGCCGGGCATTATAGGTGTGGCTGGGAACCTGGTCAAACTCCATCACTGCTGTGCACATGGGGTCCTAGATCTTCCAGGTGGCAGTAGATTGAAGAGAAGGCGTGCGCTGCCGAGGCGCTGGCGCAAAAATGTTGTTTGTTTTGCCTATCTGTTTGTATGGCGCCTGACCGAGAACCACAATTTCGGTACCAACGTCACGACACGAGGCTTGCGCACCATGCAGCAACGTATCGAGTTGCCTCAGCCGACCGATATCCTTGTGCTTCGGATTCACACGCACTTCTTCGAGCTTCTGCGGAACTCGTCCTGGGTGAAGCTGTAGGCGTTGGGCTGTCAGGGATAACCAAACATCTTCAGGATGACGAAGCGCCCCTCGCGGAAGAGCTTGGCGAAGTTCTCCCTGTCCCACGGGGTGGTGACCAGGGGCTGACGGGACACAAAGGTGCGCTCGAAGAGGTTATCCCAACTCGCGGTGATAACGCTCGCAAACGCGATATCATGCAGTGCCAGAAAGAACGGGGGGAGATTCTGTCCACTCGGACTATGAAAACTCTTCTGTAACAAGTCGAGCAGGATCGGGCGCGAGAGGCGTGTATCGAGCAGTTCCTCGACAACCGAGTACTGCCCTTGCTGAAGCGACGTAAGCAGCCTCTCCGCGTCGGTGAGCTTGCTTTCCTGTTGGGCAGTGGTAATAATCTGCGCCAGCGCCTCCCGCCAAGTCGGCTGTCCTGCCTGTGCCGAGATTCCTGAGCCGGCCACAAGAACACAATCTCCCGTAGCACAGGCGGCGACCAGGTCATCCGGGGGTAGTGGGACAGGCAGGGTATCATCAATATTCATACGGTCTGCTCTTGCCTTTCTGCACGCCTATCCAGTAGTAGCAATTGACGGTTAGTAGGCAATGCGGTATTCGATGTACAAATCGCTATATGTCGTCGCCTCTTGAAAGCTCTTGCACTCTGCCGGTGAGAGCCGCACCCGCACCTCCTGCTCAATGTCGCTGCCGTCTTTGGCGTCAGCCAGCAGGACGCGCCCGCGGGCCTTTACTTGGAGCTGCTTCCATAGCGGCGGGTATAGACCGAGTTGACTCCCTTGCATGGGGTCGGGGAAACGTGCCAGCCCCAGCTCGACGGCTTGTTTGCGTTTCTGGAACTCAGCCTTGATGCGCTTTGCCGCCGTACTGTTGCGGTCTTCGGTCCAAGCAACCCACACCTCTTGGACATTCATCTCATCGAATGTCTCCTTCGCCTGCAGGAACCCGGAGATGTGATCCCAGTGCTCGTGGGTCGCCACGACCGCGTCGAGATGGCCACCGGTCGCCTCCTGGATGTCGTGCACTACCTGCTTCATCAAATCGGCGTCATAATGTTTGCTGTTGAGCGCGCCGCAATCAATGAGCATATAAAAGGGCTTGGGCTGGCGAGGGAAAGTCAGTAGAAAGCAGTCGCCAAGCCCCTGTCGATGCATGCGGATCTTGACTTCCTTCTGTTCGTCATTAGGCATCGCTATGGCCTCCTGGAGTCAAAGCTGCGGTGCAGCAGTGCGAAGGGTTCCTCGGCGTCCTTGAGCGCCTTAAAGTAGGTAGCGCGCAGCGAGCCATCAGTCATCAGGCCTTGCCGGTACTGTCGTTGGCGCTCGAGCCGCGCCTCGTCGGCAATATCTTTCTTAATAGCGTCACGTAGTTGCATGGTATTCAGATCCAGGATAAGGGTACAGCCGCCCCGGAAGATCATCTTCGGTTCGGCCGTGATGATCGCACGCAGGTAGTCGCCAAAAGTGATATCGACCGGTGGGCAATAATCAAGCGCGCGGATGCAGGTGTTCAGCACGTGCTGGGCGGCTTTGGCGGCCTCCGAGGCAAGTCGGTCGATCAGGTCTGGATGCAGCTCACCTTCGGGTATGATACCCGTGCCGCTGCTGGCAATGCGCCGCAGGTCAGCAACACGGCGTTTGTAAATGGCCAGGAAGGCATCGAAGACGGCGGCTACAAGGATCGCGCCGCGTGCATGTGGTTCGGTAACCGTCTGGTAGTCTTCAGGGTCGGGATGGTGAGGTTCCCAGCGCCTGGTCTGTTCATTGTGGGTGCCAATGGCACTACGTAAGGCGCCGTAATTGCCGATGGCCTCGCCGACCTGCTGCTGTGCTGTCAGCGACTGCCGTTGTGTTGTTTATCTGGTCAGGCATGGCCCCTCCTTCTATGGCACATTCTGCCTAAAGCAGACCACTGATGGACCACTACGGTCAACGGCGAGGAGCACCGGCGAGTCCTGTGTGCACGTCACCCGTACTCACGAACATAGAGACATTGCGTGGGCCACTCATGCTCCCGTTGTGTCAGACTCCTCAAAGAGGGAGTATACTGGACGGTAGTTAAACACGAGCCTGCGGGTATACAAAGTCCTCAGGCCGTGCCAGCGTCGGATCCACATGCTTACGCAACGCCGCATCACAGACCGCATATCCCCAGTTGATCAGGCGCTCTTGCAACTCGGGATCGAGTCGCTTCAGCCGCGTTGAGATCTGGGCCAAGGCCATGGTCCGAGCGAAAGGGCAGTCCAGCGCATCCGCCAGTTGATAATCCACGATGTTGGTCCGGATCCCCCAGTACGCTCCCTGCCGCTGGTGACTCTTGAAGGATTCAATGACTTGGCGCTTCCGCAAACTGCGGACCTGGTTATCGACCAAGTTCAGGATGCGGTAGGAGTGCCGCGCCCAATCGTGTTTCGGCTCTGCCTCGGCCTCCATCTTACCCCCGCCGTCGCTGACGAAGATAGTAGTGTACCGCTTCCAGGCGGTCTCCAGCCCCAGGTTGTCATACACCCCACCATCGGTCAGCACAACGTCAGTGGTGAACGGCTCGCACTGGAGATCCTGGCCGCTGGCCGGGACAAAATCCGAGGCTTCGAGATCAAGGGTCACAGGAGACAGGACAGGAGGAAACGCTGCTGAGGCGGCGACAGCCGTAGCTAACGGGACTGTAGGATTCTTCACCTCACCAACCCGGTAGTCCCGCATATAGGGCTTCATAAACCGCCATAGTGCGCCTGATTGCACGTTTGTGGCATTGATAACGAAGCGCGGCCGGTCTGGCAGTTCCTGTAATGTGGCGTCGGCGAAAAGATACTTGCGGTACTCCTCGCTGACTTTATCGCCAATGCTGCCTGGAAGCAAGATTCCACCAATAATGGCCGTGGCGTCAATGGTTTTATTTGCGAGCCTCCGAATAGGGTCGACCACGTCGTCCTGGAACCGCTGGGCAACGCCTGCGGCGTTGAAGGCCAGTGTCGACCATTTCAGCCCCAACACCCCAGCAGTGATCGAGCCTCCGGACACGCTCGAAATGCGCTCGATCTTTGGGAGAAGCCCCGCGTCATTGAGCCGCCACAGCGCACCCACGTGAAACAGCATGGCACGGTACCCGCCGCCAGACAGACACAACGCCATCCCAGGTTGCGGCTGGGGAGACCTCGACCCGGTATCGATTAGCTCGACCGGCGCATACGCGTCCGCACTCAGAGAGTTTTCCCTGCTTGACATGCTATCCCTCCTTTCCTGTCCTGAGCCTGAACGGGGGAGCAGGACGAGCCATATGCATTCACTCTCCTTTTGTCAAGCCGTGCTACATGAAGGGCCCGAGCCGTGATGTGTGGCATTATAGGCTTGGGACAGGAACCGGATCAAACTCCATAGTAGACCATTTCGCGATGGCCGAATCAAAACCGTCAGCTGCCATCATCAAGGTCGGTGGACCGGAGCCAGATATTACATAGCGGGTGCCATTGCCATCACTATCGACGATCGGCATGATCATGTCCCCCTGTATTAACAGTGCTCGCAAGATACGGCTCCCCCGCGTCGGCGTGGCCTCTGGGGCACCGTGGGGCGCATCTTATCACAACCGCGACCTCTAGCACAGAAGAGCGTCCCCCAGGTTGACACGCTACCGCAGAGGCGCTAGCCTGCTGACACGGATCTGGGCCTTGGAGACGCTGACAGGAGGGACATTATGGCTACTCTGACGCTTGATCGCCAGCACACGGCACTGCTCATCGCCGACTTTTATGCCGCTTTCATGAGTACCCTGCC
>JBMDXC010000315.1:0-3445 GCA_048594805.1 Candidatus Entotheonellaceae bacterium | reverse complement strand
CGGGATGCGTGGGATCAACGGCAAAGTAGACTGTGCCGTCGAGTTGCTCGTAGGGACCTACCTGTCCAAAGGCTTTTTCTTGGGCAAAGGGCTGTCGCGACGTTATCAATAGTTTGGTGACTGCCATTGCACACCTCCATGAGATCATGCACTCCTACCCGTGCACCGTATCGACAGCAACGTGGTCCTCTCCTCTACCGTCCTGGCCGACCCTACGGCGAGGCTGTACCTACAGTTGCTGTGGCCTTATCATACCAGAACTCTCTGGTTGCAGTATCCCATCACTACTGACTCTAGTGCACCAAAGCATCAAGAGCAACCCGGTTGTGCTGTACAGTTTGTGTGAGCGCATGATTCAGACCAAGGCGCGCCATGAGGATTCAAAGTGCCCACTCGCAGTACGGGCGCGCCCCGGCTAGGTGCCCTTACGCCTGGAGCAAGTTACCCAGATTGTTCAGGCGCCCCGCCGTATCCCTAGCCCTCTCACACAAGCCACAACGTTTTGCAGCATTGACACCATCTACCGCTAAACGCTATGCTAGCGCGCCATCATACTTATGCAACAGTCGGATAAGACAGATGAAGCAGGTCAAGCAGAGAGTGAGGTTGTGAGCATCAGCGATAAGGCAGCGTCAGCATGGCAAAAGTGAATGGGCAGGGCATGTATTTCTCCTACGAGACCGCAGGAGATGGCTTTCCGTTGGTTCTTGCACCTGGACCACAGGGGGTTTGGAGCCCATACATACCCCTCCTGGGGGAACTGTGCCGAACGATTATATATACCGGGCATGACCTGGCGGCGGTTCCGGCTGCCGAGGGACTCTATCCCAGTGCACGTGCTGCGGAGATGTTAGACACGTTTCTCGATATGCTCGGCCTGGAACGCGTCTATTTGGCCAGTCAGGTCGTGAGCTGGCACATGGCCTTACACTTTGCGTTGCATTACCCTGAGCGTCTGGAGGCCTTGGTACTAATTGGGGCTCACAATGTGGCGACGGATGCAGTATGCGGCATCATGGCCTTAGAGGCTCACCTGCATACCATAGCTGTCCCCACGCTTGTGGTCAGTGAGGCCGAAGACCTGGCTGCCTTGCCCTATGCTGACTTTCTGACCGCACACTTACCACGCTGTACCAGGCTCGTGGTCTCTGACGCCACCCCTGCTGCCTCGTCCGACACCCCAGCGCTACGGCTTGGGCATGCCGTGATGCGCTTTCTGCTGCACTGCGAACGCCAGCGCAACCTCGTACGTGGGGCCTCGTTTCTGCTCTAAGTACTGCGTACGGCTACTGCATAGGGCTAATGAACCCCGCCAGTTTGGCAGGGGGCTGGGCAGAACCAATGAGCCGTATGCAGTCCCCAGGCTCGTTTGCTGCGTGTGGAACCCGCGGCGTATTGCCTGCACACCGCACTAAGCTTCTATCCCTCCTCAGGCGCTACCATTTCCGAATGGAGTGTAAGTAGATGCCCAGAGCCACTGCCGCAGCAATGGAGAGCGCGGCATGGATGAGGGGGGCACTGCTATGCGTGTTGCTGTATGTGGCCACTTCACGCCCAGCATAGACGAAACAGACGACAATGCCGCTGGCGATGAGAACGCGGTGTATTTTGAGGATGTGCACACAGGCCTCCTGCGAGTACACTCCGAGCACCTCTCGGCGCATGGAGCATGGGGACAGATACATAGCACAGCATTTTTGACAGGGGTATTGCTGTAGAGTACTATACCCGTTGTGGGAGAAAGGCGCATACCGGCGTAGAGCCTACAGGAGGGTAGCGATGAAATTGAGTTGGTTCCACCTCATGCCCTACCGGTTTTTACCAGAGGATTTCAAAGAAAAGTATCGCAGCGTGTGGGTCGATGTGCCCTCGGAGCTCTATGATGCAGAGAAAACACACGGGCTCTACCACGAATTCTTGGATGAGCTGGAGTTTGCTGAGCAGTGTGGTTTTGATGGGCTATGCGTGAATGAACATCACCAGAATGCCTACGGCCTCATGCCATCTCCCAACCTCATGGCGGCTGCTTTGAGCCGGCGCACGCAGCGTGCTGTCATTACCGTCTTAGGGAACAGCATTGCCCTGTACAATCCTCCGGTCCGCATCGCGGAAGAGTTTGCTATGTTGGATGTCATGACCGGTGGGCGTTTTATCGCCGGATTCCCGGTTGGGACCTCCATGGATACTAACTTTGCCTATGGAGCAGTGCCCGCAACCCTGCGCGATAAGTACCGTGAGGGTCACGACCTCATTATCCAGGCCTGGACGCGCCCTGAGCCGTTTAGTTTTAATGGCAAGTATACGCAGTTGCGCTACGTGAATATCTGGCCTCGCCCCTTGCAGAAACCCCATCCGCCTGTGTGGATCCCAGGAGGTGGCAGCATTGAGACGTGGGACTGGGTGCTGGATCACGACTACTGCTATTGTTACCTGAGCTATTTTGGCTTCATCCGTGGCAGCAAGGTACTGCAAGGATTTTGGCAGCGCTGTGACGCCCGTGGTATTGAGCGCAATCCGTATCGTTCCGGCTTCCTGCAATTGGTGGCTGTGGCAGAGACGGACGCTGCTGCTGAGCGTGACTATTATCCCCATGCCGACTACTTCTATAACAAATGTCTGCACGTCTTCGAGGGCTTTGCCGATGCGCCCGGGTACCGCACCCAGGAAACGTTGCGCGCCGGTTTCACCCCCCAGGTGGGCGACCGTCCCTCCAGGATGCGCAGTAAACTGTCCTGGAAGGATTTGCTGGATCAAGGGTACGTTATCGGCGGCAGCCCGGCGACAGTGCGCGAGCGCTTAGAATATGCCATTAAAGAGCTGCATACCGGTCATCTTATGGTCCTGTGTCAGTTCGGTAGTATGCCGCCTGAGTTGGCACGCCAGAACACCGAACTCTTTGCCAAAGACGTGGCGCCGCACGTGCGGACGATATATAACGAGTGGGAAGATCGCTGGTGGCCTCAGTCATCGATCCAGACGGCACAGTCTGGAAGTACGTCAAGTACGTCGCAGGTCTAAAACCCGCGCCACTTCACCCTCTCCACAGGGAGAGGGTGTGAGCTGCTCCCTGGCCCAGCGCGCCAGGGTAGTGTATCTATGTTGACCGATCCACTGCTGCGCGGAGGCATAGACGAGCGCTTGATTGCGGCGAGACCGTAGAAAAACCGCCACAGCTTACTGGTTTTCTGGAGATGGCTTGAGGTCCTGGAGAAACCTCAAATCTGTACCTGTAAGATCTCACTCGCCCGCTGCAAAATCATATCAGGATCAAACGGCTTGGTCATATACTCATTCGCCTGTACTTCCTGCCCGCGCGCCTTATCGACGGCCTGGCCTTTGGCGGTCAACATGATGACATAGGTGTCTTTGAGTTCCGGGTCCTGCTTGATGTGCTCGCAGACTTGATACCCGTTCAGCTTTGGCATCATGACGTCGAGAAAGACCA
>JBMDXC010000314.1:0-10125 GCA_048594805.1 Candidatus Entotheonellaceae bacterium | reverse complement strand
TGCCCAGGAATCGACTCGTCACAGGGTTACCTCGGCAACACGCGGCGACGTATCACCAGTTCAGCAGCCCGGGTTTCTGCTTCCTCCATCCGGCGTCTGAAGGGAAGATGGTGGTCATGGCAAAACGTTGAGGCTCGCCGTCAAACCAGTCCTGGACGGTCTCACGCCATTTCTGGTAATGCGGCGCATTCCTATGCGCATTGAGATGAGCGTCCTGATTTTCATAGACCTCGTACAGGTGGAAGGTATTCGGATCAGTAGTACTCTGGTGCATATCAAACCGCAGGCAGCCGGGTTCATCCCGTACCGACCCCTGCGCATCTCCGAGACTGGCCTCTTTAAACTTCTCAGCAAACCCAGGCTTAACTTTGATGGTAACGAAAATGGCGTACATGTGATCTCCTTCCGCAGACAATAGATCTGGCTCCTTCCCTCCAGCACCCCCACCCTGCCCCCCGTGCTCAGGGGGAGGATATAAGGCACTGACTACCCCACGGGTTGCTGGGCCCCGCGTGGCGGCCCCATGGTGGCCTCAAACGACTTGGCGAAGGCCAGCAACTCCTCATCGGGCGCATCCAGGTCAATCTGCTGCCCGAGCGGCTGACGAATCTGGTAGGGGGTAGTGTAGTACAGCTCGATGCGATTGTCCTCCGGGTCATAAAAATAGACGCTACAGGCAATGCCATGGGTCACCGTGCGATCAATCCGCAGGCCCTCGTCCTGGAGCCGATGATAGAACGCTCGCACATCATCCAGGCTTTTGACCTTGAAAGAGACCTGTTGCACATTGTGTGTTTTTTGCGAGGCGTCTTTGGCCCGAGCCAGAGCCAGTTCATGGTGCTCGGCCTCGGGGGCAGCGCTGAGAAAGCAAATACCCCGTTCCAGGTCTTCATCGGTGATCGTGAGGCCCATGATACGGCTATAAAAATCGCGCATTTTCATCAGGTCATTGCAAAAGAGTCCCACATGGCCCAACCGGGTAATCTGTGGCATAGTGTGCTCCCCTGTGAGGATAAGTGTTCGCAACGAGGCACGATGCCTCACGCTGCCGCGAGGTGTCAACGTCTCGACGTTAGAGCCAGGATAGGCATTTCACCGGTGCTTTTCAAGTGCTCTCTTCCTGGGCCGGGGTGTCCGCCGCGTCACGCGCCAGGGCACGCTCGCAGGCTTGCGCCAGCACTGTCTGATCCTCCCGCTCCGTCGTATACACACGATACTGCACGAGCCTGGCGGGAATATGTTCTAGTATGTCCTCGACGATCTCGGTGTCCACCTTGCCGGTGGCCGGATCGTAGATATAAAGGGGGCTTTGTCCCATGCTGAGAGGGTTTATGTTGCGCGGATCCTGCGTAGCGACGTCCAGATGAAATGGCGCGTTACGGTGGGTCGGCGGCAGCGCCTGTCGGATACGCTGGACGAAATGCTCTGGCTCCAGCCGTGCCGCCCGCTGGCGTTCGAAGCCGCGCACGGAGAAGGTGGCGTCGTAAGCCATCTTCCACTTCACTTCCCGCCCTAAAATCTGCCTCCAGGCGCGCCCCAGGGCCTGTTTTGCTGGCAGCGGATCGTCTTCCCAATCGCGCACAGTCTCTAAGAGGGACCAGTCAGTGAAGCGCTGATACCGCTCAAGCATGTCGAGCGGATTGCCGGGGAAGAGATAGCGCATGGTCTCCGCAAAGATCTCGCGCAGGTGCAGATCCAGGGCGCGTGACGTGCGGTGGCAGTAAACGTTGGTATAGAGATACAGGCGCGCCTGCAGAAACATGGTGAGGGCGCCGATACCAGCCTTGTGCAGAGTGAGGCCGTGCTCTGTGAGCATACTGTAATGCAGCAGGCGTTCGAGATCGACTGGCCCGACAGCGACCCCACACATATAGGCATCACGCAGGACGTAATCGAGATTATCTGCAGTATACATTCCGCTCAACACTGGCTTGAGATAGCGCAGCCAGCGCGGCATCTGGCCGTTGTCCGGGGCCTTCTTTTGCATGACGTAGGCCACGTATGCTGGCTCGAGCACTTCCTGCAGCGTGAATAGGCCACTGGGGCTGCGACGCAGTCCACGGAGCGCCTCGTCCAGGGCGTGCGTGATAATATACGCGCCTACCGCCTCGTGTCCGATACCATATTGCGCCAGATGGTTCTCATCAAAGAAATGCCCGAATGGGCCATGCCCGACGTCGTGTAACAGCGCTGCCATGCGTAAGACTTCTTCCACATAGGGCAGCGATGGGCAGGACGGCTCAAGAGCGCGCAGAGACGGGTAGAGCTGCCTGGCAAAGCGCCCCGCCACATGCATGGCCCCCAGGGAGTGCTGAAAGCGGCTGTGCTCCGCTCCTGGAAAGACCCAGCGCGCGCTCTGCAATTGATTAATATAGCGCAGACGCTGTACCCAGGGTGCGTCAATCAGATCCTTCTCAGTGATCTCACAGGCCCCAGGCATACGTTCCATCGGGACAGTAAACGGCATGTATTCATGGATAGGGTCAGCAAAGAGCGCCAACCCCTCGTAGTGCTGTTCTGTCACTAGTGCAACCCTGTGTGGCATTGGCTCAGTCCTGACTGAGGACCCAACGCAGGGTCTCCAGATCAATATTCCCACCGCTCAGGACCATCACCACTTTCTGGCCTGCCAGGGACTCACGCAGTTTCCAGGCTGCAGCCGTAGCGGCAGCGCCAGCGCCTTCGGCGAGGTTATGGGTGGTACGCAACAGACGCACGATGGCCTGCCGGATCTCGTCTTCACTCACGAGTACCATGGCATCGAGTCCCTCTTGCATGATGTGAAAAGGCAGCTCAAAGGCGACGCGCGTGGCGAGGCCATCGGCAAAGGTCTGGGCGCTGTCGGTCTCGCACAGTTGGCCGCTGCTCCAGGAGTTGTAAACGGCCGGGGCATTGGCGGCCTGTACACCCACGATACGTGTTGCCGGGCGCAAGGCCTTGAGCACCGTGATGGCGGCACACACGCCACTGCCGCCCCCGACTGGCACAAAGGCGACGTCCAGATCGGGAAGATCCTGAGAGACTTCCAACCAGTACGTCCCCACGCCGTGAATCAGCCATGGCTCGTTAGCCGGATGCACGTAATAGAGGCCGCGCTCATGCTGCAATTCTTCCACCAGCACACGCGCCTCGTCAAAATCCCTGCCGTGTTCGATGATCTCCGCCCCCTGGGCGCGCATGAGGGCATTTTTCTCAGGGTTATTCCCTACCGGCACCACAATAGTCACGGGGATGTGGTACACATGCGCTGCGAGTGCTACGGACTGGCCGTGATTGCCGCGTGTTACCGTGATTACTCCAGGGACGCCCTGGCGGGCCAGATGCGCCATGAGGTTAAGTCCGCCGCGGATTTTGAAGGCACCAATGGGAGTATGGTTTTCGTGTTTGACATAGGCCTGAAATCCCATTTCCTGGGAGAGCAACGGATAGTGAATCAGGGGTGTCGGGCGCATATGTTGGTACACAATTGGCTGGGCAGCTTCCACCTGGGCCAGGGAAATGACATCAGACATGCGTATGCACCGTCACAGCAAGGGTTGGAAGAACGCTCTAGGCTGTAAGGGTAACGACCTACTGCGGGGAAGACAAGGGGAAAGAGGTGTGGAAAAGCTGTGGATATATTGAGGGAAGCCGTGATACCAGTGATCTTCCGCACGTTCGTCTGCATAATGGCTTTGATGGTTTCTGGTGCCCACACACGTCGCTGTTTGACCACTTTTGTCTTCTCACGTTATAATCTTTACCAGAAGACGATAGGGAGCGTTACCTTCCACCTCTACCCACACCTTGGAAATATCTATCGCACCTGCACAAAGCTGATCGTGATGCCACCTATAAATGGATCATGCACTTTCTGAGCAGGTCAAAGGTGGGTAGCTATGGCTCTGCGCAGCGTCCATAGGTGGGCAGGAATGGGCGCGCATCTGGAAGGAATCCTCCATGACACTGACACTCGACGATAAATATACGGTGACCGAAGGAAGCGTCTACCTTACAGGTATTCAGGCTCTGGTACGTCTGCCCCTGGATCAGCAGCGCCGTGATACGCGGGCAGGACTGCGTACCGGGGCTTTTATTTCCGGGTATGAAGGGTCACCGCTGGCCGGCTACGATTTAATACTGGCACGTACCAGTCAGCTCCTCAAGGCCCACAATATCGTGCACCAGCCGGCCGTCAATGAAGAACTCGGCGCTACAGCGATGATGGGAAGCCAGCTCGTACACCTGTTCCCAGGTCCCCGTGTTGAGGGTGTGAATAGCATCTGGTATGGGAAGGGGCCAGGGGTTGACCGCTGCGGCGATATTTTTAAACATGCGAACTTTGGCGGCACCGGACCCCAGAGTGCCGCCATCATTCTGGGTGGAGACGACCATAACTGCAAAAGTTCCACCCTGCCGCATCAGAGCGATTTTGCTTACATGAGTGCGGGTATCCCTATCCTCTACCCCGCGAGTATTCAGGAGTTTATAGAGCTTGGGCTGCATGCCTTGGCGCTGTCCCGCTTTAGTGGCTGCTGGGTGGCCTTAAAACTGGTGACGAACCTGTGCGACGGTGGTGGTGTCGTCGAGGTCGGGCCAGACCGTCCACAGATTGTCATTCCCGACGTCCTCATTGACGGCAAACCGTTCCACAAATGGCAGGATATGACATTCCTGCCGCCAGGCACCATCGACATGGAACGGCGGCTCTTCTACGAACGCCATACGGCGGTGCGGGCGTATGCGCACACCAATGGGCTCGACCGTAACGAAGAACGCACCGGTGACGACCGCATCGGGCTGGTCAGTGCCGGCAAGAGCTATGCGGACCTGCGCCAGGCGCTGTATGACATGGGCTTGGACAGTGCAGCGTTACAGCGCCTGGGCATCCGCATTTTGCGCCTGGGGCTCATCTATCCTCTCGATACTGAGATGGTGCGGCGCTTTGCCACGGGTCTGGAAGAGATTATTGTGGTGGAGGAAAAGCGTGCGTTCGTGGAGACGCAACTGCGTGACTGCCTCTACAACATGCCACAGCGTCCGCGTGTACTGGGTAAGTACGACGAGCATGAGGCGCCCCTTTTCCCCATGCATGGGGAGTTTGATGCTGACGTGATCGTCGAGCGGCTCGGACCACGGCTGCAGCGCCTCGGAGAGGCAGCGGGCATCGCGGCACGCCTGGAGGTCCTGCAAGCCATCCGCGGACGCCGCTACGATCCGTTTATGGTACGCAAGCCCAACTATTGCTCCGGCTGTCCGCACAATCGCTCGACGCGGGCGCTGCCAGGCCAGATCATCGGTGGTGGCATCGGTTGCCACGGTATGAGCGGTTTGATCGAGCAACCCGCGCGGCATGCCAGCTATCTAACGCAGATGGGCGGTGAGGGCATGCCCTGGGTGGGGGCAGCGCCCTTCACGGCGACACGCCACATCGTCCAGAACATTGGTGACGGCACGTACTTTCACTCTGGCAGCCAGGCCCTGCGGGCTTGTGTTGCGGCCGGGGTGAACATCACCTTCCGCCTGCTCTATAACGGTGCGGTCGCCATGACGGGTGGCCAGGATGCGCAGGGGAGTATGACGATCCCCACCTTGACGCACAGTCTGGCTGCGGAAGGTGTGAAAAAAATTATTGTCGTGTCCGAGCAGCCGCAGCGCTGGCGCCGGGCGTCTCTTGCGAGCATTACCACGCTGTGGCCACGTCACAAGTATTTTGACGCCATACGTGAGCTGGAGGCTACGCCGGGAGTGACCGTGCTCATCAACGACCAGCAGTGTGCTGCGGAAAAGCGTCGCGAGCGTAAACGTGGGATGCAGGCTGAGGCAAACGTGTTTGCCGTGATCAATGAGGAGGTCTGTGAGGGCTGTGGCAACTGCGGTGAGGTGAGCAACTGTATGTCACTCCACCCGGTGGAGACGGAGTTTGGCCCGAAGACCCGCATCCATCAGTCATCCTGCAACCAGGACTACTCCTGTCTCGAAGGTGATTGCCCCTCGTTTGTGACCGTGGCGGTAGCACCGGGCACTGGTTTAGCGTTAAAAAAGCCACCGGTGCTGGACGCTACAGTCATCCCGGAGCCGTTGCAGAAGGTTATAATTGATGGGAGCTATGCTATTTATATCCCCGGTGTGGGTGGCACCGGTGTGGTTACCGTGAACGCCCTGCTGTGCTATGCAGCGCTCATGGAAGGTAAATCCTTGCTCAACCTCGACCAGACGGGGCTGGCGCAGAAAGGTGGCGCAGTGCTGTCGAACGTCATTCTCACCGAAGGCCAGACGGTGGCGGCCAATAAAGTGGGAATGGGCACTGCCAACCTCTACCTGGTGCTGGACGCCTTGGGTGGGGTCACGCCTGTGAACCTCGACCGTGCGCATCCAGCGCGCACGGTGGCGGTGGTGAATACCACGCCGAGCCCCACAGGTGAAATGATCCGCAACAAGAGCATACTCTTTCCGACCGAGTCGTCCATTCGGCGCAACATCGATCCTTACACCAAGGCGGCGCAGAATGTGTACGTCGATGCTGGCACCGTTGCCGAAGGGCTGTTTGGTGATCATATGGCCACCAACCTGTTTATGCTGGGGATCGCCTATCAGGCTGGGCTCATTCCCCTGGCGGCGGCCAGTATCGAACAAGCCATCGCCCTGAACGGCGTGGCGGTGCAGCAAAACCAGCAAGCCTTCCGCTATGGGCGCCGTTATGTATGCGAGCCGCAGGCTGTCCTGAACCTCGCCGTGCCACCGCCCAAAGGTTTGAACGAGGAACGTGCGGCGATGCTGCTCTATCTGGAGGAGCAGTACGGCAAGGTCGAGCGTGAGGCCTATTTCTACTTGCTGAAACGCTGCGAGCATCTGGATGAGGAAGCGCAGCGCCTGCTGGCCATCCGCATTGGTGAGCTCATTGACTATCAGGATGTAGCCTATGCCATATCCTACGTCGACTTCGTGCTTGACGTCGCCGCACGTGAAGCTGCCGCCTGTCCCGGGCGCGTCGAGTTCACGCATGCGGTCATTCGCCAGCTCTTCAAGGTGATGGCCTACAAGGATGAATATGAGGTAGCTCGTTTGCATCTGAAGCAGGCCTGGCGCGCCCGGCTTACTAGCATGTTCGCAGAGCCGCAGCAGATTTACTACCACTTCCATCCACCCTTACTCCGCAGTATGGGTTTGCAGCGGAAGCTGAAACTTGGCCCATGGTTCACGCGGCCGCTGCGCTTGCTGCGCCGTCTCAAGACGCTGCGTGGCCACCGCTGGGATCCCTTTGGCTATGCTCAGGTGCGCCGTGTAGAGCGCCAGCTCATCCCCTGGTATCGCCAGACCATCACGCAGGTGCTGGCACACCTCGACGACAGTAACCATGCTCTGGCAGTGGTCATCGCCAACTCTCCGGATGCGATCCGTGGGTACGAGGAGATTAAACTGCGGCGCCTGGCTGAAACCCAGGAACTGGTCGCCCAGCATCTGGGACGTTTTACGGCATCGACGCAGCGTGGAGAGCTTGCTACGCCGCGCTGAATATAGCTAACCAGGAACACAGACGGCTCCCTCTCCTGCGGGGGAGGGAGCACGGACCATTGGCGTAGTCATCCATACAGGACAAGTGCATAGCCCATTAGAGGCAAAAAGGCTCAAACTGTGCCCCCACATCGCCACTTTGCTGTGTCCCTGCTGGTCGTGTATCTGCTCCTTGGAGTACGTCTGTCGCTGGCCCAGACCCCAACTCCGAACCAGCTCATTGTACCAGTTGAACAGACAGATGTCCCCGTTGCACCGGCCCACGATGTGGCAGGGCCCATACGGCCTGAGACAGTGACGAAGCGGAAAGACGCCGTCCAGAAGCGACTTGAGATGCTGGAACACCTCCTGCTTTCCCCAGATGAAGCGGAGGCGATGAAGGTGACGCTGGCGCAGCAGGTCAAGGTTCTGGCGGCGCTGGAAGCGGCGTTTCAGAAGCGCACGTCCTACGCAACGCAACTTGAGACTCTGTCACACCAGGTCGAAGAACTGAACGCTGAGCGTCAGAAACTCGCCGCACGCCCACCGCGACATTTCCCGGAGATCAATGAAAAACTGCGCCTCGACTACGAGGCACGCCTGCAGTCCACACGGGCAGAACTCGATGGTGTGCGCAAGGAGTTGGCTGCAGGAGAGTTCCGCCTGGGGACGATTGTCAAGGAGATTGAGCAGCGTGTTATCGCTCGTACCCAGATCGAGAAAGATCTGCTGGCGCTGCGGAACGAGGTCGCCCATACTACGGAACAGACGCCGTTGCTGGTAGAGCGGTTAGAGCTGTTAGACTTGCGCCAGCAGTTGCAGCAGGCCGAGATAGACATGCTGGAGGTCGAGCGCGAGTGGTTCACCAGGCAGGGACCCCTGCGTGATGCCCAGCTTGGGCTGGCACAAACCCGCTACGCTGTGCTCCAGCAGGATCTTGAGGCGATTAGGATGGCCCTGGGGCAGGTCATGTCGAAAGAGAACATGACCCTGAACAGTACCGAGGAAGACATCGCACGCCGGCTGCTGCGGACCACGAACTTCTCCGAGATGCTGATGCTGAAAGTGCAGCTGGAGACCATTAAGTTACGGAAGAGCACCGCGGCCTACCGTCAACAGATCAATCTACTTGGCGACCAAATAAGCGCGCAAGAGAAACGCAATGAGCGCGAGCAGCAAGAGGCGGAACATCTGGAGTCGCTCGTCAAAAAGTATGCCCGTGGCGAGCGTATCGCGCAGCGTCTGCACGCAGCCTTTACCCGCCTGCGCCGTGAACAGGCGCAGTTTGATGCTGAGCAGACAAAAGCCCTGGAAGTGGACCTGGAGGCGCTGACCGAAGAGGAACTCGCTCTGGACGAACAGCTGTACGAATTTGATCACAGTGCCGAGACGCGCTTACGTGACGTAGCTGAGGCGCAGCGTGTCAGGGTCCAGAAGGTATTCGACGAGCAAAAAGCGGCGCTGCGGGAGCACAAGCAAAGCCTGGACGCCCTGGTCCAGGAGCAAGCGAAGCTGCTGACGCTACGTCGCGAATATAAGCGTATCCTGGAGGAAAGCGATCGCTTTATCCTGGCGAAGTTATTCTGGCTCCGGGATGGGCAGACCATAGGAGTACGCACGCTGCGAGATGCTGCAGCCGGGGTCAGGATCACTGCTAGCCGCGTGCAGGCGTCTGTGGGCGCTGCACTGGCGCTCATGCCTCTGGGCCAGGCTGGTGCAGTGCGTTTCTGGGTGCTATTAGTGCTCGCAGGGATCGGGCTGCCATGGGTGGCGTTGCAGGGGAGTACACGGCTGCGTTCCTGGATCGCCTCCTTCCTGACTACGGACAGCACGGAGGCGTTCGGCATGCGCAGTGCTGTCGCCGCTCTCATCATCATACAGACAGCCATCTGGCCGGCGTACATTATACTCGTGGCCTGGGCCTGGCCACGAGTCATTATCGCAGAACAGCAGGCACTCGATCAGGAGTTGCCTTTGCTGGCCATCGTGCCATGGAGCGCCCTGGTGCTGTGGGGCTGGTTAGCAGCACGGGCCCTGTTACACCCCCAGGGCTGGATGCAGCGTTATTGGGGTCTCAGTGCTGAGGTAAGGAAGGCATTGCAACAGACCGTCACCGTAGGGTGTCTGGCGACATTGGTCTTTCTGGTGCCACGCCACGTCTTGGTGCATGCTCCTGGTGGACCGGAGGCAGTGGCGGGGAGTCTGGCGCTGGCACGGCTGTGCTTTATCGCCTTCCAGGTTGTGCTTCTGGGACTGGTGCTCGTTATCGGCCGCCGTGGGAGTCGGTTGATGACCGCGATGCTCACGCGCAGTCGTGAAGCGCATGGAGTAGTCTGGCGTTATTGGCCGCTCGTCTATCTGATCATCCTCGCCGGCGTCAGTACGGCCTTGGGGTTGGACTTGTTAGGATACAATTATGCCTCCCAAGCGCTGTGGCTCAGGTTGGGTGAGACCTTGCTGATCATCCTTGCCCTGGCCTGGATTGATCACGCCATCAACACGGTGATCGATCGTCTTATCGCACGACAGCAGCCAGTGCATGAAGGCCTGCTTGCACCGCCAGCACCGAGTGTGTGGACGTTGCTGCATACGTTTCGGCCGTTTGCGCGTGTGGCCATGGTTCTCCTAGCCTTTATGGTGCTCGAACATGTC
>JBMDXC010000313.1:0-6368 GCA_048594805.1 Candidatus Entotheonellaceae bacterium | reverse complement strand
ATCTGTCCAGGAGTCATTCACACACCGATGACAGAAAGAGGCTTGAACGATCCCGAACGGAGGGCACGCATTATTGCCAGTGAACCCATGGGACGGGTCGGTACACCAGAAGAAATCGCGGAAGCGGTAGTGTGGCTCTGCTCTGACGCTTCCTCGTTTGTGACAGGGCACACCATGACCGTGGATGGTGGGTTTGTGGCACAATAGTGCGCTACTGAGGCGTATCGTGCCCACCTCGCCATTTTTGTAGGTGCTGGGATGACGCTACCCATTGTATTCCTGTTTAGCTATGACCCTGATCCAGTGCCCTCGGGGCTACGCACGTTACAGGCTATCCCAACGGCGTAGGCCACATGGCTGTAAGGAGGAGTCCTCTCAGGAGCGTGTCCAAGACGCAAGGCACACGCTGGACAACCTCTGATATCGCTCCTTTGCCTGACAACGGCACGAACTACGAGAGTATCGACGGAGAGTTATACATGTCCGGACAGCCCCACTGGCATCATCAGCGCACCTGTGGCAATCTCTATGATTGGTGCGTGCAGCAGCTTGAGATCCACCGGCGCAACCAGGCGATGCGGCACCTGATCGCTACGTTGTTTGCCGAGGACGTCTTGACCTCACCCTGGTTACCGGGGTTTTCCTGTCCTGTGGCACGGCTGTTTACCTGAGGTGCGTGTCTGGGATACTTGAGACATGATACGCAGCGAAGTCTCTCCTTCTCCCAGGAGTCGTGATGCACTTTGATCTCGACCTCATGCCAGTACGCACCGACGAACAGTTCGACTATCAGGCCATGGAGGCTTATCTCCATATGCACGTAGCGCATGCAGAGGGGCCACTAGAGGTACGGCAGTTCGGCGGTGGGCACGCCAATCTTACCTATCTGCTGCGCATGGGCGAGCAGGAGTGGGTCATGCGGCGCCCACCGTTGGGGCCGACGTTGCCGACGGCGCACGATATGCGGCGGGAGTTTCGGGTGCTGTCCGCTTTAGCCAATACCGATGTCCCCGTGCCGCGTCCCATCGTGCTCTGTGAAGACCTGTCGGTCATCGGCGTGCCGTTTTACCTGATGGAGCGGCGGCGTGGCATCGTCATACGCGACACTATCCCGGCAGAAATCGGTGATGACCTCGACAAGCGCCGGCAGGTCAGTGAGGCGACAGTGGATACCCTGGCGGTCCTGCATGCAGTCGACTGGCGGGCGGTGGGGTTACAGGATTTCGGACGTCCTACGGGGTATCTCGAACGGCAGTTGCGGCTCTGGGCAGAGCAGTGGGAGCGCGCCAAGACGCGTCCTGTGCCGGCACTCGAGCACGTCCTGGAGTGGTTGCGCCAGCACGTTCCCGTGGCACCGCGCAGCAGTATTGTGCACGGCGATTACAAACTCGACAACCTGATGCTTGACGTCCAGACTCCAGCACAGGTTGTGGCCATCCTCGACTGGGAAATGTCCACCATGGGCGATCCGCTGGCCGATCTAGGCTGGCTCCTGTCGCAGTGGCCACAGCCAGGTGACAGTGCAACACGTATAGGCGTCTGGTGGGCTGTCACTGCAGAGCCAGGATTTCTCCGGCGCCATGAACTGGTGGCGCGGTATGAAGAGCGTACCGGGCAACGCGCTACGGCAATCGATTTTTATGAGATCCTCGGCCTGTATAAAAACGCGGTGATTATCGAAGGCATCTACGCCCGCTTTGCTGCTGGCCAGACGCGTGATGTGCGTTTTGCTGAGTTTGGGGCCAAGGTGGAAATCTATGCCGATATAGCGCTTGCGTTGACCCAGCGAGCCCACCCATGATCCATGCCTACGATACACTCATGGATTGCCTCGCCGCCCTGGCCGTCGAGGCAGTATGCACGCCTGTCACTGCGGTGCAGTCTTACTGGTTGATCCTCGTAGCCCAACAGAATATAGCAGGGACTTCTCTGACGCTTGGGGTCTTGCTGCGACAGGCTCAAGAGGAAACTGTCCTGCCTATGCCACGCTGGGGCCAGCTACTTGCCTCCCAGGCCCTGGAGCGCCTATGGTGCGAAGGGGTATGGTGGGAAGCGGCTGGGTTGCCGGCCCTACCACAGGTGTGCACGGGTACGGATGGCCTGTCTCAGGGCCAGGCGGTGGTGCGCTGGAAGACGGCGTATCAGCCGTATAGCGACGAGATTCGGGACTATGCCTGGCATATCTGGCAGGCGGCGTGCCGCCTGTATGGCTCCCAGACGCCTGACCTCGCAGCGCTCCCAGAGGAAATGCGACGTGGTGTAGTCCTGTTTGAGGCGGGGTTGTACTTCGCCTGTCATGAATATTTTGAAACACTCTGGGGTCGTCCAGGCGATGTGGCCAGCGATTTATATCAGGGTATTATCCAGATAGCGGTGGCGATGCGGCATCTGGAAAGTCACAATGTGCGCGGTGCCGTGATCTTGTTGCGTTACGGTATAGGGCGTCTGCGGCGCTACCCGGCAGTGTACCAGGGCCTACCCCTGAAAGCATGGGTAGAGCATCTGGCGACGCTGCTGAAGCACCTCGAAACGTTGCCCTATCCTACGGCCTATCGGTTTGATCCGCAGCACGTTCCACACCTGCTCAACTGAAAAGGAAGGAGGTCGACATGCGATTTGCCGGTCATGTGGCCCTGGTCACCGGTAGCTCGCGCGGCATTGGCCGGGCCATTGCGCTGCGTCTGGCGCGGGAGGGTGCTGACATGGTGGTGCACTACCGCCGCCAGACTGTTGCAGCCCAGGAGACCGCTGCCGCCGTCGCCGCCCTGGGACGGCGTGTCCTTGTCGTCCAGGCCGAGCTCGGGGAAGCAGCAGCCGTACGCCGCCTGTTCACGCAGATACGCGAGACTTTTGGTGTGCTGAACATCTTCGTGGCCAACGCCGCAGCCACGGCTTTTAAGCCCCTCCTGGAGCAGCAAGCCCATCACATCGACAAGACCTTTGCCATTACCGTTGATGCCTTTGTCCTGGCAGTCCAGGAAGCCACCAGGCTCATGCAGGGGCGCCGCGGCAAGATCGTCACCGTCTCAGGCATCGACGCCCGGCGCTATATCCCCTTACATGGGGCTCTGGCTGCCGCCAAGGGCGCCCTCGAAGTCCTCACTGCCTACCTGGCATGCGAACTCGCGCCTCAGGGTATCAGTGTCAACGGCGTCAATCCGGGATTTGTGAACACTGACTCGGCGCACGTGTTTGGGGAAAGGGTGTATGGCCTCCTCGCCAAGAACATCGTCACCTACACCCCCATGCAGCGGGTTGGCACGCCGGACGATATTGCCAACGTTGTGGCCTTTCTCTGCTCTGAGGACGCCGCCTGGATCTGCGGTCAGACCCTCACGGTCGATGGTGGCCTCAGTCTTACCTCTCCCTTCGATATTCGCCATCTCTTCACGCGGAACGACTAGCTCCTGCAGTTACTGCGTAGTACCAGTATGCGTTTGCCTTGACAGGAAGACAACAATCCTCTATTATTTGTTCACTAATTTTTAACTGTGTTCAATTATTTAGAACAACATATGTCAGAGAAACGCCCAGCGCCTGCTACCTCACTAGTCAAAGCCCTTGATGTCCTGCTCGCCCTGGAGCAGAGTCCAGCAGGGCGAGGCGTGACCGACATTGCCCGGGCTCTGGGTCTGCCCAAAAGTGCGGTGCACCGCCTGCTGGTGACATTTCAGGCGTGTGGCTTTGTGCAACAGCAGGCGGAGACCAGTCGTTATACCCTCGGACCAGTGTTGGCGCGGCTGGGGCTGCGTGCCGCCGATCTCTTCACGCCACGCCGCGTCGCACGTCCCTATATGGAAGCGCTGGCGCATGAGGTGGAAGAGACCATTTTTCTGGGAGTGCTCTGTGAGGCAAGCGTGCTGGTCGTCGAAAAAGTGGAGCACAATCAGGTACTGCGCATTTCTCCAGAACTCGGGACGACTTTACCATTACGCCAGACTGCCCTGGGCCAAGTCTGGTTAGCGTTTTGTCCAGTGGCACAGCGTGAGGCGCTGCTCGCTACCCTGGTAACCCCTGCGAGCGTCATCCCCGCGGAGAGGGCCCTGGCTGGCCTGCGCCAGGAACTTGGCGCTATTGCGCAGCAGGGCTTTGCTGTGAGTCTCGAAACCTGGATGCCCGATATCTGTTGCCTGGCTGTGCCGGTATGGAACCGGCGGCACGAACTCGTCGCGGCCTTGGCCGTGGCCGTACCACGTAGCCGTATGCCACAGCCACAACGGCATGACCCTTTTGCGCACAGTGCACCAGCGTTGCAGTATCCCACGCTGCTGCCAGCACTGCTGCGCACGGCCGAACGGATCGCCACGACTATTCCGTGAGTGCCGGGATCATGCGTGCTGTAGGCGTTTTTCGCAAGGAGGGAGACATCATGCAGGTGTACGTCGATGGGCAGTTTATGCCCGCAGAGGACGCACGGATTTCGGTGTTCGACCACGGCTTTTTGTACGGTGACGGCATCTTTGAAGGTATGCGCGTCTATGATGGCAACATCTTCCGCCTCCAGCAGCATATCCAGCGACTGTACAACTCTGCCCAATGCCTTCTGCTTACGATACCTCTCAGCCCGGAAGATATGCGTGCAGCCATTGTTGAAACTGTTGCCCGCCGCGGCTTGCCAAACCAGTATGTGCGCGTGGTGGTGTCGCGTGGGCCTGGCGACTTGGGGCTGGATCCGCGCCGGTGCCGACGCCCCTCCGTGGTGATCATCGCTGATACCATCACCCTGTATCCAGCGCATTTCTACACCAACGGTCTGGAACTCGTGACTGTGGCGACACGGCGCACTCCTACCTGGGCACTCGATCCACGCATCAAATCCCTGAACTATCTCAACAATATTTTAGCCAAACTCGAAGCGCAACAGGCCGGTGTGCTCGAGGCCGTGATGCTCAACGGCGAAGGGTACGTAGCTGAATGCACCGCTGACAACATCTTTTTCGTGCGGCAAGGACAGCTGTGCACACCGTCAACGGCGGCTGGGGCACTCCAGGGGATCACCCGTGACAGCGTCCTGGAAGTGGCACAGACGCTTGGGTTGTCTACGACGGAAGGTTTCTTCACTCGTTATGATCTCTACACCGCGGATGAATGCTTCATAACTGGTACAGGGGCAGAAATCATCCCCGTGACACGCATCGATGGCCGCACCATTGGGGCAGGAAGCCCTGGTCCTCTGACAGCCCAGTTGCGTCTGGGTTTTGAGACGCTGTGCCACCGTGACGGGGTACACGTCTCACTCCACACCATCGGCGTTGCGCTCGCCTGAGGGGACACCCCCCCGGTGTCCCTACCTTGCAGTCGCGCTCGCTGACAGACTCTCCCTGCGTTTACTGCACCATGGCAACAACCTGCGCTGTATAGCCTCGGGCTTTGATCGCATGCACCACCTGCTCGGCTTCAGCGCGATTATTAAACGGCCCAAGTCGGACACGATGTAAGGGCTGAGTACCCTCCGGTGCCATGCTAATCCAGACATGCGGATACGTGGTGGTCAGGGCCTTTTGCGCCTGTATCGCGTTGTTTTGATCGTGGTAGGCACCTACTTGCACAGCAAAAGGCTGTGTTCCAGGCGTATCGAGCACCTGCACGGAGTTGCGCTGATCTGGCGAAGTATCTACTGGCGTGATAGTGGGCTGCACCACGAGGGCAGATTCAGGAGTGAGCTGCACGGCGAGGGCAGATTCAGCCAGTAAATCGACTTGCGCACGCTCTGCATCAGCAGGCTCGGCGAGAAAATCGATTTGCACGCGCCCTGTCCCAGGACGCACCAGACCAATCTGGCGTGCGGCTTCGTATGAAAGGTCGAGAATGCGAGGACGCACATAGGGGCCACGATCATTGATACGGACGCGTACAGATTGCCCATTTTCGAGGTTGGTCACCAGGGCATACGTGCCAAGGGGGGCAGTAAGATGCGCTGCAGTAGGCTGATACATATCATAGATTTCACCGCTGGCCGTAGGCCGCCCATGAAACCCCTTGCCGTACCAGGAAGCCATCCCAACTTGCACACGAGTTATCGCCGGAGGTTCCACACCCGAGGCGTCGGGTTGCGGCCCTTCTGCTGAAGGCACTGACATGGGTCCGTGTATTCCTGTGCATGACGATAAAAGGCTGGCCACGAGCAAGCAGCCAGTGAGGGACGGCACGAAAAGATGCCTGACTCTCTTCATGGGGTTCCTCCTTTACTTACTCGTTGTGGTTGTGCAGGATGCTCTCACATCCCCGTGTGTCACGGCATTCTGCTCGTACCTGGGCGTTAGCTCCTTATTTTCTAGGGGTGTGCTGGGACTACATGTGTTCACATCCGCATGGATGAAGGTGCTCCACACCTTCATAGGCTTTCTCTCCTGTAAGAGAGCCGCAGA
>JBMDXC010000312.1:0-1912 GCA_048594805.1 Candidatus Entotheonellaceae bacterium | reverse complement strand
AGTTGGAAAAGAGGTTGCCGTGTTTGTCGGCGTAAACAATTCTGCCCCAATCGAGGTCACAGTAGGCGTAAAGGTGAGCGGCGTACTGGTTGCGGTGGCAAAAAGATTCTGGGTAGGGATTGGCGTACTGCTCGGAAATGCAGTTGGCGTATCCACAGGTGGAGGCTGCGTGGCCGTCGCGCCCAGTGGTGGAAGGCTGACGTTCGGCAAACCGGAGCAGCCACCTAAAAAGATCCCCAGCAGAAGAATTTGAATGAGTTTTTTCATAATGAGACCTTTGTGGACTTCCAGAAAAGGATCGATGCTCAGGGATTGAGAACTTGGCAATGGGTGAGGGATACATCGCTCTGCGAAACCGCCGAACGGCCCAGCACTTTGCGGGTGACTGTGGAGGCGACCAGTTGATACTGCAACCAGGCATCCTCAAAGAAACGATAGCGATCGATCTGGCTGAGCTCCAGATCATAAAAGTACGTTCCCTGGTCGTTATCCTTCATGATTGCGCCGCCGCCCCAATCGGTTTGGCGGCTGCTGTACTTATCCTGTAGACGGTACCACAGGGTCACAAAGCGTAGTCGACGTGCCGGTTCCACCTGTGCTGTAAAGGTGATGGAACGCGCTCCTTCGCAGGTACTGCCCCAGACAATTTGATCGGTAGAACGCGCAACCGACCTAAACAGGTTTGGAGAGGGTGTAAACAGTTCGGGGTGGATCGGCTCCAGCGTGATGGTGACCCTGAACGTTGGGGTGAAGGTTGGCAACGGTGTATCCGTAATCACCGGTGTTTCGGTAAAGGGAGTGGTGGTGGGGGCCGCCGTGTTGAGAATAAACAGGTCTGGCGTATGGGTAGGGTCCAGCGAATAGGGCGTTGCAGTCGGCTTCGGGGAACTTGCGGGCGCGGGCGTTTGGAGAAACGGGATCGATATCGGCGATCCGCCGCATGCAGAGAGAAACAGAAAAATAATGAAAAGAACGAGTATCGATTTTCTCATAGCACCTCTTCGACGATAATAGTTGCATGGTTTGAAAGTCTTATAGTTTGATTCTGCAACCAGTTGACGGTGCGATCACGCCAGACGATGAACAGGACCAACAACTAATCAACCAGTGAACGACTAAACTACTCAACTACGGTTCCCATTGAGGTTGCCAATCGGGCTCGGGGTCATGGGTGACCTGTCGCACATCCGTTCCGTCCGGGCGCATGATAAATATATCAGCCTGATCGTTATTCCGCAACGAATTAAAGGCAATCCACTGACCATCGGGGGAGAACGAAGAGGCTGCGTTATTCCCTCCGTTGGTGAGCTGGGTGGCGGTCTGGGCAGCGACATCGATGAGGAAAATGTTTTTGTTCCCGGTGGGACCCGCATAGATCAGCAGGGATTTGCCGTCCGGCGACCAATCGAGGCTGCCACCGATCCCGGGCAAGCCGCGGGTTAGCTGTTGCACATTCGAGCCATCATCGTTCATGATGAAAATTTCGTAGGCATCCGGCTGATCGACCGCCATGGCAAAGGCAATCCGATTCCCCACCGGGGCCCAGTCCGCGGCGACGATGGTGTTCGGCCCAGCGTACAGCAGATCTGCATTTTCGCCGGTCGTGTCGATCGTCCACAGAGAGGTAGGACCTTCGGCAGCACGGTTAGCAAAAAGGACGCGGGAACCATCGGGTGAGAAGCTGGGTGAGATCACATTTCCGATCTGCTCTGTCAGCCGCAGCACACGCGCCCCCTCAAAGACGTGTAAAAAGAGGTCAAAGACCCCCCCGTTTTGATTCGAAGCATAGACGACTGAGCCTCCCAACGGAGAATAAACCGGGTAATAACTGTGCGCTTCGAACTCAGTAAGCTGCTGAAAGCTGGTCCCATCGGCGTTAACCATGCACAATTGGTTGAAGTCCCCGCGTGTG
>JBMDXC010000311.1:0-9619 GCA_048594805.1 Candidatus Entotheonellaceae bacterium | reverse complement strand
TGGCTGTCCCACTGGGTGTGCACGGCACGAAATTCCAAGCCTCTGAGGACGCTCACACCTATACCCAGAACTACACAGAGCACCAACCCGATTTGTACCCAATGCCGTTCTTGGCGCCGAGCTGCACGATCGACCCAGTACATCGGTAGCACACTGACCAGCAGCAGCAGCATATTCACAGTGGGCAGGAGCAGATCAGGCGCAGGAGTATGGGGCGGCGGCCACACGGGAGCCAGGGTGCGCAGATAGAAGTAACTGATCATACCAATGGCGAGCATCGTCACTTCGATGAGGATAAGCCCCATGACACCCCACCACAGGGGGCTTCGGCTCCCGAAAGCGGTGCTGGGCAGACGCGAGACGTCGAGAGTTGCAGACGATTTCATGACTGCTGCTCCGCGGCAAGCTGTTCTTGCTCGGTTTTCTTCCAGTACGGCCAGCCCCAGCCAATAAGCGCAACAAAGCACAGGAGAGCGCTCACCGGTACAGCTTTTGGGGTAAACACAGCGCCGACAAAGCCGACTGTCGTAGCTATGGCTAAGGCCAAAGGCCAGATCGACGGACCAGGCAATTCGGTCCTGTGGTCCGGCTCAGCATCCAGCAATCTGGTCACCAGCACCTCGCGGCGGTCACTATGCAGGCCCATCACCACCGGCGCCTCGGCGGTATGGCTCCACAGCGCCTCGCGTCCCTGCACTACAGGAAGATAGAGAAAGTTATAGCTAGGTGGAGGAGAGCTCGTGCCCCATTCCAGCGTGTCCGCATCCCAGGGGTTGCTCTCCGCGCTCTGGCCGTGACGACGGCTCCACAGGACATTGCCAAGAAAGACCAGCACACCACACGTGAGAATAAGGCTCCCGGCAGTGGCCAGCAGGTTGAGGGTGCCCCAGCCCATGTCGGGAAGATACGTATAAATCCGGCGTGGCATGCCTTGCAGCCCGAGCTGGTGCATAGGGAAGAACGTCAAATTAAAGCCAATGAACATGAGCCAGAAGTTCCAGGTACCGGCCCGCTCGCCGAGCCGGCGCCCGGTGATTTTTGGGAACCAGTAGTAGATGGCGCCAAACAACGGGAACAGCGCGCCGCCAATGAGCACATAGTGGAAGTGGGCTACCACAAAATACGTGTCGTGCACCTGCATATCCAAGGGCACGGACGCCAGCATGACGCCGGTGAGACCACCCAGCACGAAGATACAGACAAACCCCAGAACAAACAGCAGGGGCGTGTGCAGACGCGGCCGGCCGTGCCAGAGGGTGGTAATCCAGCAAAAGATTTGTATCCCGCTGGGGATGGCTATCATCATACTGGCGGCGGTAAAAAAGCTCAGCCCAAGCTGCGGCAGGCCGGTGGCGAACATATGGTGCACCCACAGCCCAAAGCCAATAAAGCCAGTGGCAATCAGGGACAACACCATGGCCGTGTAGCCAAAGACAGGGCGGCGGGAGAAAGCCTGGACAATGGACGACACCATACCCAGCGCCGGGATGAAGATAATGTAGACCTCAGGATGCCCAAAGAACCAGAAGAGGTGCTGCCACAGTAAGGCGTCACCCCCTTCTGCCGGGTTGAAGAAGTGCGTCCCAACCAGCCGATCCAGGGTGGCAAACAGGCTCGCCATCATCACCGCCGGCATGGCAAAGAGCACCATAAAAGACATCACCAGTATTGACCACACATACAGCGGCATGCGGTTGAGCGACATGCCCGGAGCCCGCAGCTTGAAAATCGTCACGATCAGCTCCACCGAGCTCGCCAGCGCAGAGAGTTCCGTAAAGTTGATGAGCTGTTGCCAGATGTCAATGCGCTTCCCGGGTGAATATTCTGGACCAGCCAGTGGGACATAGCTGGTCCAGCCGGCGTCCGGACCGATATTCAGGACAAAAAAGACGTACAAGGCAATGCCGCCGAAGAGATAGATCCAATAGCTAAAAGCGTTCAGTCGAGGGAAGACGACGTTACGCGTACCGATCATGAGCGGGATGAGATAGATACCCATGGCTTCCATGACGGGGACGGCGAACAGAAACATCATGGTGGTGCCGTGCATGGTAAAAACCTGGTTGTACAAGTCAGGCCCGAGCAGGGTCTGTTCGGGGCGCGCCAGTTGCAGGCGCATGAGCAGCGCCAGGATGCCACCCAGGAAGAAAAACACAAAAGCCGTCACAATGAAGCGCCTACCAATCGACTGATGGTGCACATGCGTAAACCACCTGAAAAACCCCCGCGGTGGCTGCCAGGTCTGCTCCAGGAGATGGTGCTCGTGCAGCTCAGATGCGCCCATCAGGTGCGTGTCATCAGCCATCATCCCATTCCTTACTTGAGACTCGTCAGGTAAGCGAGGAGGGCCTGCAGATCACTCCCCGTGAGACTGTTCGGCGGCATTTTATTGCCCGGTTTGATCCGCTGCGCGTCTACCACCCAGCCGGCGAGATGCCCAGGCACGTTGGGCAGTGTCCCGGCTGCAAGCGTCTGACGGCTGGCAAGATGCGTGAGATCGGGGGTCGCTTTGGCAGCCGCTGGCGTGCCACGGATGGTATGGCAGAGCCCACACGATGCGGACAAAAATACCTCCTGCCCACGCTGCTGCATGGCCTCACTCGGCGCTACTGCAGGGTGTTGTTGAGCTTCGAACCAGGCGGAGAACGCTTCCGGTGGCTCGGCAATCACCAGGAAGGCCATATGCGCATGCTGATGACCACAAAACTCAGCGCACTGGCCGCGAAAAATGCCTGGCTGATCTGCCTGTATCCACAGGGTGGTGACGTAGCCGGGGATCAGGTCTTTTTTCCCGTGAAGATTTGGCACCCAGAAGCTGTGGATCACGTCGTGCGAGGTCAGCTCGAGCAGCACCGCTCGGCCAACAGGGATATGCAGCTCATTCGCCGTGGTTACCATCTGGCTCGGGATTGTCGCCTGATACTGCACGTCCCACCACCACTGGTGTCCGGTGACCCTGATCTTCAGAGGTTGGGACGTCGACAGCGCCGCCAGAGCCCTGTCGGTCCAGAAGTCGGCGACCAGAAATACCAACAGTACGAGCCCGGTCATAACCACTGCAGCAACGACGACTGCGGCCGTGCGCCGCTCCGTCTCGGGAGTAGTAGTCGTCTGGTGCTGTGGCCGCGGGTGAAAGACGCCATAGAGGAGAAAGCCCACGACCAGCACAAAGATTCCCGTGCAGACCCAGAACATCAACCACCACAGATGGCTGATATAGGTCGCCTGCGGGCCGGCCGGGTGCAGCGCTGACTGTAGCCCCGCGCAGCCGGACGAAAGCACGCTCGTGGCCAGGAGGCTTGCCCCGAAGAGAGCAGCCCTCCGCCTCCTCCATCCTACCCTCATTGAGGATGCTCCGCTTTGGTGGATGTGGGAATCTCCCGATCCGTTGCCATCTCTGGCTTCTTCACCTGCATATGATCGCTGCGTCCGGAGGCGGCGTCCTGACGCACAAGACCGCTCAGTGAACGTACATACGCTATCAGCTGCCACACCTGGTCATTCCCAAGTTTGCCGCCAAAGGCTGGCATGCCATTAGGACGCCCTTCAACGATGGTGGCAAAGATGTTGGCAGGCTCACTGCCATAGATCCACGTGTCGTCCATCAATGGCGGCCCCATCCCACCGCCACCGTGGGAATGGCAGCCCACACAGTTGAACTGTGTATAGAGCCGCTTACCTTCGGCAATAGCATAGGCATTATTTGCATAGGGGCCAGGGGCCGACGGCATGGGGACAGCTGGACCGGGTTGGATCTCGCTGACGCGTACATTGCTGGGGGAGGCCCCGGACGGCGTTGCCCTGAACCGTCGTTCCTCACGCTCACAGGCACCTAGCGTCAAACCAAGAGCGACGGTGCATACGGCGATGGCTATCCGGCACGCCCAATGCATGCTCTTCTCCTTTACTGGGCAGCCGAACGCGGCTCCGCAGTTTCCACGCGTGGCACACCATACGCGTCGAGAAGACGGTTGATCTCCAGTCGCCGCCGTTGCAGAATCGCGTCAAGTGCGGCGCGGAACGCCTCTTCGCCGCGTCGTACTCCAAGCGCAATGTCAAACGCAAAGGGTAGTGCGGGCGTATCCTGCGACGGTGTGACTGGCACAATCGCAAGCGGGACAGACTGAGAGCGCGCAAAATAGCCGGCAATGGGGCCCCAGACCACGGCGACATCGACGGCACCCGCTGCCACGGCCTCAATAATCCGGGCCGTGGGATTCGGCTGTGCATAATCGCCATAGACGCTGTAGCCCACCACATTCTGAATCATATGACGACGAGCCAGAGCGTGTGCTGGCGGGCTGTTGGCACCGTCGTCGCCAATGAGCTGCACACCAATTTTGATGGTATGCAGGATCGGATCATCCAGGGAGTGCACAGGTGGGCCATCGTCTCGCCGGTACACGAAGACATATGTCGAGCGATAAAACGGACTGGTGGTGAGTACGGCATCGAGCCGCTTCGGCACGCCCATCAATAGATCGCACGTGGCGGCCTTCAATGTATTGCGGATAAAGCCACGGCGTTGCGCCCACCAGGTGTAGGTGAGCGTCGCATTGAGTTCGTGGGCTATCAGTTCCGCCAGCTTATTCTCAAAGCCTTCAAGCCGCTCGTTCGAAAACGGCAGGTTGTTTGGGTCAGCACAGACCCGCAGCTGCCGCTGCAGGAGAGGCTGCGCCTCACTGCCAAACGCCATGGCTCCGAAGAGCAGCAGACAGAGCCCACCGGCCACCCAGACACATCGCCGCGTGACGTTCTCCACTATACGTCTTTTATGGGAGTGCAAAAACATAGAGCATGCCCCCCTTGGTCGTGTGGGCCGGCAGGTCAGTCATGGCATTGACAAAGCCCAGGGCCCCTGTCCCGTCGCGGGGATCGAGTCCAGCGGCCACAATAGCGCCAGACCAGCCTCCAACACCCGCCAGCACGGCGACATACTGCTTGTCATCAGGGCCACGGTAGGTGACAGGCTGCCCGATAATGCCCGAGCCAGCTTTGAACCGCCAGAGTTCCTCGCCTGTGCGCGCCTGCACTGCCTTGAACCAGCCATCCATGGTGCCATAGAAGACCACCCCACCAGCCGTAGCCACGGTACCGCTCCAGACGGGAAATTTTTCCTTGATACTCCACACTTTCTTTGCGGCAACGGGATCCCACGCAGTAAATTCCCCGCGGTGCCCGCCGGGGCCGGCGTACATCTTCACATTGGCACCTACGAAGGGCGTGCCGGCAATATAGCTGACCTCAACTTCTTCCGAATCCATACAGAGGTTATTGTGCGGCAGGTAGAGGAGGCCTGTCTGCGGCGAAAAAGCCGAGGGCGACCAATCTTTAGCGCCCGGCGCTGCAGGGCAAATGTCGCGGACCACCTTGCCAATCTCTGGCCTCTTGTCGTCCGCATAGATGAGTCGTCCGCTCTGCAGGTCCACGCCCTTCGTGGACGTGATATGGGCATAGGGTGTGGCCGACAAGACCTCGCCTGTCGTGCGGTCGAGGACATACAGATAGCCGTTGCGCTCAGGGCGCACGAGCACCTTGCGCATCTGGCCATTGACCGACATGTCGAGCAACAGACTTTCGTTGATGCCGTCATAGTCGTGCAGGTCATGCGGGCTCCACTGGTAAAACCAGCGGGCCTCGCCGTTGTCAGGATTGCGTGCAAAAATGCCGCACGTCCATTTGTTGTCGCCTGGGCGCTGCTCAGAGCTCCAGGGACCGGGGTTGGCCGTACCGTGGTAGATGAGATTGAGCTCCGGATCATAGGAAATCCAGCCCCATACCGTGCCGCCGCCCGTCTGCCAGGCGTCGGGTGGCCAGGTAGAGACTCCCAGATCGTGCCCCTGGTCCTGAGCATAGAAAGGTTTGAACTGTGGGCCAATGAGCACATCCGTATCCGGTCCGGTGTTGTAGGCTTTCCAGGCAATCTGACCGTTGTCGGTCGAGAGTGCCGTCAGCCAGCCCCGCACACCCATTTCACCGCCGCTATTGCCCACCAGCACCTTATCCTTCACGACCAGCGGTGCCATAGTGATCGTTTCACCCTTATTGATATCGCCCAATTTGGTTTTCCAGATCGCCTTGCCGGTCTGCGCATCTACGGCAACTGTGTGTCCGTCCAACGTGTTATAGAAGATGCGGCCATTGGCATAGGCTGCCCCACGGTTGACGTGATCACAGCAGGCGACCCCCTGGGCTGCGGCTGCCGGCTTGGGTGCATACTTCCATTTCAGTGGGGCTCCAGGTTTAGTGAGATCAAGGGCATACAGATAGTTAGGGTAAGGCGTAACAATGTACATCGTGTTGTCTACGACCAGCGGAGCAGCCTCATGGCCCTGCGTCACTCCGGTAGAGAAGGTGAAGGCAACGTGCAGATTTTTGATGTTCTCTGGGGTGATTTGATCGAGTGTACTGTAGCGGAGATTCGCATAGTCTTTGGGAGCCATGCGCCACTGGCCATCGTCGGACGCAACGAACGGCGGGATTTTGACCTGGGGCAGGTCCTGCTCCTCAGAGCTCTGCCCCCGATGGGCACAGAGCAAAGACAAGAGCGGCAGACTGTACAGCATAACAAGAAGAAACCGCTTCCAAGGGACCCAGATCTCAAGAAGAGAACGTACCATACCACTTTCTCTCGCAAGAAGCCCAAGCGTGTCTTGCACCAGTGCAAGAGATCTCATACCTCGGAGCAGCAGGAACTCTCCTGTTCCTCATGTGAGGGCAAATTTCGTGCCATGCGATGCTAAGGTCAGTATAGTGACCCTTACTTGAGTATTCCTGGAGCATCCCGAGAGTGTCTCTGGGGACGTACCTCCTCACAGAGCGTGCTGTCTCTCATAATGAGGAAAGAAGATACAGGCCTCTTTCAATATGAGAGTTAGGCAATCTACCATACTCCTTACGCCCTACAGGCGCACTGGCGGTGGCGGTTGAGGGGGTGTCGGATCTGGGATAGGCCCTGGAGGCGGCTGCGGTGGTTCCGGGGGCCTTGGTGGCGGCTCGGGTGGGAGCGGTGGTTCTGGAGGTCTCGGTGGTTCCAGGAGGCAAGGCGCTGATAGTGGTAGCATAGGCGCAGCAGTACGGCCTGCCTCATAGACTTCCATCGGCTCGGCCAGAACAGCCGTGACAGAGGTATCTCCGCTGAGAGAGCTATGCATCACAGGCTCCTTCCTCTATGAATCACTCACTCTTTGCTATGGTGCTATGTCCTGCCCTGCAAGGGAGATGCCAGCTACGCACCACTGGTACTTGTAGCGAGATTACCTCTAGCCCTGATGGCCGGCGGCGGACAGACGCCGGTTCAGGTCATAGGCTGCGCTAATGAGAGCAATATGGGTGAAGGCTTGGGGAAAGTTTCCCAGGTGTTCGCCACGGAGGCCGAGTTCTTCAGCGTACAGGCCAAGATGATTGGCGTATCCCAGGGCCTTCTCGAAAAAGAAACGGGCTTTGTGCAGGTCACCGGACCGCGCCAGGCACTCCACGTACCAAAAAGAGCACATCGAAAACGTGCCTTCCTGCCCCAGGAGCCCGTCATAGAATGCGTCACCAGTCTTATAGCGATAGACCAGCGAGTCGGTAACCAGTACCTCCTCAATAGCCCGCAATGTTGAGAGCCAACGTGGATCAATCGGGCTAATAAACCGTATCAATGGCATGAGCAAGGTGGCGGCATCTAACGTCTTGGAACCTTTGTATTGCATAAAGGCCTGCCGTGACTCATCCCAGAAGTGGGTAAAAATGTCATGATAGATCTGATCGCGGATGCGCCCCCACCGCTCCAAGGGAGCTGGAAACGAGCGTTTATACGCCAGGCGGAGGCCACGATCGAGTGCGACCCAGCACATGACCCGAGAATAGAGAAACTCGTGCTGACGACCACGCGTCTCCCAGATCCCATAGTCCTTGCAGTGCCAATGGTCACAAACCCAATTGAGCAGACGTGTCAGATCCATCCACAGGTCATGGGAAATGGGTTCACCGTATTTATTGTAGAGATAGACCGCATCCATCAACTCGCCATAAATATCGAGCTGGAGCTGCTTGGAGGCACCATTGCCAATGCGCACGGGCGTAGACTGCCGGTAGCCCTCCAGGTGGGGGAGGAACTCCTCGGTTAGGATATGGCGTCCGTCGATGCCGTAGAGCACCTGCAGGGATCCATCCGGTTCCAGGTCTCTGCAGCGTGCCTCAATCCAGCGCATAAACGCTCCTGCTTCGTCAGTGTAGCCAAGGCGAATCAAGGCATATAGGGTAAACGAGGCGTCGCGGATCCAGGTATAGCGGTAATCCCAGTTGCGCTCACCACCAATGTCTTCAGGCAGGCCGAAGGTTGGTGCTGCGACCAATGAACCATAGGGCTGAGACACCAGGAGCTTGAGCGTGAGTGCGGCGCGGTTGACCATCTCCCGCCAGCGGCCCTGGTAGGTTGAGTGTCCAATCCAGCGCCGCCAGAAATTGACCGTATCCTTGAAGCAGCGCGAGACATAGTCTGGTGCTGTCGCTGGCGAAGCTTCCCCGGGGTGTGCCCACTCCAGGACAAACTCCGCGTGCTCATCAGGCCGCAGGGTAAACTCGGCGATGGCATCGCCGTTATGGATACGGAGTGGCACTGAACTGTGCAAGCGCAAGGCAGTGCCATCGTTGCCCTCGGATGAAAAAAGCACGGTCCCTGCTTGCTGCTCGACCCGGTGTGAGGCCCGTCCATAGTCAAAGCGTGGCGCGCAGAGCATACGAAAGCAGAGTTCGCCGCGCACCGTTTTGACGCGGCGTACCAGGTTGTGGGCCTGTTCGACCTCTTCCACCGGCATGAAGTCCGAGATCTCTGCCACTCCTTCAGGGGCAAGGAAGCGCGTCAGGAGGATATTCGAATCCGGTAGATACAGCTGCTTCTGATGGGTGTCCGTAAGCTGGGGCGCAATCTGAAACCGCCCGCCTCTGGCGTGATCCAGGAGGGCAGCAAAAATGGTAGGCGAGTCAAAGTGCGGAAAAGCAAAAAAGTCGATTGAACCATCCATACCTACTAAGGCTACAGTATAAAGATCCCCAATGACCCCGTAGTTTTCGATAGGTTGATACCCTCTGGAGGGTACTTCGACCATGCCGTTGCTCCTCGGTGTCTCTCCTATGCCTGCAATCCCTGCGCCCAAGCCTCCACCGGGGGCATAGCCATGCCACAACATGGACAGGCATACGCCCCAGCGGGGGATACCGGGCCGGCACACTGCGGACAGGATAGCGCCAACCGTATATCACAATGGGTGCACAATTGCCAATGCGGGGTGACGTCGTGCTGGCACTCTCGACACTCGTGGACGAACTGACAAAATGCTGCAAGCCACTGTACGAGCGCTAATGTGTCACGGCTAGAGCCTGCCGTTGCGTTCTGTTGACTTCCCTGGTACATCCTTTCTCTCCTCTTGTGCCAGTAGCGAGCGTCTCCATCCTGCCTCTAAGGCCCGGAGCACAGGCACCGCTGATACCCGTTAAGGTTGAGAGTACGGTTATGGGCCCTTTTGCTGGACAAGAGTACACACTGCCAGGATATTGTGGAGCACTGCAGCGTCAGCAATATTTTGGTAAAACAGCAACTTCTATGCCAATACAGGCGCAGCGATCAGGTCTC
>JBMDXC010000310.1:0-14148 GCA_048594805.1 Candidatus Entotheonellaceae bacterium | reverse complement strand
AGAGAGGCCGCTGGAAAACTATCGTGTATCTGTTCTGCCGTTGCGCCAAGTTTGAACTGATTAATAATCACGTCGAGAGTAATGCGTGTCCCAGAAATTCTGTGGGTAACCATATGGGACGTAGTATACAATGTGTCCTCTTTTCTCTTTGACCTACCCTCTGAGGCCGTCACTATGACAATAAAGGAACAGATGCTCCAAGCAATCCGTGAGCTGCCTGACGAAGCGACGGGCGAAGACGCTATGGAACGCCTCTATTTGCTCTACAAAGTCGAGCGTGGGATCGCGCAAGCCGAGGCTGGCCAGAAGGTCTCCCAGGAAGAAGCCCATACACGGATGGCGAGATGGCTGACATAACGTGGACCGAGTAGGCATTGGCAGATGTGGAGGCGGTGTGCCTCTACATTGCCCGTGACGCGCCACGCGGAATTATTTGCCAGACGGGTAGCCCAGACCACAGACCGCCTTGCGTTCCCTCTGTTGAAGTGGGTCGTCCCCGAAATCGGTCGTGACGACATTCGCGAAGTGATTGTGCAGAGTTACCGAGTCATCTATCAACTGCTTCCAGATGAGGTAGAGATCCTCACTGTGCATCACGGGGCAAGTCCGCTGACAGATTTCGAGCCGCCCAATGAGGCATAAATGCGATGGGGGCCATGGTGTAGCGACTGACCTCGCGGCTAACGACACCCTGGGCCAGTGGCTACTGCACAACGTTTCCACGATGCACTACATCTGGGGCACCTGCAAGATAGGACCGGTATGTGATATGCTGGCGGTGGTGGACCAGCATGGCCGCATGCATGGCCTGACCGGGCTGCACGTGATGGGCGCCTCGATCCTGCCGGACTGCCACGGGCTAATACCAATGTTGTCATTATGATGCTTGGTGAGCGCACCGCAGAGGGGATCCGGCAGGGACTCTAAGCACTCGACACATCTCACCATTACCGTGTGGCTACGTCCTATCTAGGCTTCCGGCATGGAAGAGAGGAGTAGAATGTATGGCAAGTCTCCATGAACTCAAAAATCCCATTCATGAGGACAATCTCCAGAAGATGCAGAAACCACTAGAAAACTTGCAGGGGAATATTCTGCAGGGACATGGACGAGACCACGCTGTGTACATTTTCTTGTACTTCAAAGCTGATAAGCAGATTGAAGTCAAGCGGTGGATCAATGAACTTGCTAAAGACATTACTTCTGCACAAAAGCAACTCGATGAGATTAAGCAGTATCGACAATATAGCATTCCAGGCTCTGTGTTTATGAGCTTCTTTTTATCGGCAAAGGGCTACACATACCTCGATCCCAACTTTCCGAACAGGCCTGGCTTCAACGAGGCATTCCTTCATGGTATGGAAGCAGCTCAACATCGATTGAACGATCCTCTTAAAGAAGACTGGGAGGAAGGATATAGGCAAGCTGATCTCCACGCCATGGTTTTGCTTGCTGATGATGACGAACACTTCTTGCTGCGAGAAGCACACAAGTTACTCGATGACGTTAAGGGACATGCCGAGATCTGCGCTGTTGAACATGGGAGGGTAATGCGGAACGCATGGGGGGATAGCGTCGAACATTTCGGCTATGCAGACGGTCACAGCCAGCCGCTGTTCTTCCAAAGAGATATCGATCGGCAAAGGCAAAGAGAAACCAGAATGAACGTCTGGGACCCTGGCACGGGGCCAGACTTAGTGCTTGTGCCAGACCCGTATGGGGAGGAAAAGGATAACACGGGCAAGATTGTGCACCATCATAGTGGCAGCTACCTAGTGTTTCGCAAACTCGAGCAAAATGTGCGTGCCTTCAAAGAATGTGAGCAAAAACTTGTGGAAGCCTTGGGCCTCACCGGAGAGGACGCAGAACGATCCGAAGCACTCGTCATGGGGCGCTTTAAAGACGGCACCCCCATTGTCCTACAACCCACTGCAGGACGGCCTACCAATGACTTTACCTATGACGGGGATCCTGAAGGAGAGAAGTGTCCCATCCAGGCTCATATTCGCGCAGTCAATCCGCGCAAGAAAGGTGTCCCCCGCATCGTCCGTCGTGGGATCACATACGGCAAACGAGAAAAAGAGCCGAAGGATAATCCAAAACTTGAAGAGCTGCCGTCAAAAGATGTCGGATTACTCTTCGTATGTTATCAAAGCAACATTGAGAAGTACTTTGAAGTCCTGCAATATCTATTAGCCAATAACCCACGCTCCTCCAACAGGCATGAGCCGGGGATCGATCCGGTTATCGGCCAACCCAATGGGATGGGGGGGAGACAACAAAAATGGCCAGTGCGGTGGAATGATCCACGTGAGAAGCATATGCCTTTCAATTTTTATGGTTTTGTGACTCTCAAGGGAGGCGAGTATTTTTTTGCTCCCAGCATTTACTTTTTAAAAGAATATCTTATTTGACTATTATGAATTTTATGGAGACGGGCTGCAGCCCTTCTCCTCTTGTAAGTCCTAAGGGACTATGACACTGGAAAAACTAGAGCGTGTTATGCCTTTTGGATTAGCTGATAACTGGGTTGGGAATACAGGAGGAAGCCATACCCCAGCGATCACAGTGCTCGTAAACGTCTCTTTGAGGACAACAGAGACCAAAAAGCGGTCTATACTCCCTCTTGCTTTGCTATTCCCATGCGTGCAAGCTTGGCTGATATTACGATTGCAAGTGCATAGCACGCTCTAAGCCGTCCCTGGCAGGAGCTATCGCTCGGTACACATCTCTCATGGGCATAAGCTGCGGTAGCTCCCCGGGGTGCGTTGTCATACCTCTGAGATACGCAGGAGGAATTGACCGTACTTCAGGGGTTCGGTCGCGAACGATCGGGATCATAAAGCGGACTGAGTGGATAGAATGGTGAGTATAATGAGTCAGGACCTTTGGGCCGTTGCTTCCCCTTCCCGTTTGCTTCCATAAAGTCCATAAACGTCTTTTCCAGGCGTTGCTTGAGACTCTGTAGAGCCTCATAAGTCTTAAAATTAGCCAGTTCACAAGTGAGAGCCCACGCAAGAATTTGCCTTCCTGAGGTTGTTAATTTTGCCAGATCTGTTGGACTGAGAAGGTGATCGAGGAGTTCAGCGGAGGTCAGATTCGACGCAGCGAGAGATCTCGATGGGCCACTGGGCAGTTCCGACGTAAGCTGTTGAAACACCTCGCGCACGCGTTTCTTCAGTATATCCAGGGCATCTGGAGGAATCTCTAGGACTCGCTGTGGAGAAATAGGCATGGAATCTTGTGGACTAACTGTGGGCGATGGAGGAGAAGCAGAACTAGCTCCCCTTGACTGCACCAGAAGCCGCGGCATATGCTTATTCTGAATGATCTTCGAAGTCAACAGAGAGGCCTCCAGAGAAGGATCGCCCGAAGCTTTCACTGCTTCCCCAACAATCCTCCTAAGTTCATTAATTTGTTCTACAGTAAGCTGTTTAAGATCTTCAGCACAGAATAGTTGAAAGATGATTGACATAATGCTACCCTTCTGCCAGTCAATAATGCTACAGTTGCTGTAATTAAAAGTGCATTCTGGCATAGCCAGGACGCTTACTGCTGCCTCCTCTCAACTTTGTGCGGCTCCCTCTTAACTCTCCTATCAAGGCGTGCATTGTGAGACTGCCTGTTTGTCACAGCATCATAAAGAGACCGCATGTGTCCGTCAAGTGCCGTGACAAAGCGCATGGCTCCCTCCCCCAGCATGACTGGTTCGGGCCTACTGCCAACCGCCAGTGCTCGAGTTGCCTAGAATCGCCTAACAACCACCTTTGGTCATACTCGTCCGCAGCATACGTCAGCCGTGTGCGTCCTGAAGGAGCGGAATGTTGCCAGTACTTGCTCTGGCTGCGCACTGAAGCAGGCAAGCACATCCTGGAAATCATCAAGCATCTTAGTGATGGTGGTTGCCTCGAATAAGTCGGCCTTATAAAGGCACGTCATCGCAAGTCCCTGTGGCCTTTCGCGCAGAGTCAGAATAATATCAAACGTGGTGAGCGCTACATGAGGCGCTATGACACTCTGGTCCCTAGTCTCAAAGCGGAGTGTTTGAGTTGAGTAGTGCAGAGGCCAGAGCATGGCATTGTGCCAGACGACCAGCACCTGGCTCAGTGCTGTCCGCTGGCGATTGTGCTCGCCATCAAGCATCCGTATCACCTCTTCAAAAGGCAAGTCCTGATGCGCATAGGCAGCTAGTGTGGTCGCACGAACTCGCTGCAGTATCCGCCGACCCGGAGGATTACCACCAAGGTTTGTCCGGAGCATCACGGTATTGACGACGAGGCCGATCAGTCCCTCCGTCTCCTGTCGTGTCCGATTCGCCACAAGGGTAGCGACACAGATGTCTTCCTGGCCTGTATAGCCATACAGGAGTATTTTGAAGGCAGCCATGCAGGTCATGAAGAGCGTGCTGCCTTCCTGCTGGCTCAGATGTACAAGTGCCTCATACAGTGCGCTAGGGAGTTCACGGGACTGGCGTGTCGTGCGCACGTACCAGGCGGCCTCACGGGGGTGGTCCATCGGCAGAGCTAGCAGAGGCAAAGGCTCACGCAATTGCTCTTGCCAGTATGTCAGCTGGGCTTCCATCACAGGGCTGCGTTGCCATTGGCGCTGCCAAGCGCTAAAATCCGCGTACTGGATAGGCAGCGCTGGCAGGGGCGACGGCTTGCCAGCAATACTGGCATCGTACACGATAGCCAACTCACGCATGAGCACACCGACTGACCAGCCGTCACTGATGATATGGTGCAGCGTTACCAGTAGGCGATACTCCTGCTCACTTAATCGAAGCAAGCAGCCCCGCAGTAGAGGCCCCCGCTCCAGGTCAAAGGAGCGTTGACTTTCTTCCTGAATGAGACGCTGGGCCTCATCCTCTCGCTCAGGCTCGGGCAACGCCCGGAGGTCTTGTACCGTCAGGGGCATGTGCAAGGTGGGGGCGATGATTTGCACCAGTTGCTCATCTACGCTCGCAAAAGTGGTCCGCAAGGCTTCATGGCGTTCGATAACTACGTTGAAGCTTTGCTCCAAGGTTGCTGCATCGAGTACACCTACCAGACGTACGACATAGGGGATATTGAACAGGGGCAAGTTAGGGAGCAGCTGGTCAAACACCCAGAAATGTTCCTGCGCAATGGACGCCGGCAACATCCGCTCCCGTGGCAGGGGTACAAGAGCATGCGTCTCCATGCCCTGTGCCGCCTGCTCTCCAGTCTCAATGATAGCTGCTATCCCAGCTACAGTGGGGGTTTCGAAGAAGTGCAGGAGAGACACCTCAACGTGCGTGGCGTCGCGCACACGAGACACAATCTGCATGGCCAGGAGCGAGTGCCCGCCTAGCTCAAAAAAGTTATCGTGGACGCCGACGCGTTCGAGGCTCAGCAGATGGCACCAGATAGTCGCAACCTGTTGCTCAACAGGGGTGCGTGGCGCTACGTAATCATCTTCGAGGGCAGGCCTAATGAGGTCAGGCTGAGGGAGCTTCAGGCGGTCCACTTTCCCACTAGGTGTCAACGGAAGGGTCTCAAGCATCACAAAGGTGGACGGCACCATGGCAGCGGGGAGTTGCTTTTCGAGAAAGTGGCGCAGTTCCCTCATCGTAGGCCCTGGCTCCTGGACTGGGACGATGTAGGCAACGAGCCGCGGCTCTCCAGAGATATCCTCGCGAGCGATAACGGCCGTCTCTCGCACCGCTGGATGTTGTGCCAGTGTAGCCTCGACCTCCCCCAATTCGATGCGGATGCCACGAAGTTTCACCTGCTGGTCCAGACGCCCCATATACTCCAGATGGCCATCTGGCTGATAACGTACCAGATCACCGGTCTTATAGAGACGTGCCCCAGGCTCGCGGCTGAAGGGGTGTGGGACAAAACGCTCGGCGGTCAGTTCAGGAAAGTGCAGATAACCCCGTGTCAGGCTAGCGCCCCCAACATACAGTTCGCCGGGAACGCCAACAGGTACGGGCTGCAGGTGTGGGTCGAGCACATAGACCTGGGTATTAGTAATGGGGCGACCAATGGGCACACACGCCAGGGCATGCGGGGCCAGACTGGTATCGTACCACGTCGTGTCGTCAGACGCTTCTGAGGCGCCGTAGAGGTTGACCAGGCGACAGTGCGGTAGATGCTCTCGAAAGCGTCGCCAGAGATCCCTCGATAACGCTTCTCCTCCAGCAAACCAGAGCGTCAGGTGGGGCAGACGGTCTTGGAGATCTCGCATCGTATCGAGCAGCGCCCGTAACAGCGAGGGCACGAGGATGAGGCGAGTCACCCGGTGCATGGCAAGCATCTGGACAAAACGCGGCAGCTTCTTCAGGATGTCGTCGGGGATAAGCACTATCTGTCTGCCCTGGAGCAGAGGCCCTAGCAGTTCCTGGACAGAGTCTCCGAAGCTAATAGGGGTTTTCTGGCAACACACTTCATGCATGGCAAAGGGATAGGCCCGCCACATCCAGGCCAAGGCGTTGAGGGTAGCACGGTGCACGCCAAGCACTCCTTTGGGTCTCCCTGTCGACCCCGACGTATAGAGTAGGTAAGCTACACTATCGGCTAAGACGCCACTAACCGGATTAGCGTTACTGTATCTGGCAATGGTTGGCCATTGCGCATCCAGACTGACCATCGGTGCTCCATGCGCTGGCAGGCCTGGCACAAGGTGCTCCTGGGTCAATAACACGGAGGGCTGCGCATCATTGAGCATGAAGGCCAAGCGCTCGCGTGGATAGTTCGGATCAAGGGGCACATAGGCGCCTCCGGCCTTGAGGATACCGAGTAGTCCCACTATCATTGCGAGGGAGCGCTCGATACAGAGCCCTACTAGCATCTCCGGCCTTACACCATGCGCCTGGAGATAGTGCGCCACCTGATTGGCACGGCCATTGAGTTCGCTGTATGTGAGGAACGCGTCGCCACAGATCACAGCAACGGCATCGGGAGTGCGCTCGACTTGGGTTTCAAATATACTGTGGATACACTGGTTATCAGGATAGGGGGCCGTGGTCGTATCCCATTCCACGAGCAGGCGATGACGTTCGGCAGCGCTCAGCAAGGGCAGCCGTGACAGGCGTTGCCCCGGCATAGCCACAATGCCCGCGAGTAAAGTTTGCAAATGCCCAGTCATCCGCGCAATCGTTGCCTCCTCAAACAGATCAGTACTGTACTCAAAACGACCCTGGAGGCCTTCTGCAGTCTCCCAGAATTCGAGGGACATATCAAACCGCGCTATTCCCGGGTCAATCTCCATGGGACGCACAGTCAGACCTGGAAGCTCGAATGCCTGCTGAGGTGTATTGTGGAGTACAAGCAGGAGCTGGGACAACGGAGTACGGCTCAGGTCTCGCGGTGGCCGCAATTCTTCTAGGAGTTTCTCGAAAGGTATGTCCTGGTGCTCATAAGCCCCCAGGGTGACTGTACGCACCCGTGTGAGCAATTCTTGGAAACTCGGGTCACCCGAGAGATCAGTGCGTAGCACGAGAGTGTTGACAAAGAACCCCATTATGCCTTCCAGTTCCACCCGGTTACGATTGGCGATGAGCGAGCCCACAGCGATGTCGCCCTGACCAGTATAACGATGCAGTAAAGTCTGGAAGGCGGCCAGCAATGTCATGAACAAAGTGACCCCGTGTCTCTGGCTCAGGGTCTTGAGCGCCTGCGTCAACGTGAGAGGTATGGTCAAGAAGTATCTAGTACCACGAAAGGTTTGCACGGCTGGGCGCGGATGGTCCATAGGTAACTGCAGCGTTGACGTCCCAGTAAGCTGCTGCTTCCAGTAGGCAAGCTGCGTCTCCAGCACCTCTCCCTGCAGCCACTGCTGCTGCCAATGAGCAAAATCGGCATATTGGAGAGAGAGCGCTGGAAGCGGTGAGGGCGCTCCAGCGGCAAAGGCCGCATATAGCACAGCTAATTCCCGCCAGAATACCCCCTGGGACCAGGCGTCGGAGACAATATGATGCATTGCCAAAAGTAATACGTATTTGTCATCAGCGAGTTGCAAAAGGGTGGCACGCAGCAAGGGTCCATGCTCCAGATCAAACGGCCTCTGGACTTCTGTCTGCCCCAGCGTATACACCTGCGCTTCCTGGACATGTTGAGACAGGTGACGCAGATCGACTACCGACATAGAAAGGCGTGCAGTCGATCCAATGACCTGAAATGGCTGGCCCGCGACACTAGTAAAAGTTGTGCGCAGGCTTTCATGACGTTTGACGATTGCTTGTAAGCTCTGCTCTAGTGCTGCCACTTCCAAAAGCCCGCACAACTGTCTTGCTTCTAGGAGGTTATAGGCATGGTGACTAAGTCCTATGCGCTCAAGAAGCCACAGACGTTGCTGAGCATAGGATAATGGGAGGGGGACATCCCGTGGCACAGAGACTAGAGGCGGCTCTAGCAAGAAAGACATGGCTTGGTTGGCAGTGGCAATGTGTCTGGCAATATCCACCACTGTAGGAGTCTCGAAGAAGGTGCGAAAGGAAACCTCGGCGTGCGTCGCATTACGGATACGGGCCAGAAGCTGAGTGGCTAACAGAGAATCGCCGCCCAGCCGAAAGAAATTGTCGTCAATCTCCACACGCTCAAGATCGAGCACTGTAGCCCAGAGTTTGGACAGCACCTCCTCGAGTGGTGTGCGCGATGCCATAGGGGCAGGAAGGTGAGTTGGCTGGAGCCCCGAGGACCCTATCAAACCCAGCTGCGCTGCCAAAGTGTGGCGTTGTGGTTTGCCCGTAGGGCCTACTGGGATAGCCTCAGCTATGAGCACCTGACTCGGGACCTTCACCGTCGCGAGGCGTCTCGCGACAAACCAGCGAAGTTCCTGCTCCGTTGTTGAGGCATTTGGGCGTAAGACCACAGCGGTTGCGACATCTTCGCCCCAACGGACGTGGGGTACGGCAAAGGTCACTGCTTGCGCCACGGCAGGATGCTCTAGTACTACACTGTCCACTTCCTGCGGCGCAACGGTGATCCCGCCACGATTTATGATCTCTTTGAGACGACCAGTGATGAAGAGGTAGCCATCGTCATCCAAGTATCCTTCGTCTCCTGTCCGGAACCAATCATGGATAAACGCCTCTTGATTCGCTACTGGATCGTTCTCATAGCCCTGCATGACATTGGGGCCACGTACCACGATCTCCCCGGTTGCTCCCGCTGGTAATAGCCTGCCTTCAGCATCCATAATGGCTACTTCTGGACTGGCTATTACGCCAACCGAGCCAGGTTTTCGCGACTGCGGTGGCAAGGGATCACAGGTGATCCGGCCACACGTCTCCGTAAGTCCATAGCCCTTGAGTACGGGGGCATCGAATACACGCTCAAGCTCTGCGAGGACTGGAGGCGGCAAAGACGCAGCTCCTGAGCGGATGAAGCGCAGCGGACAGAGGGTAATGCTGTCACGGTACTGGGCAGCATGCGCGAGGATCACTTGATGCATAGTAGGGACTGCTGCATACCATGTTGGACGCAATTCAGTCAGCGAAACAAAAAAACTCTGGGCAGAAAACGCCGGGGGACATATAACACTTGCACCAGCCATCATCGAGGCAAAGAGGGTACCAATAAGACCATAGATATGAAAGAGGGGCAGTATATCCAAGCACCGATCGCTTGCAGTGAGCGCGAGCGCGACCTCCCAACTGTGTGCAGCCGTGCAGATATTCATGTGGGTCAGGGGGACACGTTTAGGCCGCGCTGTCGTCCCTGAGGTGTGAAGCACTAAGGCTATATCGTTAGGCGAGGCAAATTCATGGTATACAGAAGGATTCTGAGCGACACTAGTGAGACTGAAGAGCCCCGCTTCGGCGTCCGGCCTCGGCACCAGTTCAATAATGGCGCAGCCACACGTGCGGGCGACGGCACGGGCTGGCGTAGGAACTCCCGCCTGCACAATTAGCGCTTTCGCATGTAGATCAGCAAGATAGGTAGCATATTCGTCAGCACTGTAGGTAGGATTAAGCGGTACACAGGTCGCACTTGCTGCCACCGCGAGGAATGCCACAGCCATTTCTGGGCCATCCGCGAGGGCCACAGCGACTCGCTCATTGCGGTTGATCCCTATGGCCCGCAGTGTCTCACCGACTGCACCGATATGCCGGCGTAAACCGCCGTATGTGAGAGGAGGACGTCCAGGAGCGAGGACGGCTGGGGCCTCAGGAGCGTGTTCAGCATGATAGGTCAAGAGCTGAGAGATACAGAGCCACTGGGGGAGAGGAGCATGCTGGGAAGAAGCAGAGACCAACAAGACGGGTTCTCCTCACGACGCAGGAAGCAACAACACGGGGCATACGAGCTGTGTCATGTGGCGCTCCTCACCGTAATGCGTCAAGCAATGCTCTCGCGCTGACGAGGTCTGGGGTATTAAATCCCTCCGTAAACCAATGGTAAGTTGACTCGAGCATGAACCGTGCTTCAGTATGTTTCCCCTGCATTTGCCACAAACGACTCAAACTCATCGTAGCGCGGAGTTCCAGAAACTTCGCGTGCTGATGCTGAGCAATCTCTCGCGCCCGCTGTATGTGCACTGCCGCTTCACGTTGGTTAGCCATAGGAACGTTGTACGGCCCTTGCTGCTCCTGGGCTTGCTGTAGCAACAACTCGCCCTGCAGCCTATAAATATCGGCTGCGTAATGACGTTCTGCATTCTTGTCCATGGCAACGAGGGCCTCAGCTACGGCGCGTAATCCCTTGTCGGTCCGTCCTACCTGTCCATAGGCCTCAGCCACTCTGGCAAGAATTTGCGTCTTTCCCAACTCATTCCCTATGGCCAACCACGAGCGATGCCCTTCCTGGAGTTGGGCAATGCCTTCCTCAATCATGCCTCGCTGAGTCAGTGCCCATCCCCGGAGGAATACCCCAGCCGCTATCCATTGGCGGAATCCGTGCTCTCTTGACAAGGCCAAGAGCACTTCGGCCTGCTCTTGGGCACGCTGTGCTTCACGGCGGCATTGATAGAGCACAGTGGCAAAAAACAAAGCAAACGCCAAGCTAGAAGGGTGGGACAACTCATCAGCTAGAGACAGGGCTTGATGGCTTATGGTGAGAGCTTGCTCAGCATACCCAAGCATCCACAGCGTCCACGCGGCCCTGGAGAGGCCCACGACGCCAGGGTCGAAACCGCGACTGAAAGCGAGAGGTCGGCAGCGCTCCGGCTCATAGAGAGCGACTCCCTGTTCCAGATGCGCCATCGCTGAGCGTAACTCTCCGAGGTGGATATAGGTTGACCCTAAGGCGACATGGGCTTCATGGAGAGCGAGGGGGTCGTGTAGATATTGCGCTAAGGCAAAGCATTGTTCCGCCAGCTCACGGGCCTTGAGCAGTCGTGCTTGCGAGAAATGAAACCGCCACAGGCCGAGCAACGCTGCAAAGCGTTGGGGACCCTCTCCCATTTCCTGGCACAATTCTTGGGCGCGGGCGTAAGCGTGGGCCACTTCTGGAGCTGTATGTCCTTTGATCATTAGGAGCGGTGTCGCTATAGCAAGTTGCAGTGTGAGTTCACGCTGCGCCCGCTCCGGAGTGACTGGAAGGGCTTGGAGTAGCTCTAATCCTTGCGTGAAGTGGCTGATCGCCTCGACATGCGCCGAGCGCTCGATAGCACGCTGGCCTGCACGTTGCCAGTAAGGAATAGCCTGTTCGCCTCGATCTGCTCCCATATAGTGCTGCGCTAGCAGCTCGGGTTGTGTCTCTGCAACATCTGGCAGCTGTGTTTCCAGTACCTGTGCAATGCGCTCATGGTACTGCTGCCGTGCGCGCCGCATGAGAGACTGATAGGTCACCTCTTGGGTGAGGGCGTGCTTGAAGGTGTATGTAGGGATCGAGGGGGCGTAGGTCTCATAGAGAAACTCAGCAGCTTGAAGCTGGCCAAGGTCTCGATTTATGGCCTCCTGAGGCACATCGGTCACCGCCTGCAGCAGAGGCAAGGCCACATCCTTACCGATGACCGCGGCGGCCTGAAGGAGACGCTTGGCTGTAGCAGGTAACCGGTCGATGCGGGCAAGGAGGACAGCCTGGACAGTATCAGGCACAGTGTGCGCGGGCGTATCAGCCCCCTGTTCTGCGACCGTCCGGGCCAACTCCTCGAGAAAGAAAGGATTGCCATCCGCTTTTGCCAGAAGTTGCGGTACCAACGGCGCGGCGAGCACAGTCATTGGAATGACAGCCTGGACCACCTGGAGACTGTCCTTGGGCGTCAAGGGCTGCAGGGCTACCTGCGTCACATACGACTTGTCAATCCAGGCTGGTCGATATCCTGGCCGATAAGTCACCAGCACCAGGATCGGCGCACCAGCTATACGCTCAATGAGCGCCGCCAGGCACTCGTCGGAGGAGGGATCGATCCAATGCAGGTCTTCGATCTCGAGAATGAGCGGGAGTTGCCGACTGCCATTGAGGCACATCTGTGTGAAGGCAGTCAGGATGCGGGCTTTACGCACCTCCGGGCTGAGTGCTGTGAGAGGGTTTGTCTCCCCCTCTAGGCCCAAGAGATGCAGGAGCACCGGGGCCCACGTCTCTGGCGCCATACCTACTTCTTGGAGATTACGATGGACCTTGATGGTGATGTCCTCAGGACTATCAGTATCCGTGATACCACACTGGTGCCGTAGCAGGTCGAGCACTGGCAAGTACGGCATCGTACTCCCGTAGGAAAAACAGCGCCCGGCGCGATACGTCAGTCGTCTGCTCCCTAGACTATGGCGGAACTCATGGACGAGCCGTGATTTTCCAAGCCCAGGCTCGCCGACCACGCCAACCACCTGACCGTGCCCTTCTTCCACCTGAGCCAGCAGCGCGTGCAGCAGCATCATCTCGCGCTCCCGCCCTACGAATGGGCTGAGTACTCGCCCATGGTGTTGCTCCATAGGTGAACTCCGGAAACTTCGGCCGAGGACCGTATAGGTCTCTACGGCGGCTGACTGCCCGGGGAGCTGGAGCTGGCCCCGGGCCTCGAGGCGCGCCGTTCCCTGAATCAAGAGGGCTGTGGCGCCACTACACAGGATTGTCCCAGGCGCCGCCCGCTCTTCGAGCGCCGTGGCCACGGACACGACATCTCCAACGATGGTGGCAGCGGTTTCCGCATGCTCCCCCCTGCCGCATGCCCCCACTACGACAAGCCCCGTATGCAGCCCCATGCGCCATCCCAGTGGTGCCATAGGTGCTATCCCAAGGCGTTCCTGGCGTATGGACAGACGACGGCGGAGTTCGAGTGCGACGTGTACCGCACGACGGGCACTGTCCTCGTGAGCCACCGGCACCCCGAACAGAGCCATGAGGCGTTCGCCAATCACGGGATGGAGTCGTCCCCCATACTGAGGGACAACATCCTGGGCTATGGCATGGAGTTCCAGTAACTGGCCGTGCAGAGCATCGAGATCAATATGAGTCCCCTGGACCGTCGTTGTATCCACCGCGCAGCAGAGCACTGTGACCGGCTTGTGCTCGGCCTGGCCAGCAGCAGTCGGGGTTGTACCAGAGGGCGATGACACCGCAAGCGGTTGCCCACAGGCGGAGCAAAACACTGCCGGCAATGTTACGTCCTTACCGCAGTGGACGCATAGTTGCCGCAATCGGATACCACATGCCGCGCAGAAAACCGCGTGGTCGTCATTAGCATACTGGCATGAGGCACAGGGTCGTCCTCCTAACCGTGGTACGGAACGCAGGGGTAGCACCGGTTGTGAGGGAGGCGGTGGAGAGGCTGGGCCTTCCAGAGGCTCTAGAAGCACCGGGGCAGAAGAGGGTCTCTCCTCTGTCCCAGTACGAGACATCTCTACTGTCACGTCGGCCACAAAGCGATAGCCATGCCCGCGCTGCGTCTGAATAATGCGTTGCGCCTGCCCACTGTCGCCCACCGTCAGCCGCACCGCGCGCAAACAGCTCTCCATGGCCGCATCAGTGATCGCCAGCCCCTCCCATACCTGATCGCACAATTCCTGCTTGGAGACCACGCGGTCGCGATGCTCAATGAGATAGCAGAGCACCTCGAAGACCTTGGGAGCCAGCCGCGTACTCTGGCCAGCCCGGGCCAAGGTAAAGAGCTGCGTGTCCAGGACACAATCTGCAAAGCGGTAGACCATACTTCCTCCGCTGCGCGACGATAGCTCCCAGGGGAACGTTGCGCCAAAGAGCTATCCGTAGACACGGTGAGAGCCTATAGCATACACCAGTTCCT
>JBMDXC010000031.1:0-3710 GCA_048594805.1 Candidatus Entotheonellaceae bacterium | reverse complement strand
CAGCATTGTGGCAGTCCACTGCTGCACCATGCGGCTTGCCCTCTCCTCGCTCTCTCCTTAGTATGGCAGAGGAGAAGGAGTCACGAACAGACTCATGCTGTACGACAGGACATCACGATGGACATCCGCTCGCTCGCCGTCACCGTGCTCATCCTCCTTCTGGTCCGAGAGGCCGGCCTGCTTGGTAGTCTTCGCCACCGCAGTCAGAGTCTGTCTGGAAACAAAACCTTTGTAAGACAAGAGCTTAGGTCATATGCATGGCAAAGCTAGGAACGGACTTACTGGATAATCGGGCTCTTGCCATACTTTTAGAGACTTATAAGGCATTGATTTGTTAGACATTAGTTTTCGGATAGCCTCTCAGTGTCAGCCACACGCCTAGGCTCAGGGCGATCAGGCCAGCAAAGTCATGCTCCGTTGCATGGATAAGCAGAGCCCTCGAAGTTTGAGGCGGAATAGCCACCAAGGGTGACCGCTATGCAGCCATTGCTGTGGTGCGAAGCTCCCTGCCTTTTCGCCTCAAATTTTGGAGTAGCTGCTGATATTCTCCTTCACGTGTGATGCGTGTCTGTCTGCCCACGGCGCTTCCCTGGACGGTCCTTGGCCAACGCTCGCAACACGACTGCGGCTAGCTAGGCGTATGGTGTAAAAAGTCAGCTGTCTATACTCAAATGAAGCCTCCCCGCAGCAAGCTGCGGGGTATCACAAGGAAGGGCATTGTCTGTGAGACACCACGGTTTCTCACACTCTTCCCTTTACAAGGTAACCTCGAAGCAAGCTCCGAGGAATCTCCTGATTGAAATTGTGTTTGTTAGGCTCCCACTTAACCGACCCGAAATCGCCGCTTCTTGGCTGTGTCAGTGATCATAGTGACTCGCTGGCAAGGTCGAGAATGAGCTGACGAGTCTCAGCACTGAGATGGAATCCCAACACTTGCAATTGATCCAGAAGAGGGGTAATGGCCGCTACGAGGCCAGCCTGTTTTGCATCAAGCAGTAAACCAAGGCTTCCACGAAAGCGAATGGCCAGCGTGGTGGCCATTTGCCGTGCCAAAGCGTCATCGAGGATCACAATCGCATCAGTTGATTCCAGAGCCAGCGCGAGCACTTCCGTTTCCCCCGGTCCAAGATCCATGACCAGCGGGAGGACAGCAGTGCTGGCCGGAGGGCGTACCGTGATCCACTCGATCACGGTCGGATCAGGCAGGCTCACCCCCTGGGCCCGACCGACCGCGAGTTCGTGCACGACCGCGGGCGGCACGATGATACGCCCAGCCAAAGCCTGAAAAACATGCAGCATGCCAAGCTGATAGAAATACTGGAGCGGCGAGGTGTTGCAGATGACCTCAGACAAGCGGGGTCTCCTGCGCCAAGGCGTGTGGGCTCAGGCGAAACGTGTCCACGCCATAGTCCGCCAGTTTGCTCAAAAACACCACGCGTGGAATACCTGCCAACTTGGCCGCCGCTCCTGAAGACAGTCGCCCCATTTCATAGAGCTTGACCGCCGCAGCGAGGCGGAGTTCAACCCCGCACTGCTCCGGCGTTACTTTCAGAGCTACCAATAACTCATCGGGAATGGATAGTATGATCTCACCCATCAATTGCTACCTACGCTTTGTTGTGTTCAAAGACCTCGTCTCGTTGACCGTATGATTAGAATACTGCGTCGCGTCAAGCCGCCTCCCGATGATAGTAGCTCAGCAGGCCACCGAGGCGGTCTCGCCGCACCACGTGCCCTGTGTGACAACCACCTACCCCTTCCGGCGCGATGAGTCGGTTGTCGAGCCCCTGATGGTTCCGCTCGGCATGATAATGGGCCAGGTACTGGCTGATGACATGGTGGAGGCACCGTTCACCGAGTATGGTCGTCTGATGGAGGGCTTCTTCTTTGATAGAGCGCACGAACCGTTCACAGTAGGCGTTGAGGTTTGGACTCTGTGGCGGCAAGAGGACGGGGTCGACACCGCTGTCCTTGAGTAACGTATCAAACGCCTGCGTGAACCTCGTGTCCCTGTCGTGGATGAGATAGCGCTTGCCCAGGAGGAACCCCTCAAAGGGGTCCGTCAACTGGCGGGCACACTGCTGCATGAACGCCGCTGTAGGATGGGGCGAGATGCCGGCGATCGCGACGCGCCGTGTGGCTAGTGCCATCACCACCAACACATAATACGTGACGAACCCATACCACGTGGCCACCTCCACCGTAAAGAAGTCGGTCGTGGCAAGGACCTCCCAGTGTAGCTTCAGGAACTGCGCCCAACTCATCCCTCCCCGGAGGCGTTGCGGCGCGGGTTCAAGATGATGGCGGCGCAGGATATTGCGCACAGTCAGCTTATCAATGCGATGTCCGAGGTTCGCTAAAGCACCCTGGATGCGTCGATACCCCCAGGTGGCATTCTCTTCGGCCATGCGGATGACCAACTGCTCGATTTCCTCTGTGATACGAGGTCGGCCAAGCTGTCGGTTATGCGTGCTCCCGTCAAACTTCTGCGCGATCAGTCGCTTGTACCACCGCAGGAGGGTCTCAGGGGTCACAAGCGTCGCAACCTTTTTCAGACGCTGGCGACCGAGCGGGTGAGCCAGCGCGGCGAGGCGGCGGCGTTCGGTATCGGTCAGACGCAGCCGGCGCCCGCCGAGTTGGGCTTTCAAGACGCGATTTTCCTCAAGCAGATACGCAATCACTTGTTGCTGATGCCGTTGGAGCCAGCCCGCAACCATGGCGATGAGCACGTGGAGGATCATGGTGGGGTTCCTCGGATTGAAAGCCGTGCCGTGAGTGTACGCTCCAGTATACTGACAACTTAAGATATTTCAATAGGGTAGCGTCAGCCGTTTATTTCAACCATACGAGGTAGAGGGTGTGATTTCCTGCTATAGGCAAAGTGCGGCCAATTGTCTAATCAGTAAGAGGAAACCGCCCTCTACATCTGACGGAACTATGCTATGATAATGCGCATGTCTGAGTGGCTTGGGTGCCGATGGGACATATTCAGATAACGTGCCCCTGCCGCTAACTCTTCTTCAGGTCATCAGCCAACGGCATCACCTGTGCCGATTGAAGAAAGGAAGCCGCCAAGTGTATTGCATAGAGTAGTCGCCCCCAAAGCGGCCAGGGCCAGCTGTGGGAGACAAACCAGCGTTTATTGCCGGGCCGTTCCTCGTGAGCATTACACCACCAGACACCCCGCGGTAGCTGACCTCGCCACTGGCACTGGGTCCCGCTATTACACCCCGCAACTTGTCAGGAGAGGGCTTATCCAACTGAGGTAGCCATCCACCGCCTATGCTCGCTCCAGGGAATGGCCATGCCCATCCGGGTCCTACCCCCGCATACATCTGGTTATGCCTATCCATCATCACGTTTACGGTAGTCCCTGGAATAACGTTGAGGTTCACATAGGAATAGTCAGGTGATATCACACGTGATGCCACGCGCTTTATGTCCTTGGCGACGCGACTTGCGAACCGCGAGGGATAGGCAGCTAGCTTGTCAAGCGGGAGCCAGGGGCCAATGACTGATGGAGGAGGGAGGCCCGGTCCCCCGCCAATGGGCTCCTGCCTCCGAGGGCGTGGAATCGGTATCGTATTAGCCGCAGTCTGGCGAGCCTTCTCCTGCCGTACCTGCTGCTGGAGCCGCCGGTTCTCATGCGCATTGTACTCGGCATTCGCACGTTTAGCCTTTGCCTGGGTCTCGCGCTCGGCCTTCGCCTG
>JBMDXC010000309.1:0-4513 GCA_048594805.1 Candidatus Entotheonellaceae bacterium | reverse complement strand
TGGTAGAGGCGAGAAGTAGCCTGGGCAACTCCCCTGCCTGCCCCTACGGTATGCTATGACGCCACAAGCCTGAAAGACTGTGACCACTATGCCCGTGGTCTCCAGCACTCTGGCACGGATTTTGCCCTATGTGATTTTGATACAGGGGCATCGTATCATGACAGGTGGACTCGTACAGAGGAGTATAACGAGGCGCGTGCACACGACCTGGTGCATCACCTCTACCGATGTTTCCGCTGTGCAAGGGAGGGCATTATGGCTGGCTTTCTGGCTCGCATGCTGCGGGCTTCCTTACTCGATACAGCGCTCTATGAAGAGGTCGAGGCGGACACCCGCGCCACCTGGCAGGCAGTCGGGGTCGTTTGCCTCTCTAGTCTGGCCTCGGGTCTCGGGAGTGGGGCCAGGGACGGTGTGCGGGGGGTTGTCGTCCATACGCTCGTGGTGCTGATCGCCTGGTATGCGTGGGCCTACCTGTCGTACTTCATCGGGACCACCGTCCTGCCAGAGGCCCAAACCCGTGCCAACCATGGAGAATTGTTGCGGACCCTGGGCTTTTCCAGCGCGCCAGGTGTCCTCCGGCTCCTGGGTCTCATCCCAGGGCTCACCGTGGTGGTGTTTGTCCTGGTGTACGGATGGATGCTCGTAGCCATGGTCGTGGCGGTGCGCCAGGCGCTGGATTATACCAGTACGCTGCGCGCCTTCGCAGTATGCACCCTGGGTGGGCTCATCATTCTGGGACTGATATTGCTGTTGGTGTCCCCGCTCGTTGGAGGCGTCTCCTAAAGCGCGGCTCTATGGCTTGTACAGAGCATACGCCACATGATGCGCATGCTACGCCAGGAGGAGAGCCGTCTCACGTTATCCCACAGGCCGCTAGCGCTCGATGCCGCAGCCCTGAGAGCACAACAGCCGCTAGGGCCAGGGAGGCCAGGCGCTGCTCTTGTGCCAGAGTGCGATCCCGGTATAGGCATTGGATGTACTGCGGGATAGGTCGCGGCGCGTGGCGAGATGGAAAATCCAGCCCCTGTGGATGGGCGGATTGACTCTGTCTTCGTCGGGCTACCAGCACCCCACTCCGCGTGCGCAGGCAACCCCCTGTCGTGGTCCGGGCTCTTCACGGATGAACCGAACCTAGAATGGGGACTGTACCAGTTCTTCCGGTCTGTGCCGCTTCACACTGCGCCTCCCTCTCTCTAGCCCGCATAAAAGCGAGCCCGCTAATTGCCTACTTGATTCTCGCCACGTCGCCCTTGCGATATCCCGAATAGTTGTATGATACGTGGGAGCACTGCAGTAAACGTACTAGCAAGGGCTACGACAGTAGTATACAGCTCTTGTTGTGTGCTCAACAAAAAAGCCGTGATCGCGATTAACCCTGCAAGGAGCGGCATTTGCAACCGGGACAACCAACTTGCCTCCGTTTCACCTTCCCACTGGGCAATGGTTTGCGATGATTCTGCGCGAAGGACGAACCGGCGGAAAGACTCTCTCATCAGCAATGCTGGACTGCGATAGATTAACAGGCGATGCCCCAAACTGCGGATCACCTCCGAGCGAATTACCTCCGACTTACCTGGATTGAGGAAGCCCTCCTCGGCGAGTTGTCTGAGGGCGAGCTTCTCAGACCTCGTACACTGTGACCAGAGCGTCCAAAAGCGTGCCTCCAGCACCTCATCCTCTGGCTGTTTGGCAAAGTTATCTAGAGTGTCTGGCCATTTGAGCAATGCGAGCCGATGCCCGGAGAACCCCGCAAACACTCGGGCCCACCGCTCAAGCTCCTCAGTCACGGCTCTCTCCTTGATCCCACCGGTGCCTTGAGGCGGGGTTTCGCTTTCCGTTGTGCCCTTGGGATGTGCGTTCTTTGCTCCCCCTTCTGAGACCCATTCCACAAGACTGTACAGAGGATTGATTTCGGACCGGATAAGGACGGGACCCGTGTAGCGAAACGCGAGCGCTTCTAGCATTGAGAGCACGGCTACTCTCCATGCCTCTTCATGGAGCCGACTTTCCAGATGGTCAACTATGATGAGGGGGACAGTCGTCTGCCATGTACTATCGGGCAGTCCTTGTAGCGCGCTTGGTGCAGCGCTCTGAAGGAGATCTACGACCTCAGCATTAGACGTTTGCAACAGCTCCTGCAAGGTGTGCCCGGCAGATTTCACGAAAGTCCAGAGAGGTGGGTGGATCCCTGGCACATCGTTAGGGATATCGTCCTCACTGTAATCCATGAGGAAAATCCTTTGCGCGGCCAACAGCAGCAGCCTATGGATCACCCAGAGCGAGGCCAACACAATCAACAGGCCTATGACCACCGATAGTGCGTTGGATGGTAAAATATCTAACTGGGTCTTTCCTGTCATGAGGGGCAGAGGCTTATCAGCAAGGGGCGGACCTGGGTTCCCCACGATCTTCTGGACATAGAGGCGACTGAGGCTGCTATCAGGGTGGTCCCAGAAAAAGTCATAGTTCCCATCTCGCAGCTCCCAACGCCATGTCAGGTCGTTTGCCTCATTATAGGTCATAAAGCCGAAGCGCTCTCCTACCCAGTTGTACGCCAATAGGAGCTGGAGAACCACAGCGCTGGCATGCCGACTGAGTGGTGTCAATTCCTTCTTACACGACTCTGGATCACTGCGCCATTTACACAGTATGGAAGTCCATATAAAGGACTTGACACCCGTTGTCTCCCCCGAGAAAGGTTTTGGAGCTTCGTGGCTATCGTTAGCAAGGGTGAAATGATACCAGTCCTTTGGCTCGTCCCACTGTTTCTTTACCATCCACTCCGGCCACTGCTTGCGCACGCGTTTCTGGTGAAGCTTCTCAGCATGACCATTATGCTTTTTGGCATAGTCTAGCTGATATTGCTTCACCAGAGCTTCCACAGTCTGCTGATAAACATCCAAAAATACTAGCCCGGTTGGTACGATGACGACAATAAAGAGCAGGGAAAACAGCATGCTCCCATACGCCCGTCGCAACGCCATATTCCCCGCCCCCGCAGACCCTGAAGCGGTGTCAGTAGTCTGTGTAGCAGTGGTGTGCGGTTGAGAATATGCACGCCAAACCAATATCACACTCACAATCACCACCAGCCATACTCCACAAAGGCTCAGCCAGTCACGGTCATGGAATATGGCGTAAAATCCGTCTACTGCCAAAACAACAGCGCAGACGATAGTGCCACACATTACCCGTTTTGCATACTTAGCATACTTCTGGTATTGAGAGTCGTCTGCCTGTCCCCGGCCAAGCTTGAGATACAAGAGCGCCAGTAGCAGTGGAGGTAATACTATCCAACCCATAACAACGGTTGAAAGTGCGTGTGCTTTCCAGACAACGATGGCGAAGCAGGCTATGGATGTCCCAATGACCATCAAAGTTGCCTCCCGATATGTCTTTATCCGCCTATGGTCTGGCCACAACCATTCCCAGCGGTTGTGGAATAATTGGAGCAAGACAAACGTGATGCCCCATGCTCCCGTATAGGGGCTGAACAGTAGGAACCAGCCTAGCAAAAGAGTGAGGTTTGCCTTATGCAGGAAGCCTCTATCGTGAAAGACTATAAGAAACCAAGGGGTATTGGCTAGAGGTGTAATGTAGAAGCGATACCCTGTACCATAGTAATGGGGATTGATATGCTGTGCCTGGTGTGCAAACATAGCAGACCGTAGAGGTCCCGTCTTGTCACGCTCCTGCAATAGATTTTCGGGCAACAGATCATTTGTCGCTTCGGAATGCAGCAGAATTTCCCCGGTATCGTCAATCACTGCGAAACCCAAGCCAGATGGCAGGATCGCTTCTGTTAAAGACGGAAACCGGCTCCCGACTGCTACGACATGGGGGGAGTCATGTGCCTTTATATCTACCGGTGCTGCCATGACGACGGTAATGTCGCCGCTGAATTGTGACTGGACGACTTCAAGCGTGATACGTATGTCTTGAGTTTTGTCTGACGGACTCTTAAATTTTAATTTCCAGAGCAGTCCCGCTTGGGCGTCTGTGAAATAACGACGGTCTTGAGATGTAGGCCACCCGGATTGCGTTCTCCGCTTCTGCACCTGCGGATTCGGCTCCAGCTTCCACGTCGGTGGTTGTGAGTCCTCCAAGGGCTTCGGTTCCCACCTATTGACCGACTTGCCCTCGCCACTTATCCAGAGGAGAGACGATATACGAAGGAGATCAGAAGATTTCCACAGTTTTTGCTCCAACTCATCCCGCAGTATTTTGTCCCACTTATCTCGCAGTGTTTTGTCCCACTCCTTGATTTTCGCCGTGTCCTGCAGTGTGATTTTCGTGCACAAGTTTGTATCGCAAACTCTTTGAATACTATTTTTAAGTACTGTCAGCGGACGGAACATATCTTCTAGTTCTTTTTCAAAGTTTTCTTTAAGCTGTTTTCCAAGCGTTTTCATATCATTGTCGAAAACCTTTTGGTAGACGAGGTCAGTAAAACAATACAGCAAGAAAAAAGTGAGCAGGCTCACAGCAAACATACTCGAGACGATAAGAACGC
>JBMDXC010000308.1:0-3555 GCA_048594805.1 Candidatus Entotheonellaceae bacterium | reverse complement strand
GGATCAAGCGGTTAGTACGCCGGACGCTCTGTTTTTCGAAGACGGAACGCATGCATGATTTGGTGATTGGCCTCTTCATCAATCGATATGAGTTTGGAGTGTTAGTCTGAGATGAAATCCACAGCTCTGAAACACCTTCATGCAAGATATGTCTCCATGAGAGCACCTGCGATTCCTCATAGTCAGACGCCGCTCAACTGTGGTAGCATACATGCCGCACAGCCTGTTGCCAGCCAGAAGTCGGTACACACTATGAGCGTAGGTATGGTCCCTTGGTCTGCAGGAGACGTAGCCAATGAAAAATAAAATTTATCAGACTTTTGATGAGGCCGTGGCGGACGTTCCAGATGGCTCCGTCTTCATGTCTCCCGGCTTTGGGGGTGTCGGCTTGCCGCGCAACCTGCTCGCCGCCCTGAATCGTCAGGGCGCCAAAAACCTTACTGGCATCTCCAACAATGCTGGCACCGTGGATGCCAAAGTGGATGTGGGCACCCTGATAGCCGCGGGACAGGTGAAAAAAATGGTCTGCGCCTTTACCGCCCCCACCCACCCCTCGCAGGTGACGCCGTTTGTGCGCATGTACAATAACGGTGAGGTGGACGCAGAACTGGTCCCGCAAGGGACGTTGGCCGAGCGGATTCGTGCTGCGGCCTCTGGCATTGGCGCCTTCTACACCCCGGCCAGCGTTGGCACGGAACTGGCCGAAGGCAAAGAGCATCGGGAGATCAATGGCCGGACGTACGTGTTAGAATACCCCCTGCACGCTGACTATGCGTTCATCCGGGCCTGGAAGGCAGACACGTTCGGCAATCTGCAGTTCCGGCTGTCGCAGCGCAATTTCAACCCCATCATGGCGATGGCCGCCCGTATCACCATTGTTGAAGTGGAAAACGACATTGTCGCTACAGGGGAACTGGACCCGGATCAGATTCATGTGCCGGGTGTCTACGTGGACCGGCTGGTACGTATCCCGCCCCCGCCGGACGGGATCTGGGACTGAGAGAGAGCGTAGAGACGTCGAACAAGTGGAGGAGTGGACAATGGCGGAGAAGCCGAGACTGTCACGGCAGGCCATGTGCGATCGCCTGGCGATGGAATTTCAGGACGGCTGGATCGTAAATCTGGGCGTAGGGATGCCGACCCTGTGTTCCAATTACGTGGACCCCACGAAAAGCTTAGTATTTCATTCCGAGAATGGCGTCATCGGCTATGGTCCCCTGGCCAAGCCTGAAGAAGTCGATCGGCACCTGGTCAACGCTGGAGGGCAGAACGTCACGGCCGTCCCCGGCATGGCGATTGTGCATCATGCCGATTCCTTTGCCCTGATTCGCAAAGGCATGCTGGATGTAACCGTGATGGGGGCCTATGAAGTGGCAGAAAATGGCGACTTTGCCAACTGGCGTATTCCCCCCCGCAAGGGTGGCGGCATTGGTGGTGCCATGGACCTAGCGGCCTGCGCCAAGCGCGTCTTCATTGCGCTGGAGCACACCACGCGAGAAGGCAAGCCCCGGCTGCTCAAGCGCTGCACCCTGCCCATCACAGCGCCTGGCGTCGTCAAACTGGTCGCCACCGACCTGGGGCTGTTCGCGGTAACGCCCCAGGGGTTTCAATTACGGGAGCACGCCCCGGGCTGGACGCCCGAGGAGATTCAGGAACTCACCGAAGCCAGGCTGAGCATTGCCGACGACCTGCGGGAGTTCCGCCTCCGCGACCAGGCCTGAGCGCATGCTCAGGTCTGACCATTCTGAGACGATGGCGTACTTCCTCGCACCATATGCGTATCCTGTATCACCTCGTGCAGGAACTGCGTGACATGCGGCACTACCAGGTGGCTCGCCTGTGAGGTCTGCGAGTGATTGAGACCCGGGAAGGAGACAAACCGGGCGTTTGGCATAGACCGGACGCCCTCTTTTGCCCCGGGGTAAAAGCTGTCAGCCTCACCGACATACAGTAGACATGGCAGGGTCATGTCCAGCAAGAGCTGCTCTATGCCAGCGAGACCGCGTGGCGCCCGCAGGGAGGCGATAAGGGCTGCAGGATCGTTCGCCAGGAGCCGCGCCTTGCGGTCGGGCGCTATAGGACCATTCTGTGTCTCAGCATTGGCGACGTATGGTGCAATCCCTTGCTGCAGCAGCGCAATGCGGGCATCGGTCGACTCACTGGGCGACTCATACGGGTGCATGCCGCCAATCATCAGGGAGAGAAACCGCTCGGGGTGATACTTCACAATGCCAAAACCGATCCGTCCTCCCATCGAGTAGCCCAGGTAGTGCGCGTTGTCAACGTGGAGTGCGTCCAGCACCACCAGCACGTCCTCGACCCGGTGCTGCAGGGCATAGGCTTGCGGATCGTAAGGCTTATCGCTCTGGCCATGCCCCCTGGCATCAATCAAAATGAGCTGATAGTTCTGCCGTAAGGCGGCCACATAGCCATAGGCGTACCAGTTTTGCAGGCTGCTGGTAAAGCCATGTTGCAGCACGAGTGGTGGCCCCTCGCCTTCCACCTGATAGTGGATGCGAACGCTATGATTATTGGCATAGGGCATAGGAGTTCCTTCCTCTCTTAGATCTTCCGACAATGCATCGGAAATGCCGCACTGGATTCCATGCGCATCCGGGTGTATCTCTCAAAGAACGATTTGCAACCCACTTGAGCGGAGGATACTCCCGTGAGCATGAGGATACAGTGCAGTCACACCACCGTTCAAGCCCTTCATCGCCATCTTCAGGACGCCTTCGGCGTGATGATGTGCGGTTGGTGCGGCGTACCACCGTGTGGATCGACCTGCGCTGGTACACCGCTTGACCCAGGTCCGTATGGGATTTGCATACCAAAAGGCTTGCTTGGTGTCAGATCATCTCGACGAAGCGCATCGCCACGCCTGGCTCATAGAGTAGCGCATCACCTCGGAAAGTGATCAAGCCTGCGTGTCGATGATCCTAGCACATACCACCGCGGCTCTATTGCTCTTTCATGATGGGGTGCGTTTGAGCAGAAAAAAGAGCTTGCCCGTATGCTGCATGCGCCCAGCAGCCATCTCGGCCTGTGGACCACTGCCCCAGAACAGATCGATGCGCCCGGACCCCGTAATGGCATTGCCGGTGTCGTGGTTGAACACAAAACGCGATGCTGGCCGCCAGGCGATAATCTCACCCTGCGCATTCAGCACTGGCCGTTGTATCTGGACGAACGCCAGTCCACCTGGAGGGAAGAGGCGTTGATCTGTCGCTATGGAACGGCCAGGCACGAGGATCAGGCCGAGATTGCCCCGAGGGCCCTGGACCACCGGACGAAAAAAGATGTAGCGTGGATTGCGGTACAGGACGCGCTTCGTCATCTCCGCGTCCCCATGTCTCTGCTGGGTATGGGCGCTATTTACTGGCGACGGCCTTGACCTGGGGCATATCGGTCACGCCCGCCAGCACCTTCAACACCCCATCCTGCAACAGCGTCGTCATGCCCTCCTGCTGCGCACACGCCGCCACCTCCGTAATCCGCGCCCGCTGCTGAATCAAGCGCTTGATCTCCGGCGTCGCCACCACCAGCTCGTGCAAC
>JBMDXC010000307.1:0-4300 GCA_048594805.1 Candidatus Entotheonellaceae bacterium | reverse complement strand
TGCATCTCCTCAAATGGCGCTATCAACCAGAGGGCCACGTGGACAGTCATAGCTGGGAAGATACCGTCTGGCATCAGCGGACCCAGCTTACCCTGTTACTCGAAGAGAGTCCCAGCTTACGGCGGGAGCTGCCGGCGCGGCTGGCGCGGTACTATCCCCTGGCCAGGCGGGACGCAGCGCGGGAAACCCGCCTCCCGCTGGTGACGTTCCCCAATACCTGCCCCTGGACCATCGAGCAGATCCTGGATGAGGACTTCTGGCCAGAGAGCTAAGCCAGGGGGCGAGGAAACTATGAGCGTTGGGAAGGCAGGCTTCAGCCTGGAGTTGCGCCTGTCTGATGAGCTTATTCACCTGGAACACCGCCTCCGCAGCCTGTGCCTGGATCCTCTGGGGACGGGTCTGCATCAGAGCGATCTGGCGCACCATGTCCTCACGATGCTGTTCGGTAGCCATGCGGTGCTGTTCAGCAGCTTCGCGTAGCCGCTCGGTTGTCTGGCGGATTTCTTCGCTGACCTGGCGCTGGGCCTCGGCGGCTTGCGGCCCCTTCTCCGTTATCTGCCTGGACTGGGCAGCAGACAGAGGTGCCGGCGCGGCACGCTGGCGCTGTGCCTGGGAAGTCCTCCTCTTCGGCACGGCATTCCCCTTCATCTAACCACCTCCTTCCCGGCGATGTGTAACAGGGTCTGCATGCGCTCTTGCTCGGGCTGCGTATACAGGAGCCGGGGGTGGCGCACCTGGGCACCGCTGCTGGCGAGGCGCTGGAGGTCCCCATAGATAGCCTCGAACTCCGCCTCGGACATGTCTTTCCCCCCCAGACCCCCAATGACGCTCAACAAGGGCGGCCGCTGCGCGCTGGCATACAACGCTGTGGCAATTTCCTGATAGGTAATGCCGCCCAGGCCAGGGGCGAGATTCTGGTCGATGACGGCCACGGCCTTGCGCCCCTCGAGCGCCGCGGCGATGGCCTGGGCTGGAAACGGCCGGAGGACACGCAAGCGGAGTAAGCCAGCCCGGAGACCGCGCGCCCGGAGACGCTGGACGGCGGCTTTACCTTTGGTGGCAAAAGCATTGGACATGACGAGGACATAAAGGGTGTCATCCGCGACGACCACCAGATTCGGCTGGGTGATGGCACCGCGCTCGAGGATCTCCTGACGGGCTATGCGCGTAAACGCGGCCATCGGGGCACCACGCCGCTCCGCTCCGTACACCGGGGCATCCTGGACGACAAACCCGGCGTGAAAAGCGGCTGAGCCAACAATGCGGCTGGCCGTCTTCATCCCCTGGCCGCCGCGACCATGAAAGCGCATCCGGAGCATACAGCGTCTCCTTCCCTGGGGTGATCCGCATCAGTGTGAGGGCCCAGTCGTCTGGGCGACCTCTGCCCAGTAGCGGTCAACCTGCTCTTGCATACGGCGAATGGCGGTGTCGTTGCGGGTCGGTTCGAATCGATGCCGATACCGTCCCTCACCCTGGAGATAGGTGTCGACTGGGGACACCTTGCCTCGCCAGGCAAGCGACTGTTGTGCGGGACAGAGCCCCAACGCCGACCTATAGCCCCCTGCACGAGATCAGGCGCGCAGTGCAGCCATTGCTCACCAGGCTCTCTACTCCCTGAGCGCGGTGTCCATGCGGTCTCTTAGCGGGCGGCCAGGAGGTAGTCATGCGCCTGCAAGGCCGCCTTCACGCCTTCCCCGGCAGCCACCAGAACCTGTTTATCACGCACATTGGTGACATCGCCAGCCGCAAAGACTCCAGGCACGCCCGTATGGGTTTGGCAGTCAATGATGATCTCCCCAGACGCATTCAGTGCGAGGACGTCCATGGCAAAGGCTGTATTGGGCAGGAGACCAATTTCTACGAAGACGCCATCGATGGCCAGGGTACGTTCGCTGTGCTCGTCGCGTGAGCGCACCCGGAGCCCGGTGACCTGCTGTGCCCCAAGGATCTCCAGGGTGTCATAATTCAACAGGTTTTCTACTTTCGCCAGGCGCGTGACCCGATCGACCAGAATGTCGTCCGCGCTATAGGTCCCGCGCACCACCAGGTAGACGTGCGTCGCCCAGCGCTCCAACTCGCCAGCGGCTTCCAGCGCAGAATTGCCGCCGCCTACCACCGCCACCACCTTGTCTTTATAGAAGGGAGCATCGCAGGTGGCGCAATAGGCCACACCTTTGCCCAGCAGACGGCTTTCGCCAGGGATACCCAGGGGGCGCGGTATTTTGCCCGAGGCAATAATCAGGGCGCGTCCCTGATAGCGGTTCCCCGCTCTGGTATGGACGAGCTTGATTTTGTCGGTGACCTCCAGATTGACCACTTCCTCGCCAATCACTCGGGTAATGTCAAAGCGCTCGACGTGTTCTTCAAAACGGTTGATCAGGTCTGGGGCTTCGATATAGGAAAATCCCAGATAGTTTTCCAGTTCGGCACTCAGATTCAATTGTCCACCCACGTCCTTTGACAAGACGAGCGTCTTGAGCCCTTTACGGGCGCTATAGATGGCGGCCGTCATGCCAGCAGGACCACAGCCAATGATGATCACGTCGTACAGGGTGTCCTGTGTCCCACTGCGCGCCAGACCCAGCTTGTCATCCAGCAGCCCACGGGCGTTGAGCACTGCCAGTTCATCGTACCCCCCAATGATCTCCCCATTGATTAGAATTTGCGGTGTTGTCCGGCCACCGGTACGAGCAGTCATGGCGTCCCATTCGGGCGTGCCACCGCTCACCGTAATGTCATGGACTTCCACCCCTTTACGCTCGAGCAGAGCCTTGGCCCGGTGGCACCAGGGGCATTGGGGCTGGACATACATTTCGACATACGCCGGCATAGGTACTCTCCTCTCCTGACACTGTATCACTATGTCAACTTCGACCAACGACAAACTCTGATAAATTGCGCGATCATGGTTGTCCTCCCATCGGAAGGAGTGATGGGGAGCATTCGGTCATTCTGACATTTCCCGCAGCCGTTGTTGGTACCGCACAAACACCTGATCCAGGGTGCCGTTATACTTGGCACAGCGCAGCGCCAACATCTGATTACTGTATGGACAAAAGTATCGACCAACTATTGATCAAAGTTTCAGGGAAGATGTTTCTCGGCAAGAAACTGGCGCTTGACAACGAAGTAATAGTTGGGCTCCAGGGTACGGTGATCAGAGAGAAAGTCAGAAGCAATCAGGATGGCTCAGTCAATAGCTGCTATGTCCGCAAGGCCGTCGAGGTACAAGTACAGTTAAACATAACAAAGAGATGGCCCACTGTCGGAGTGCCGGCGTCTATCGAGCATCTTTGTATTCCCCGTCATTATCTTCCATAGTAGGGATACGGACGATACCGATATAGGTACGCAGGATACCGCCGCCGATACCGCCAATCATCGTACCAGTAATACCGCCGATAGGGGTACGGCCTCCAGTAGTATGGGGCTTCTTCGTAGTACGTGCCTACCCCTATATCGACAGAGTAGCTTCCAGATAGAGCGGGGTCGATATAACACCCATTGACAGCGCTTAGGGATACTAAGCACACTAAAATAAATAGTATACGGATAACCAAAGGTGTTCCTCTTACGGTTATGTCTATTTTTACACGTTACGCAAAGCAAAACCGTGCCAAGGAAAGGCTTATGAACAAGTATGGCTAAATTCCTCCTTCACATCACGATTGCCCGCCCTCTACTCCATCAGCTTTCTGGTGTGGAGATAAAAGAAGACCCGGCATGGGGCGCATACCGGGTCTCAGACACAGCACTTGAACACGTGCCCCTTTCTCCAGGAAGCCCAGCTCGGAAAGGTGAACCGCGCTCCTGAAGGACACACCCAAAGTATGCCGTGCGGAATAAGGGAATTCAAGAGAAGGGGAAATTAGTGAAGCCCTGCTCATAAGCGTATAGGCAATGCAAACGCTATTGTGCCCCAAGCTTGTGGGGCATGCACCCTCGGGGTTGGAGAGGCCACGGGATGCAGCCGCACCCCCGTGCCAGGCGACTGGCCGCGCGCCCTGCCGGCAACACGCCGGCCGCAGGCGGGCGCTCCCAGGCCTGCCTAGTGTGGGGGACGGGCCGTAGACCTTGGCCAGCTGCTCTGAGCCGGTTCTTCCGCATCGACATCTTCGCCAAGATCGAGTGTAGTAAGCAGACGCTCAACAAGGCCCGTTCCTGTCGAGGCAACTACATTGCCTCACTTCCGCTTTCGCTCAATGTCCTGGCCATGTTGATACTCCCCAAGTGCCTTGAAGCATTGCTCCAGAGTCCTTAGTTCATCCAGCAATGCCTTGGCCTCTTGCAAATCGGTGGT
>JBMDXC010000306.1:0-4048 GCA_048594805.1 Candidatus Entotheonellaceae bacterium | reverse complement strand
ATCTCCAAAATGGCTTATGTCGCAGTACGATGCAGCACACTGAGCTTATGATCAGCAAAAGCTCGGGAGAGCCACGATGATCGGAAGTCATACACATTGTATGGTTTCCTGTCATCGTAACCGCTCAGTTTCCTCACATCGTAACCAGACCGTTCGGCCAGCTGTCAAGGGTTTTGCTCAGTCAATGGGGAACGCCAACTGGGTGATAAAGGAACCGACCGCGCTGCGGTTGGTTCGAGCCTCGGCGCAGAGCTGCTCCACGAAGGCAGCAAATGGCAGCAGCCCTTGCCCGGTTCCCTGTATCGGCAGCCGTTTGATTTCTTGACCCTCATGCTCCACTACCAAGGTTCGATCGCTGGCGTCAAGGCGCAACGTCACGTATTTTCCCACCAGCGCTTGGCTGGTATAGTAGCGTACTGTATCGATCGTGACCGAGGTATTGCGTTGAACCTTGCGCACATACCGCTGGCCGTGCAGCACATCAATCCAGTGATCCCCATCCACCAGCGGCGGGACTGGTGGACGTGGTGGCAGATCGGGGAATGCTACGCGAGGTGGTCGATTGCCACAGGCCTGGCCTTGATGAGGACGTTCATCGTTGTAGTGCTGCCGAAAGGCAGCCGTAACCGTTTGGACACTCTCACAATCAGCCGGCCGATAGACCTGCAGGCATTCTTGCTCATAGGCTCGATGATAGCGCTCTACAAAGCCATTCAGATCCGGGCGGCGCGGTGGGCAGATCGTGACGTGCACACCGAGGCAATGCCATAAGCGCAGGAATGGTGATGGACAGTCGCGATGCTGTGTGCTGCCCACAAACCGCGGATCACGATCGAAGGTGATCTGGTCAGGCAGCCCGTTGGCCTGAACAGTCGCTGCCATGGCTTGGATGGCCGTGGCCATCGTGAAGTCCGGCCGCACCTGAGCATCGAGCAGGATCGAGGTACCGACATCCACAGTATTGAGCGTTTCGACAACGTGGAGCAGCTTGCCCTGCGGATCGGCAGGCACACTCGAGGCATCCTTAAAGTCGATTTGCCAACTGCTCAGCGGCGGCGGAAGCGTGGTGGGGTGATGCACGCGCCGAATGGGGTCACGAATACGCTGATGCTGTCGCAAGATGCGCCAGATCGTGCGACTCGAGCGCGGCAGGCGCAGGCCAGCCAGCGTCGCGCTGGCTTCTTGGTCGAGATAGTAACGGATGGCTTTGGGGCCAGGGATGCGTTTGAGGTTTTGGGGCGGGGCGTCACGGATGGCGAGGATGTGATCGACCACCAGCGGAGAGAGGGAGGGTGGTGGATGCTTGCGAGCCCGCGACTGACTCTGCAGTACGTGCTCATCCTGGGGCGAAGCGGCCTGGAGGCGCTTCTTCCATTTCTTGACCCAGCCAAGCGAGCGACCGACACCCTCAGCCAACTCTTGGAGCGTCCAATCCGGCTGTGTAGAAAGCAAGTTGCGCAAGTGTAGCCGGTCGGCAACCCATTGCGCCTCCATCACAACCCTCCCTGTGAGCGCGAAATAAGCGACAGGAAGAGTTTACACCTGTATAGAACGGCAGGCTACGATGTCGGGAAATCGACTGGTTACGATGACAGGAAACCATACAGGAAACCTTACAAGTGGTAGTGGATAATTCCGATCTCCTCGTCTGACCGGATTGATACTCGTTTTTACACGCATACGGTACTCGCAACCACCCACTTCTGGCCCAATCGGCCCGCTCTAGCCCGGTCGGGCTCCGGTGAGGGCCGGTTGGCCCTCGCTTCTTCGTCCTCACCCAGCGCCCATCGGAAGGGGGGGGCAACGGCACTGCCAGTATGTCGCGAGCTGTCCAGTATCAACGCCGGTGTAGAATTGGCTCTTTCGGCCTTTTGATGATCCACCTGCGCTCAAATGTGCGTATATGAGGCAGGATAGCAATCATAGTATGGTGGATCACCGATATGTTTCCTTCCTGCCTCCTTCCCAGCGCGAGCGATCTTCACCTTGACGCCCTGCATCTTGAGGAATCACAACGTATGCTCACCCTCAATGTGCGCGCCACCCAGACGAGTGCCGCCTGTCCACTCTGCCAGGCTGCTGCGACCCGTGTTCACAGTTCCTATACTCGGCACTTGGCCGACTTGCCGTGGGCCGATATCGCCATTCGGCTCCAATTGCGGGTGCGGCGCTTCTTCTGTACGAATTCGGACTGCCGGCGCAAGCTCTTTACCGAGCGCCTTCCTTCCGTCACCGTTCCTTGGGCCAGGCGCACTAATCGCCTGACCACCGCACAACAGCGGATCGGGTTAGCGCTCGGTGGAGCAGCAGGTGCGCGCTTGGCCGCTGGTCTCGTCATGCCTGCTGGTATTGACCTGCTCCTCACCTTAGTCCGTCGCATCGTTGTGCCAGCACCTACGGCGCCAAGGGTCATCGGGATTGATGACTGGGCCATACGCAAAGGTCATACCTATGGCTCGCTCGTCGTCGATCTCGAACGCCACCGGCCAATCGATCTGCTCCCCGATCGCAGCGCCGAGACGGTTGCACAGTGGCTCCGCGACCACCCAGGCATCGAAATCATCAGCCGCGATCGGGCATCGTGTTATGCCGATGGTGCCAGCCAGGGCGCGCCTGAGGCCACCCAAGTCGCCGATCGCTGGCACATCTTGAAGAACCTCGGAGAAGCGGTTCTGCGCGTTCTCGAACAGCATCAACGCGCCATCGAGCAGCAACTCCAGGCAGAGCAGCCACAAGCAGAGGCGGCTTCGCCACCTCCTGGGGCTGGGTCGTCTGAGATATTATGCGAGACACCGATGCCTGAAACCACACCGCCCCAAGCGTGGCCCGCGACCAAACAGGCTCAATTGCACCACGAACGTCAGCAACGCCGCCAAGCTCGCTATGATGAGGTGCGTACGCTTCAAGAACGTGGCTGGAGTCTGCCTGCGATCGCGGCTCACACCGGGCTGGATCGGAAAACGGTGCGCAAGTATCTCCAGGCACAGAGTTGTCCAGCGCCACAGCGGCGTCCAAAACGGCGCAGTTTGCTCGACCCGTATACATCCTATCTCATCGAGCGCTGGAATGGCGGTTGCAACAACAGTGCTCAACTGCTGCGGGATATTCAAGCCAAAGGCTTCACGGGCAAACGCTCGATTGTACGTGATTTCTGCACCCAGCTGCGCAAAGCCCAAGGATTGCCACCACGTGCCCGCAGTACAGCAGGCGGCAACGCCATTGCGCCCACCACACGGCCACCGACGATGCGCACACTGACCTGGCTCATCCTACGCCAGGAGGATGACTTGGAGGTGGAGGAGCGCACGCAAGTCGAGCACGTCTCACAGGTTGATGTCACAGTAGCAACCACCATCAAGCTGGCCCAGGAGTTTGCGAGCATGCTGCGTGAGCGCCAGGCGGACAAGTTGGATGACTGGCTTGAGCAGGTCGCCGAGAGTAACATCGCAGCACTCCAAAGTTTCGCGGCTGGCGTGCGACGAGATGAGGCCGCAGTACGAGCTGGGCTCTCACTGGCTTGGTCGAACGGGCCGACCGAGGGCCACGTCAACCGTCTCAAAATGTTCAAACGGCAAATGTATGGTCGAGCCAAACTCGATTTGTTGCGTCAGCGCGTACTGGCGGCATAAATAGCCTGGCCAGTCGGCGGATCATCAAAAGGCCGAAAGAGCCGTAGAATTGACCCAGATCGCCGAACCGAATTGACCCGCCCCTGAGAAGGCCTAGACTCTTGTCTGCAGCTAGCAGATGGGAGGGGCCGATGCTCAGGAGCAAGACCGTGCAAACCATTCGTGAGCTTGCCGCGCAAGGCAAGTCCATTCGCACCATTGTGGCGGAGACCGGCATCGCGCGCAATACCCTGCGCAAATACTTACGCGGCACGCCGGTCGCGGCGCCCTGTCCCCGCCGCATGTCCAAACTCGACCCGTTCAAAGACCAGATCCGCCGCTGGATCGCAGAGGATCGCCTCCTCAATTGCGAAACCATGCTGGAGCGGCTTCAGGCCCAGGGCTATACCGGCGCGATTAGCATCCTGAAGGACTTTGTC
>JBMDXC010000305.1:0-13630 GCA_048594805.1 Candidatus Entotheonellaceae bacterium | reverse complement strand
CGCGACAGCGCAAGAGCTTGCGGGTGGTTGCGCTCGGTCAACGGCTCCGCCACTTTGCGGACCACGTGGCGCAAAAAGCAGGAGTGGCCAATGGGGAGCGCGTCCGGCGCTGGTTTCAGGAGAAGAAGGCGGGCTGGTATGTGGTCCTGGCAGACCCCCAGATGCCGGTGACGAGCACCCTACTCGATCAAGCGTATAACACCATCGAGCGGAAACTGTTCGCGATGAAAGGCTTCCATCAGCCCAAAGGGAGCCAACAGGCGTTTCTCACGGGGCTGGCCCACCTGTACAACCTGGTCCCGTATCAGCGTCGGGCTCGGCACGCGGGCCAGTGTGGCGTGGAAGTGGAAGGAGGCACAGTCCCGACACGCGGCTGGTTCCTCAACCTGCAGATCCTCACATCTGGAGGCTTTCGATGAGTGGTACCACACTCCACCACTAAATCGGGTGGAATGTGGGATTGACACGTTTCGGCGTTGAAGAAGCGGTGGAGATGCGACACCATCGCCATGGCTGAGTTTCTCCTCTAATCACAGGTTCGATAACGAACCGGATCGGAGTTTCTCAGCTTACGATTGAGGTTTTTGGGCTGCTACAATCCCCTATAAATTGAGCGAAAGATGTTGGAGGGATAATGGACTAAGGCATTGAAATCATTGCTATTTTGACCGTGAGGTGCTTTTACGTCGTACAGAAGCAGAAGGGAGTGGCCGACGCCATGATCAAGGCCACGGAATGGGTGGAGATTAAGGCGAAGGGAAGATCGGCTGAGCACTGTACCATTCCCTGGCTTGCCAATGGAATCCGAAAGGCTCGATGCCTTGAGGATTCCTCAAAGGGGGTGTGGGGGAAAATTTTCCACAGACGTTCTTCGTATGTAAGGATTAGAGAATGATTAGGAGAGGATTAGGGAAGATCGGCGTGTGTTGTAAGGCATTGATTTTGCTTTTTCAATAGGCGTCTTTTCTGTGACCGTCCTACCTCTAAACACGTGCCAACCTACCTCTAAACACGTGCCATTTTTCTGCGGTTCCGGCTGACTTTTGGGTGCTTTAGGTAGCGGCGCTGGCTGTTGGTTATGGTCTTGCCTCTGTAAACGTGTACAAGATCGCTGTCATCAATGTACCGGCCCTCAATATCGCCATTATCCTTGAGGTCATCCAGGGCAACCCGTAGAAGCTGGCGGAATTTCCATAGCTGGGCTGTCCGGCTCCCGCTTAGCTCCCGCAGCGTGGCAACCTTCACGGGGAACGGCGCTGCATGAGTAGCAAGGTACAGGTGAAGCCAGCGGGCAAGATCTTTGCCTCTTAAGCTTTGCCTCTGCTCCCACTCGATCAGCGTATACATATTGGGATCGTAGAGTACGCGCAGTTTTGGATTAAACTTGTATACCCAGTACCGGCTAGCTTTATCCTGTGCCGCGTCATCAACCAGATGGCCGATATATTCAAAATTGGCATTAGACAAGTGCACTGTGCCCGCAACCAAGCGCGTCATATCGATTCGTAAACGTGCATGGCTGCGCCCATCAGTTGTCCGGCCAAGAGCTTTCAGAATAACACGGGCTGGGGCTGTCACATATTCGCCTAGTGGCTTGTGTTTCGCCATGAATACAAGCTGCATCAATAAGTCATGGTCATCCTGATTGAACCTCTCGCCTGTAAAGCGGATTTCCACGCCGTCAACGGTCGCTAGCAGGGTATCTTTGATCATCTGGCGGTCTTTGCCCTGCACACATGAGAATAACGCACTACGGGCAACGTCGTTGGTGACGGGCCGCATTCCTTCTGGAATGAGGGGAAACTGGATTACTTGCGCAGGCTGACGTTCCAGTTCTAGCGGCTGGGCTTGCCTCTCCTGTGCATGCTTCGCAACGGAACGGCCAAAACTTTTAATCGTTTCCCTCAGTTCTGGGTCATGGATCTGCTCGTAGAGACTCTCAAGGTCTGTTTCCGGTGTGCCCATGTGCCCCCTTCCCTCTCCTGGCTGCTTGCGGTCCCTGCTGGAGCGCCGCCTCGCGCCGGCGCCGTGTCTCTTCCCGCTCCCACGTCTCCCGTGGCAGGACTCGCCGGCCCTCACAGCGACGACAGATGACATACACCAAGCGGCCATCCCGGGACGGCGTTGGCATGATGCACATGGCCAGATCATTCGTCGCACATGCGAGACAGATCATCCATTGCACCGCGGGGTCTCCTACGAGGATTCACGACTGATCGGCGGAGCGGGCCTGGCTTTGGGCCTGCTTCTGCGCCCGCTGGAGCGCCACACTCGTACAGCTCTGCGCCAGCAGCACATGCTGGGTGCCTTGCATGGCTGGGTAGCCTTCGATGATGAGCTGATCATCTTGGTTGGCGGCGAGGCTGTCCTTCACCCGGTTCCATTGTCGCAGCGCGACCATCACGTTCCACGTCAGCGGGGCAGTGTTGGGTACTGGGGGCAAACCGCGGGGCAGTGTCGCTGGCGGTTTGCCCTGCATGCGGAATACGACCACCTGGCCGCGTGTCTCTACCTGCCCTGGTCGGCCTATCAGCGTCAGTTTCATGGTGCGTGCCTCTCCTACTGGTCCGGTCGCGAGCGTCTCTATGATACGGGGCACCTCTCCCAGGTTGGGAGCTGTGGCGATGTGTGGGGCTGTGCCAGCATCGGTGCCCGTGTGTGCTGGGCTGCGGGCCGTGGGAAGAGCCGCCGGCGTTCCTTGGCAGTCACCCGCTCCTTGACAAGCTGGAAGAACACTCCGCCAGGAGTCCGGCGCCGGCTCCCGTCTTTGGTCAGCATCCCACCAGCTGCCTCGACTTGGAGCGCTTCGGTGAGCAGGTCTATGGTCCGGGCTGGACCTAGAGTCCGCAGGATCTGACGGAGTAGGGGGATCTTTGGCTCCTGGAGGACCTCAGCCAGATGCTCAATCGTCAGTTCATCCATAAGCGCTCCTCAGTTATGACTCAGGGAAGCAATTGGTATCTAGGAGCTACACAGGTGTCCACGGGCAGCTCTATTTCCTGTCAACCATGAGGCGTTCAGTAAAGAATCCTGTTCATGCCCACAACATACACAGATCGTGCTTGCTCCCCTACCTCTACTGTGGTCAGAGTGGACGTATGAATGTACGAATGCATGCATCCACGGATGTCTACATCACCTGTGTTCTCCTCGGTGCTTCTCGCTTCGTCTTCGGCTCAGCGCTTTTTGCGCACAATCTACGTTTACGAAGAGGTCTATGGGATACCTTCCCTGCTGTAACCAGCTCTTCGGGGTGTTGGCGATACAGTTGGTATCGCACATCAGAGATACCGCTCTAACAATGGATTCATGCATGTATGGGTGTATAACTCCATGAATGCATGGCGTTATACATTCGATATCTACAGTCCCGGTAACCCTTTATCTTCAAAGAGTCGGGAAAGGGCATGGATCGCCAGCCGGTTCAGGCTGACACCCTCAGCCGTGGCAAGTTGGTGCACCCGCTCCCACTGGTCACGAGTCAAGCGCAATGTGATGTGTGCAATATCCCCCTTCGCTTTGGTGCGAAGTTCGTCAGGGGCTGTGTCCTTGGCGCGTTTGGACTGTCCCTGACTGCCAGTAAACGTGGCAAGGCCGGTGTTCTTAGCTGCCATGCTTCTCCCCTATCTGCTGACGTATCCACTTCCAGAGTTGCGCGATTTCCTCAGCGGCTTTGCCCTCTGCCTCAAATTCAGTGACGGACCGGCCGCTGGCGACAGCGCGCGAGAAGGCGGTCCGATGGCCTATGAGGACAGGCGCAACAGGGAAGGCATAGGATTCTAATACGTCCCTTGCCTCTGCCACCTCTGGCGCGCGGGCAGGACAGGCATTCAGCACGAAAGCGGCAGGCCTCTCCACGGCCTTGGCAATCTGGACGCTGGACTCAATGGCCGCGAGGTCGAATGCCGAGGGACGGCACGGAATAAGTAAAAAGTCGGCCATGGAAGCAATAGTATCAACGCCAGGGGTCACATGCGGGGCGGTGTCAATCACAGTAAGGGTGGCCCAGCCCCGTGATGTCTGCTCCATCAGTCGCCTGATGCCCGAGGCAGTGACCTTCTCGACCGCTGGGACCTCCTTTGTTCTCACTTGTGACCACGCCCTGGCGCTTCCCTGGGGATCGGTGTCAATGAGAACGACCCTCTCCCCTGCTTCCTCGGCCGCCACTGCGATATGCACAGCTAACGTCGTTTTGCCGCTACCGCCTTTCTGCGAGAGGAGTGCTATAGCGCGCATAGGGCCCTTCCTTTGATTCATGCATTCACGACTGTATACATCCATAAATGCGTACATTCATGGATCAGCAAGGATAAACTCATAGAACAAATGCTGTCAAGCAAATTTCTAAAAAGGGGAAGGATGGCAGAAGAGGACTGGCTGTGCTGAAATATACAGCCTGACTATGCCTGATAGTCATTAAAGAGGCATGTCATGATCAGCTGTGGGAGGCTCCTCGTGCGCCTCCACCATGCGTGTCTGATACTATGTTTTGGTGCGCCGATATGCTGTCTGCATCAGTGAGGGAAGACCCTCTTTGATGTCTGACACTATGGCTGGCCATGGACCTTCTGTGTCTGACGTGCGAGCGGACCCACACTGGGCCTGAGGTCATACACGAGCCGGTAGTGTTTCAAAAGTGGAGGTGACGACTTCTATAGCTCTGATCTGCAAGGTGTTATTTCCATCTATATCCATGTTTGAAACACTACCCAATAGGGTATTTTCCCTGGCCATTGCGCTTATCGAGAATACTGAAAACTTCCTCGGCAACATTCTCCTCACGGAGGTGGGCATAGTTCTTAATAACAGTTTCAAGAGTGTCATTGAGCATAATGGCGGCTTTCATGAAATCGCCACCATTCCGTATCCATTCGGTAGCCCAGACGGTACGGATAATGTGGGGATGCCAATGTTTCCCGGTATAGCGATAGACAATATTGGTCGTACTCAGCCAGAGTTGATCTTGGCCATAGGCGGTGCCTTGCTGTGTGAAAAAGACATGGGTATCAGGATGTCCAGCTTTGGCAAGGAGAATGGGACGCCAGAGGCTGAGATAGGCTTCGAGGACCGGGACCAGTTTGTCAGGAAATGGCAGGTCAAAGACATTGGTGCGACCACGTTTCTGCGCGACCTTGAGTTGTTCCCCACGAAAGGTAATCCGCCATGTGCCGTGGGCATCTTTGTGGAGATTCTCACCAAGTCGCATCTCACGCATATTCCTTTGCCGATACGGAATATAGGTCCACAGGCGAAACATCAGGGACAGGCCAGCGTCGGCAGCGAATCGGCATCCAGTAAATCGGTCTTTACGTTGTCGTATGTCTTTCGGTTGCTTAGAAGGCCAGAGGGAACAGGCAATGTCGTGTAAGGTAGCGAGGGAAACCCAAGCATCTTCTTTATTATAGAACGAAGAAGGGATGGGCAGGGTTTGACGCAACGTGAGCAGTTCAGCGCGTAGTTGAGGCAAAGGACGATACTGGCGTGTGAGCGCCAAAAGGTGGGTGAGGAAATTATGAACGGTCTTGGTAGGACGATGATGGAGGTCATTCACGCGCCAATGCACAAAGTTCGTGATGAGCGTGATGTCAAAGAGGTGCTCAAAGGTCACAGGAGTCACATGCTGCACGTGAGTGAGGAAGCCAAAGTACGCTTCAAACTGCCGACGATAGTTATCAATGGTGAGCGGGCATTTTTTGAGCGCAACATTGCGTCCGGGCACAACAGGTGCGGTCGCCCACGTCGCAAACGTTGTAAACGCCTGTTGGAGATCGGCGGGCCATTGATGATAGAGAAGAGTAAGGCCATTGGGCTGATTGAGGCGTCTGGTCGTGTCACGAGGTTTGGTGCGTAAATCATAGCGTGGAAGGAGTTGAGCTGGAGGGAGCGAGAGAAGATGCTGCGCTGCCGCAAGACGAAATAGCCGACTGAGGTAGTTCTTGATGTTGCGTACCGTATGGGGCTTCTTCCCGTGGGCGACAAGATAACGTTCCACAAGGAGATAGAGGGAGGCAAGAGGCTGATTGCATTGAGCGAGGGAGCAATGCTCTGGATCGGGACATTGCAACGCCTGAGCCAGAACACGGATGGCCGTTTTGAGGTCTTTACGAGCATGTTCAGGAAAGGAGGGGGCAAGCTGGTTGTGGAGGTCAGCAAGAGTCATGGGAACGCATCCTCTATAGCTTTTTAGTGCCCAATAGACGACAATAATGGATGATGATAACAAATTCTTGACCTTAAAGCAAATGTTTATATCTTCCAATACTAGATAATGAGTCAAGAACTATGACGCTGAAACCTCTTGAGAAATGGACATCAGTACTGTATAGTGCTCATTGCAGGGCAGAATTTGCTCAAGAACGCTCAAGAATTGATGGTAGGATAAGGCACTATGCCACCCAAGAGGAAAGCCGAGACGTCCGCTGCTGTGCGAACGCATGTGCTGGGGGAAGAGGTCTTTACGACTGATCAGGTCGCTCACGATCTGAATATCAGTGTCCGAACAGTTCTACGGGCCATTCACGATGGCAGGATCAAGGCACGCAAGATAGGCAAGCAATACTTGATGACACGCTCTGCGGTGCGTGCCTTTTACGAGGGGTTGCCGTTAGCAGATGGAGAGCAGACCGACACAGACACCTAAATCAGGCCACACTACATTCGTACACTGGCAGCCCACGTACACCTGCAATACCGGCATGTCCGGAACATCGAGTGTCTGAATCTCGTATGGAGTGATTTATAGTGCCGGTCATATGAATTGATACCATTTACTGCCCTCGATCTAACTGCGCATCCTCCCTCCAATATTTGTCCTCGACCTCCCGCACTTTCTTGATCAAGCCGGTGCACGTCTCTTCGGTAACACTGTCAAAAGCATCATCGAGCTGCTCCAAGAGATGAGCCATCGTGAACTTGCTCTTTCGAGCAATCTGGTTCTTCACCACTGCCCAGCACGTTTCAATGGGTTGGAGTTCGGGGTGGTAGGGCGGTGTGCTTAAAATCTCGTGCCCTTGTTCATTCGCAAGTTCATCAAGCGCATAGGTTGGAGCTGGGGCTACTTTCGCGAGAATTTCCACCAATTCCGCTTTGAGACAATCCTCGCGAACTGGGATGCGATTCTTGATTAACCACGCCCGGATTTCAGCTTTTTTGCAACTCGCTGTTGGAGCGGAATGCAGAGACACTGTATTGTGATAAGGTGCATTATCCATAATAATCAGGGAGTGCTGAGGAATGTTGGGAAGCAACTGCTCACTGAACCATTTACTAAAGAGATCATGATTTTCGGGTTTGACCAATTCACGCAGCATCTCGCCTCTGCAAGCCATTGGTATGTCCGCGATTTTGTATTATTCGGTAGTTTCTTGGCTCGACTCCGTTGAGCGCAAGGGTCGAGAAATGCGTCACATGGATGTCGAGATGATTAGCTAAACGTCCGGCCGAAGGCGTCGGCTTACAATCCCATGGCCCCATCGCTAACGGTCCCGTGGCTGCCGCGATGGCTTGCAACAGGGAACCGGTCAGCAGCGCCAGACTGATACGTCGCTCCAGGGCCGTTTCCGTCCAGGCTCTGGGCATCTCCATCGCGGTGGTATCCTGTCCCACAAAGAAATTGGTTTCCACCGGCCAGCGATGCGGATAGGCTCGCAGAAATTCCGCTGTCGTCAGCTCCCGGGCCGTCGTCCCGACCACCAGCGGCCGCTGATAGGCTGGGTCATCAATGCGCAGCACATCGAGGAGCGTGTGGCGTGCCTCTGCAAAATGGAGCCCATTCCAGCGTCGTACGCGGATGGCCCCTTTGTCGTCAGGGATCAGGAGCTCTTCGGTGGGGTCAACCTCTGGCGCCGATGCGCCCGGATGCAGCACCGGACCGTGCCATACCGGATGGCCGCGTTTGCCGCTGGGTGGGGGTGGGGCACACCGCAAGGTGCAGTTGATGCGCAACCGCCCCAGCAGCGCCTCCTGGTCCGTGGCGGCGGCAAAACGCTCCTGGGTCGCAATGCCGGCATCGACGACGATCAGCCGCTTACACGCACTGGGAGGCAACGCGTGAAACAGCGTCTCCACGGCGTCCTCACACCGCGCACCGAAGCGCGTCCGACGCACGATCCCCACGCGCACCCCGCCGATCATGACGATGCTGGTGGCCGCCGCGACGATGTTCGCCCGCACGGCGCGCCCCGTGCGGTGACAGAAGCCCTTCCCGGCCAGGGCCAGCCGGGTCCCTGCGCGCAGCCGGACAATGGTCGACGTATCGATTGCCACCAGTTCGCGCCCTTCACAGCCCACACGCACCGGCTCGACGGGCAGGTTGGCAACGCACCAGGTAAAGGCATGATCAAACAGGGCATCGAGCGACATCTGGCCCCGCTCCATCGCCCGCTCGACCCGGTGCCAACCCCAGCGCAGATGCACGACAAAAGGCAGGGCGGCGCGGGCCAAGCTCCCTTTGTGATGCACCAGCCGACCGGTCATCATAACAACCAGGACCACACCAATACAAAAGGCAGTGCCCGAAGGTAACAGTTGGATGAGACTATGCACAGCCACCCCAGCAAGAGACACGGGATCAGCGCTCGAAGGTTGGAGGAACGGGATGGGCTTTTTCATACTCCCAGTCTTCCCTGTCCAGGGGTACTACCCCACTCACAACGGTCATAGGGCCATGCCGTGTTCGGCACATGGGGGTGCAGTGTATAGTATGAGATCACAACGACATGACCGTGGCACGCGGTGCACAGGCAGCCCAGAGCTGTGCTATGATACTCTCGTGCTGCTGCATATCACCTGAGGCGCGGGCGCAGCGCTCTCAGACGTGTGATGAGACATGGCACGTCGAGGATACCACTGCGTGAGGATGGAGGAGGACGATGCGGTGCTTCAGTTGTCAATTCGACAATCCTCCGACGATGAAATTCTGCGGGCAGTGCGGCACGCCGCTTGCCCAGCTCTGCCCCCGCTGTGGTGCCGAGAACCAGCCCACGTTCAAGTTCTGCGGCCAGTGCGGCATGGCCTTGACTGCTCCCCAACCTCCTGATGTGCACACTGCTAGCGCCCTAGACCGGCTTTCCCGTCGCCCTGAGGGAAAGCGCCAGGGCTACACGCCGTCGCATCTGGCCGAGAAGATTCTGCAATCCCGCAGCGCCCTGGAAGGGGAGCGCCGCCAGGTGACCGTCCTGTTCGCCGATATGACTGGCTTCACGACCCTGGCCGAGCAGCTCGACCCGGAAGAGGTGCACCAGATTATCGATCGCTGCTTCGAGCTGATCACCGCGGAGGTGCACCGTTTCGAAGGCACGATTAACCAGTACACCGGGGATGGCGTGATGGCCCTGTTCGGCGCCCCGGTGGCTCACGAGGATAGTCCGCGCCGGGCGGTACACGCCGCCCTGGGCATGCAGCGCGCGCTGCGGGCATATAGTGAGGAGCTCCAGGCGCAGCGCGGTCTGGCTTTGCAGATGCGCCTGGGACTCAACACCGGCCTGGTGGTCGTTGGCAAGATTGGCGATGACCTGCGCATGGATTACACCGCCGTGGGAGACACTACGAACCTGGCGGCGCGCCTGCAGCAGATGGCTCGCCCGGGCAGCGTGCTGGTGAGTGAAGCGACGCACCAGACGGTCGGTGGCTTCTTCGAGACCCTTGACCTGGGCGAGATGCCGGTCAAGGGGCATGCCCCGGTACGCGCCTTTGAGGTGCTGCGCCCGCGCGGCCGTCGCATGCGCTTTGACGTGGCGGTCGAGCGCGGCCTCACGCCTCTGGTCGGGCGTGAGCGCGAGCTCGGCCTACTCCTCGACCGCTTTAGTGAAGTGAAGGCAGGACGAGGGCAGGTAGCGTTCATCACCGGTGAGGCCGGCATGGGCAAATCACGCCTCGTGCTGGAATGCCGTCGTGCCCTGGCAGCGGCTGGGGACGTGGTGACCTGGCTCGAAGGCCGCTGCATCTCCTTCGGTGAGTCCATCCCGTTCCTACCTATCATTGACCAGCTTCGGGAGAATTTCGGCATCCAGGAATTGGACGGGGAGCCCGAGATCATCGCCAAGATCGAGCACGGCATGCGCCGCATGGGGGAGGTCGAGGCGCACATCTCGGCGATGCGTTACCTCTTGTCGGTTGACCCGGGCGACCCCGCGGTCGCAGCGATGGAGGCCATAGCGCGGCGCCGGAAGATCTTCGAGGCTGTACGCGTCCTGATCCTGCGTGGAGCGCGCTTGCGCCCCCTGGTGCTGGTGGTGGAGGATCTACACTGGATCGACACCAGCAGCGAAGAGTTGCTGAATGCTCTGATGGACGCGGTGGCAGCCGTGCCGCTGCTGCTTATCCTGACCTACCGGGTCGAGTACACGCCGCCGTTCGGGAGCCGGAGCTTTTACACGACGCTCACGCTCCACAGCCTCTCAGAGACTGAGACGGCGGTGATGGCCAGCCGTGTCCTGGGCACGGCACAGTTCCCGCAGGAGCTGCACACCGCCCTCATACAGAAGGCGGAGGGCGTGCCGCTGTTCATCGAGGAGGTCACCAAGACCCTCCTCGATCTCGGGGTGCTCCAGCGAGAGCATGGTGACTATAGACTCGTCAAAACTCTTGCCGACGTGCGCGTGCCCGATACCATCCAGGGGATCATCATGGCCCGGCTGGACCGTCTCGGTGAAGACGGCAAGCGCACGGTGCAACTCGCCTCGGTCATCGGCCGACAATTCCTGGTGCGGCTCCTGGAGCGCATCACTGGACTCACGGGCCAGCTCGAAGGGCTCTTGCAGGAGCTCAAGACCTTAGAGATTATCTACGAACTGGGGCTCCTCCCCGAGCCGGCCTACATCTTCAAGCATGCAGTCATCCAGGATGTTGCCTATCACAGCCTCCTGATCCAGCGGCGTAAGGAGTTGCACAGGACTGTAGGGTATGCCATCGAGGAACTATACCCTGACCGGCTCGCCAACCATTACGAAGAGTTAGCCCACCACTTCGTGCAAGGTGAGGTATGGGAGAAGTCTTTTGATTATCTAGTCCTTGCCGGGGACAAAGCGAAGAACGCCTACGCCAACCAGACTGCCCTAGACTTCTATGCCCGTGCACTCGCCGTGGCGGCTCGGGTTGTGCCGTCCCTGCCAGCCAGGCGCATTATGGAGATCTATCAACGGCGCGGCCAGGTCTACTTGCTCCTGTCGCGCTACCCGGACGCGATTGCGGAAGCGGAACACATGCGCTCACACGCGCGTGCGGTGGGAGACAGGCAGAGCGAGGGTGAAGCGCTGGCTGATCTAGCACTCTATCACTGGTCGACATCCTCGTGGGACCACCTTCCGCAGACGCAGAGGTTGGGCGAAGAGGCGCTGAGCGTTGCCCACGAGACGGGCGACGAGCGGGTGGTGGCGAGGAGCCTTATTTCCCTCAGTGGAGTGGACCAGGCGCACAGGGAACTACTAGAACAAGACGCCAAGCTCAAACAAGCCCTGCGCATCGGTGAGGCGAGAGGTTTCCAGGATGTCATCGCTCATGCCCTTTATTGGCTTGGAGCTGCGGCGAACTTTCGTGGAGAGTTCCAGAGGGCGATTACCCTCTGTCAGCAGGGGGAACGAGCTGCAGCAAACCTGTACGACGGTGCCCTCGAATCGAGGACCCAGGCTTCCCGTTGCCTCGCCCACATCGGGCTGGGAGAATACGCCGAGGCCAGCACTGCGATCAACGACGGCATCACCAAGGCAAAGGAACGAGAGAACATGGTCGCCCTGGGACGGCTCACCAATACCCTGGGCTGGCTGCACCAAGAACTGGGCGATTTCCAGCATGCCGTCGAGTACGACCGCGACAGCGCTGAGCTCGGCCAGCGTATTGGGAATGCCAATGTCGAGATCAGCGCCTTCATCAACTTGGGGTTTGACTACCTGCATCTAGGTGAACCGGAGAAGGCCCTCACCCTGCTGGAAAGTACGCTCAGCCGTGACGAGCAGGGCTTCGGGGCGCACCGGTGGCGCTGGATCATGCACCTTTGCGCCTATATTGCAGATACCCTCCTGACTCTTGGGGACCCCGACCGGGCGTTGACCCAGGTGGAGCGAGGCTTCATCGAGGCCAGGGCCACTGGCTCCATGAAGTACATCGCGAGGTTTCACGCGTTGCGCGGCGAGATCGCTCTCGCTGCCCGGCAGTGGAGCCAGGCTGAGGCAGATTGCCGCGAGGCCCTGCACATCGCCCGGCAGATCAGCTACCCGACGCTTACCTGGCAGGCTGCCTACCTGCTAGCCCAATCGCAGGCAGGGCAGAACAATCTGGAGGCAGCCTTTGCCAGTGTCCAACACGCTGTTGAGACCATTGATGCTGTGGCGGCACGCATTCCGGAGCCTGCGCTCAGGGAGACATTCCTGGCCTGGCCGCGGGTGCAGGCCGTACGCACGGAGCGAGACCGTCTTAGCCGTATCTCGTGAGGGCTTGTAATCACACTGCATCCCTCTCTGGCCCCAGATTCATGCCGTTGTTGTCCAATGTAATACTCTGCACCTCCATCCGCCGAACACGGCATGGCCCTGAAATGGTAAAACCCGAGGTAAGACACACACAGACTTTATGTATGGGCAGGAATATGCCTGACGTTTTTAGGCCTACCCCACGTTGCAGGCGTCTTCCCTTGTTCCCTCCTCCCGCAGTTGGACCGGCACTCTGCCAGAGCCCACGAGGGGAAGAGGCTACGTCATCGGCGACATGGTCGTGAGCTGTTACATAGGCAGCCGGTATTGTCTCCCCTCCCGAAGCACTTTGCCGCTGTTATAGAGGCGTTGCAAAGCTTGCCACACGGTCTTCGTACCCACCTTTGTGCTATCCCCCAGCACTTGAGCCAACTCGGCCGCTGTCGCTGGCTGGCGTTGCGCCAGGGCGGCCAGCACCGCAGCAGGAATCTCCCCGTAAGTGCGGGGCTGGGGGCTTGCTTCTGTTGCTGCAACCATCTCTGTCTCATCCATGTACGTGGGTATGGCCTCTGGGGATATGTCCTGAGGCAGTGTTACCGTTACGTTATTGTCCGTGACGGTAACAGGAATAGTAGACGCATCTAGGTGTGGGACGTCATCTCCTGGCGTCCTCAAGGATTTGAGGTCCTGGAGCATCTCTCGCACCAGTGGCGGAAGGTCCCGCGCCAGCGTAGCGGTAACTATATCTGTTACGAGTTCAGTAACGGCTGTGGTCTCGAGAAGTGCCTCCTGCATGAGTAGCCGTAACTGTGCTGTATCTGATACAGATGCTGTAACAGGAGACTTCCCAGGATGGAACTGCGCGAGTGCTTGCCGCACCAGCTCCGAAGGGGAACAGTGCCAAGTATGTGCGAGATCCCCGAGTCGCAGCTTCTCGTCATGACTTAACCAGACAGTCATGGGCTCGAGGCCTTCCTCCCGCTGCTGCTGCCGCCAGCGCTGGACCCGGTCTGTGTCGCTCATAGGGCTCTCCTCCTACCATGTTTGTTACTGATACGTTACAGCTACGGCTAGGATATGCGAAATAACTGGTTGCGAGTTTTGCAATTGCCTCTAACCTCTTGTAGTCTCTGAAGTAATTCGCTTCTCCATGTCACCTCACCATTCCTTAATATGAGGCCCTTGCACGATGAGCACCACGGCACCAAAGCCTGCAACCACACCGA